>CADAXO010000026.1 GCA_902791885.1 Oscillospiraceae bacterium | reverse complement strand
CTGGGACCTGTTACGCCGGAAGGATATGTCGAAGGAATGGAAAGCTTAAGGTCTGTCATAAGAGGCTTGAGCCCCGATGCGAAGATCTACTATATCGCACCTTGGACATCGTTCGACGGCGACCAGATCAGCCCTCTCGACTATACTGAGATCGTACCGAGAAGACAGGCGTACACCGCTGCTTTGGAAGAATACATAACAGGTCTTAACAGCAGTGAAGACGTGTTTATAAATGCCAATCCGTATATCGAGAATGTCGTCTCGCATGCTCCGCAGACAGAGTATATCCTCGACTGGATACACCCGAATGTCAGAAACGGCATTGAGCTTTACGCGGAAGCGGTCATTCTTTCCTGCGGATAGAATAGCAATTATCAGGAGGTGCTACCATGCTCGACCGATACAGAAGATACATCATTGATGATTACGGCAGAAAACCTGTATTCGCAAACTTTCTTCCGGGACTGTCCGGCAAAAAGGGCATTCCGATCTGGGCCTTCTACTGCAACCGCGGTCAGGGCATCACCTCATTCGGCACGGCCAACAAAGACAACTCCATCATGGAGTTCTATCCCGCACACACAGCTTATCAGCTTGTCACAACGCACGGCTTCAGAACTTTTATCCGGGTTGACGGCAAGGTAAGGGAAGCTTTTCAAACAGATGAAGCCCGCACCCGTATGTATATCGGCGCAAACACATTTTCCATAGAGGATGAGAAGGACGGTATCCTGACGGACGTTTCTTACATGACGCTTCCTTCCGAGACTACGGGAGCTCTTGTAAGAATAGTACGTGTTACCAACAACAGAACAGAAAGCGCAGGTATAAGTGTGCTAGACGGAATGCCTGCGCTTAACCCTTACGGTGTGTCACTTGCGGATCTTAAAGATATAGGGCAGACCGTTACGGCATGGATGCAGGTGGAGGATGTGGAAACAAAACTTCCTTACTACAGGGTAAGGTCAAGCATCGTTGATTCGATCGACGTTCAGGAGATCACGAGAGGTAATTTCGCTTTCGCGTTCTCGGGTGACGGAGATCTTCTCGACGTCTATGCAGATCCCGAGGTTATATTCGGTTACGATCTGTCTTTCCTTAATCCCGTGGCTTTTGCCGACGGCTCCTTCAAGACGCGAAGGCAGAACATGAGCAATACCGTGCCGTGCGCATTTTTCGCTCAGGAGAAGAACCTCAAGCCCGGACAGACTGTGACTTTCTATGAGGTCTACGGTAACAGTAACGGCAAGGAACGTCTTGTTAAGCTCGCGGAAAAGATAAGCTCGGAAGGTGCGGAGGCGTATTTCTCGCGAAAATGGGACGAGGGTTCGCGCATGGCAGACAGGATCAATTCGGTTATTGCCGCTAAGACGGGCGATCCGACATTCGATGCTTACTGCGAGATGACTTATTTCGATAACTGCCTCCGCGGAGGCTTCCCCATAAGGCTCGGGAACAAAGTCTTTTATATGTACTCGCGAAAACACGGCGACATGGAGCGTGACTACAATTACTTCACGATAGCCCCTGAGTTCTTCACGCAGGGCAACGCGAACTTCAGGGACATCTGCCAGAACAGAAGATGCGACATTCTTTTCACGCCCTACACGGGAAAGATGAATATCAAGATGTTCTTAAGCCTCATCCAAAGCGACGGCTTCAACCCGCTTAAGATATCGGAGGCGAGCTTTACGATGCCGGAGGAGAACGCCTCGCGTTACGATCCGGTTCTTCAGAAGATCCTCACAAAGCCGTATACCCCCGGAAGCCTTGCGGATGCGCTCATAAGTTTAAACAGGGAAGACGAGATCGACGATATTGTCCCCGCAGCTTTATCCGAGTCTGTTCCGGAGATCAACGCGGAGTTCGGTGAAGGCTACTGGACGGACCACTGGATCTACACGCTGGATCTTATAGAAACATACCTTCGCGTGTATCCCGACAGGAAGGATATGCTCCTGTGGGGCGAGAAGGACTGCACTTATTTTGATACGAAGTGTTTCGTTAATCCGAGAAGATTAAGGTATGAGAAAACGCCCAAGGGCCTTCGTCAGTACCACCCGATAATGGAGCTTCCGAGCAAGAAGAACAAGGGCAAGCTTATGACCGATCCTCTGGGTGAAGTCGTTAAGGCGACGGCGGGCGAGAAGCTGCTCCTTCTTTGTGCGATAAAGTTCATGACGCTCGATTCATACGGAATGGGAGTCGAGATGGAGGGCGGAAGGCCCGGCTGGTATGACGCGCTTAACGGACTTCCGGGTCTGTTCGGATCTTCGGTCAACGAGTCGATGGAGCTCGTAAGATACCTGGAGTTCATGATCGATTCGATGCCTCAAAGCGGAAAGGTCACATTGAATTCCGAGGTCGCGGATCTTTATAAGTCTTTGGCCGAGCTGGGCCTTAACGGCTGGCAGGACATGAAGACCTGGAATGCCTTAAACGAGATCAAGGAGGATTACCGTGCGACTACCATGGACGGATTCTCCGGAGACTGTGAGGACCTGAAGGTTCAGTTCGTCAAAGATCTTCTTTCAAATATGAGACAGATCGTTAAGCGCGGAATATCAAGAGCGAGAGCTTTGGGCAACGGCAAGATGCCTTCGTACTTCGCGTTCACCGCAGAAGATTATACGGAAGAAAACGGCGGCATAACTGTCAATTCATTCAAGGCTGTAGTCATACCGAGATTCCTGGAGTCTTATGTACATAACTTCAGGCTGAAGCATTCGGAAGAGAGGAAGCATCAGCTTTATAACGAAGTAAGAGACGGACTTTATGATACGAAGCTTAAGATGTATAAGGTCAACGAGCCTTTGGAGAAGGCATCGTTCGAACTCGGAAGATGCAGGGCCTTCACGCCGGGCTGGCTTGAGAATGAATCGATCTGGCTTCATATGGAATATAAGTATCTTCTCGAACTTATAAAGAACGGACTTTATAAAGAGTTCATCGAAGACTTCAGAACATGTGCGGTTCCTTTCCTGGATCCCGAAGTCTACGGAAGATCGCCGCTTGAGAACTCGTCTTTCATCGCTTCATCTGCGAACCCCAATCCGAATATCCACGGCAGGGGATTTGTCGCGAGGCTCTCGGGTTCAACGGCCGAGTTTATCGATATGTATGAGATCATGATGTTCGGTAAGACCATCTTCTCGTATTCCGAAAGCGAGGGCCTGTTATTCGCGCCGAAGCCTTTGATCCCCGAGTATCTTATAGGAGATGATCTGACAATAAGAACTACGCTTCTCGGGAAGACCAGAGTTACTTATAAGCTTCCTTTGAAGAAGGATTATATTCCGGGGCAGTACAGCGTGAGGGGAATAAGCGCAGACGGCAAGGCATTCCTCGGAAGCTATATCTCGGGAGATGATGCCGAGAGCATAAGGTCGGGATTTGCATCCGATATCGTGATAACTCTCGGGTGATGGTATTATAGAAGAACATTTATAACGGAGGCACATTATGATCATCGATTTTCTTACAATGAATGAAGACGCCAAGCCCAACTTCAAAGGCGGCGAGAAGGAATACAACGTAAAGATGTTTACGGACGATAAGAACAAGGTTATGAGAGGCCGTCTCGTACCCGGAGCTTCCATCGGATTCCATACACATACAGAGGATCAGGAAGTTATCTATATCCTCGAAGGAGAGGGATCGCTTGTCGATCCCGAAGGCAATGTATTGGAGAAGGTCCTTCCCGGTCAGGCGACATTATGTCCCAAGGGAGAGAGTCATTCTCTTATGAACAAGGGCGACAAAGATCTTACGTTTTTCGCGGTGGTAACGGCTGTTTAAGATTCTTATAATTTGATGTTTTACATCACGCATAAGTGTGATATATTATCTGCAATAATTAAGCAATGGGGCTTTTCTTTTATAGGAGAAATGCCCCCTTTTTTAGGAAGATATTCCGTGAAGGAGGCTTTATGAGCAACAAACGGTATCTGGTATTGGAGAACGGAAAAACCTTTGAGGGCACGGCTTTCGGTGCCGACGGTGAGTCCGTTTCAGAGATCGTATTTACAACATCAATGACTGCATATCTGGAGACTTTGACCGATCCGAGTTACAAGGGTCAGTCGGTCGTTCAGACATTCCCGCTTATCGGTAACTACGGAATTATCACACCGGATAAGGAAGGCATCGGACCTTCAGTCTCAGGATACATCGTCCGCACGGCATGCGGCGAACCTTCGAACTTCAGATGTGAAGAGACGATCGACAAGTATCTTAAGGACAACAACATCCCGGGTATCAAGGGTATCGATACAAGAGCATTGACGAGAGTATTGCGACAGCACGGTACCATGAACGGAATGATCTGCGACGATCCTTCACACGCAGATCTCGAAGCTATTAAGAATTATGTCATTAAGGACCCCGTTGACGAGGTTACAACTCCCGAAGAGAAGGTCTACGAGGCTGAAGGCGAGAAGAAGGCCGTCGTAGCTTTGATGGATTACGGAGTTAAGTACAACATTATAAGAAGCCTCTGCAAGAGAGGATGTGAGGTGCATCTGATGCCCGCTAGAACCACCGCCGAGAAGATAAAGGAATTATCTCCCGACGGTCTTTTCTTGTCTAACGGTCCCGGAGACCCGGCAGACAACACTTTCGAGATCGAGACATTGAAGGCATTAAGAGAAGAGAATTACCCCACGATGGGTATCTGCCTCGGCCACCAGCTGCTCGCGCTCTCACACGGATTTAATACAAGAAAGCTTAAGTACGGTCACAGAGGTGCGAACCACCCTGTAAGAAATGAGGAGACCGGCAGGATCTACATAAGCTCCCAGAACCACGGCTACGAAGTAGTGGGAGAGAGCGTTGATAAGGAAGTTGCCACGGAGCTTTTCATTAACGTAAATGACGGTACCAACGAGGGCCTCAAGTATCTTAAGGAGAACGCATTCTCGGTGCAGTTCCACCCCGAGGCATGCGGCGGCCCTAAGGACACAGAGTTTCTTTTCGATGAGTTTATGAAGATGATGGGAAGGTAAGAGTATGCCGCTTAATAAAAGTATCAGGAAAGTTCTTGTTATAGGTTCGGGCCCGATCGTTATAGGTCAGGCAGCGGAGTTCGACTACGCGGGTACGCAGGCGTGCCGTGCATTGAGACAGGACGGTATCGAGATCGTTCTTATCAACTCGAACCCGGCTACGATCATGACCGATAAGTCGATGGCGGATAAGATCTACCTTGAGCCTCTGACTTTGCAGACAGTAAAAAGAGTAATCGAGACTGAGAAGCCCGACTCTATCCTGTCGGGCCTCGGCGGACAGACAGCTCTCACACTTTGTATGGAGCTCGCGAAATGCGGCTTCCTCGATGAGCATAATGTAAGACTTCTGGGTTCTTCCCCGGAGTGTATCGATAAGGCTGAGGACCGCCAGATCTTCAAGGATACGATGGAATCCATCGGCCAGCCCTGCATCCCTTCAAAGGTTGTTACGACCATAGAGGATGCGGAGGAGTTCGCCGGGCAGATCGGTCTTCCGGTCATCATCAGACCTGCATTCACATTGGGCGGCACAGGCGGCGGTATCGCTTATACGAAGGAAGAACTTCACGAGACCGCGCGTACGGGTCTTGCCGCAAGCCCTATCACACAGATCCTTGTAGAGAAGTGTATCGCGGGCTGGAAGGAGATCGAGTTCGAGGTTATCCGCGACAAGGCGGGCAACACGGTCACGGTCTGTTCGATGGAGAATATGGACCCTGTAGGCGTACACACGGGCGACTCTATCGTTATCGCTCCTGCTGTAACGCTTTCCGATAAGGAGTACCAGATGCTCCGTTCCGCTTCGTTGAAGATCATCGAGGCTTTGGGGGTTGAAGGCGGATGTAACTGCCAGTTCGCACTCGAGCCGAATTCGTTCGAGTATGCTGTTATCGAGGTTAACCCCCGAGTATCAAGATCTTCCGCATTGGCTTCCAAGGCGACGGGTTATCCTATCGCGAAGGTTGCTACGAAGATCGCGCTGGGCTACAGACTCGATGAGATCAAGAATGCCGTTACGGGCAACACATATGCCGCTTTCGAGCCTGCGCTCGACTACGTTGCGGTTAAGTTCCCGAAGTGGCCTTTCGATAAGTTCGTATATGCAAAGCGTGACCTCGGCACACAGATGAAGGCCACAGGTGAGGTCATGGCTATCTCCGATACTTTCGAGTCCGCTCTTATGAAGGCGGTAAGAGGAGCCGAGATCTCCGCAGACCGCGTAAGGATCCCGAAGTTCGAGGAAGTATCCCTCGAGGAGATCAAGGAAGGATATTCCAAGCCTACCGATGAGAGACTTTTCTTTATCGGCGAGGCTATGTACAGAGGCGTTACATGCGAGGAGATCCATGAGGTCACCAAGATCGACATGTGGTTCCTCAATAAGGTTAAGCGCCTTGTAGACTTCGAGAAGAAGATCGAGGGCGGCGTAATCTCTGCTGATGACTATGTAACAGGTAAGAAGCTCGGCTTCACGGACCGCACGATGGAGAAGATCTCCGGCAATGCGATCACAGCCGACAAGCTCGTTCCCGTCTACAAGATGGTTGATACCTGCGCAGGCGAGTTCGCTGCTACGACACCTTATTTCTACGGCACATATAATCTCCCGGGCGAAGGCGGAGAGAACGAGGCTGACCTCGAGTTCGAGCCAGAGGAGCAGCGCGCAAAGAAGACGGTTATCGTTATAGGTTCAGGTCCTATCAGGATCGGTCAGGGTATCGAGTTCGACTACGCTGCGGTTCACTGCGTACATGCGCTTCAGAACTTAGGCTTCAGAGTCGTTATCATCAACAACAACCCCGAGACTGTATCCACTGACTTCGATACGGGTGACAGACTTTATTTCGAGCCTTTGGATCCCGAGGATGTAATGAACATCATCAGGCAGGAGAATCCTTACGGCGTAGTAGTAGCGTTCGGAGGCCAGACTGCCATCAAGCTTACAAAGACGCTTGCCAAGAACAACATCAACATCATCGGTACATCCGCTGATTCCATTGATATGGCTGAGGACAGAGAGAGGTTCGACGAGCTTCTCGAGAGACTCGGAATCGCAAGACCTAAGGGCTTCTCCGTTCTTACCGAGGAAGAGGCGCTCGAGGCTACATCCAAGATCGGTTATCCGGTACTTCTTAGACCTTCCTACGTATTGGGCGGCCAGAACATGATCATCGCTTTCGACGATCAGGATGTTAAGGAATACATGAAGATAATCCTTGCACAGGGCATCGAGAACCCCGTGCTTATCGATAAGTATATCCAGGGCCGTGAGATCGAGGTCGATGCCATCTACGACGGCAAGGATGTCCTCATTCCGGGTATCATGGAGCACGTAGAGCGTACGGGTATCCACTCCGGTGACTCGATCGCCATCTACCCTGCAAAGCACATCTACGACAACATGGCTAAGAAGCTCGTCGATACGACCAAGGCTCTTTGCGAGGGCTTGAACTCCACGGGTATCGTTAATATCCAGTACATCGTAAAGGACGAGCGCATCTACGTTATCGAGGTTAACCCGAGAGCTTCAAGAACGGTTCCTTACATGAGCAAGGTAACGGGCGTTCCCATGGTAGACGTTGCCATCGAGGTCTCGCTCGGCACACCTCTTGCAGACATGGATTACGGCACGGGTATCTACAGACAGTCTCCTTATACTGCAGTTAAGGTTCCCGTATTCTCTTTCGAAAAGCTCACGGACGTTGACACACAGCTCGGACCTGAGATGAAGTCCACGGGTGAGGTCTTAGGCGTAGGCCGTAACCTCTCCGAAGCTTTGTACAAGGGCCTCGTAGCAGCAGGCTACAAGATGTATAAGGAAGGCGGTGTCTTCATCACTGTCCGCGATTCCGACAAGCAGGAAGTAGTCGAGATCGCCAAGAAATTCGATACACTGGGCTTCAACCTCTATGCGACAGGCGGAACTGCGAAGATCCTCCGCGAGTCCGGCATGGATGTAACAGAAGTACATAAGATCCATGAGTCACCTGAGAACAACACGATCTCACTTCTTGAGAGCGGCAAGGTAAGCTACATTATCTCGACTTCCAAGAGAGGAAGGATTCCTGCAAGAGATTCCGTTAAGCTAAGAAGACGTGCGGTAATGCTCGGAATCCCCTGCCTTACGGCGCTTGATACGGCTGACGCTCTTGCAGACTCACTGATGTCCAGATATTCCGAGATCAACACAGAGCTCGTCGACATCAACAACATGAGAGAGAGAAGAAAGGTAGTCGAGTTTACAAAGATGCAGGGCATAGGCAACGACTACATCTACATCGACTGTTTCGAGAAGATGGTATCTTCTCCCGAGTCTTTGTCCGTATATATGTCCGACCGTCACTTCGGTGTCGGCGGTGACGGTATCGTTCTCATCGCTCCTTCGAGAGTCGCTGATGCAAGAATGATCATGTATAACCTCGACGGTTCCGAGGGCAACATGTGCGGCAACGCTATCCGCTGCGTCGGTAAGTATATGTACGACGTAAGAGGTCATAAGAGAAGACACATGACCATCGAGACCAGAAGCGGCATCAAGAAGCTCGAGCTCATGACTTTGGCTGATGAGGTCGTAAGAGTTAAGGTCGACATGGGTGATGCGATCCTCGATCCCACACAGATCCCGGTTGCACTCGATCCCGACTGTGACGGCCAGGTGGTTGCACGTCCCGTTACCATCGACGGCAATGAGTACAAGATCACATGCGTATCTATGGGCAACCCTCATGCGGTAGTATTCACTGATCTGGTTGATGTTATCGACATCGATAAGGTCGGCCCGAAGTTCGAGTACGATAAGCTGTTCCCCGAGAGAGTCAACACAGAGTTCGTTAAGATCATCGACGATCACACGATCAAGATGAGAGTCTGGGAGAGAGGCTCCGGCGAGACTATGGCCTGCGGTACAGGCGCATGTGCAGCTGCAGTCGCTTCCGTACTTAACGGCTACTGCCCGAAGAATGAGGACATCAGAGTAATCCTCAAGGGCGGCGAGCTTGTCATCAGATACACTGACGAGACAGTCTTCATGACAGGTAACTGCGCGAAGGTCTTCGAAGGAAGAATGGAGATCTGATCCGCATTATTCAATCTGAGAAAAAGCCCCGTTATGTCAACACGTAACGGGGTTTTATTTTGCTATAATCACACTTATGGATAAGAAGATAGTATTGGTGCCTATGCTCGCGATGGCGGAGACCTCGGGTCCGTCATCGAGGATACGATTGCTTAAGGAAGGACTTAAGGAGTCCGGCTTTGATGTCGTCACATATGATGATCTTGAAGTGCCGCTGCCGATGGGGCTTCCGACCCCGATCGCGAAGAGGATGTTCCCTCTTGCTCAGAAGACGGGGCTTACTTCAAGGAAGACAGTAAACAGCTTCGATGAGGTATTAAGGCTCACCGGAAACCTGGCCTATAAGTACCTTCGAAGAAGCGTGGATCAGCTCATTGATCTCATAAACAAAGAAAAGCCGGACATTGTCTATTCGGAGTTTAATATCTCCGCCATGATCGCAGCGAAGGCCGCGGGGGTGAAGCTAATTAATGCCGTAAGCTACCCGACTCAGCATGAGTACGCGAATAACCCGAAGCTTGCGGGAGGCCTTAACAGGCTTCTTAAGGAATTGGGGCTGGAAACTGTGGAGTCGGCATTGAAGCTTTTCGAGTGGGCGGATGTTGCTGTGTGCCCGAGCATCTTCGAGCTTGAGCCGTTCGCCCGTGAAGGTGTGGTGTACTGCGGTACGCTGAAGAAGGCTGAACCAGCGAAAAGGGAACGCGATAAGATCCTCGTATACATGGGAAGCGGGACCGTCAGTGCGAAGAAGATATTAAGTGCAGTGAGGGAAGCTTTCAGGGGAAGTCCGTATCAGGTGTATCTTGCTTCATCGTATCTTGAGAAGACGGATGACGGCAATGTCCACGTGGCGCCGAGGTGGGACTTCAATGAGCTTCTTGATGAGGCGGTGCTCTTTATCAATCACGGCGGGCAGAACAGTATCGCGGACGGTCTTATTCACGGTGTGCCGCAGATAATGGTGCCGGGGAAGGTCTTCGAGCGTAAGTATAATGCGGAGTCGGTCGCGAAGAATAATGCCGGCATAAGCCTGGATCACATGGAGTTTAGTGCTGAAGTGCTCCGCGCCAAGGCTGATGAGCTTATATCTTCGGAAGAGATCAGTGCTAATGCGAAGACCTTGGGGAGGAAGCTTCTTGCCGCCGGCGGGGTCGGTGTGATAGCGGAGAGTATAAGAAATATTGATTTTTAACCCGTAAGCTTATGAAAGTTATAGAGGGCGGGCACGGCAGAGTTTGCCGTCAATAAATGATATAATGTTGTAACAATTATCCTGAAAATGAGGTTACCTATGTTAAGCGACATCGAGATAGCGGAGCAGGCAACACTTAATCCCATCGGGGATATAGCAGCAAAGGCAGGGCTTGGTGCAGACGAGCTCGAGTTCTACGGCAAGTACAAGGCCAAGATCCCGCTTGGTGCGATCAAGAGCAGAAGCTCCAAGAAGGACGGCAAGCTCGTTCTTGTTACTGCGATGAATCCTACTCCTGCAGGAGAAGGCAAGACTACCGTAAGTATCGGTCTTGCTCAGGCTGTTAATAAGCTCGGAAGAAGCGTAATGCTCGCTTTAAGAGAGCCTTCCTTAGGTCCCGTATTCGGAATCAAGGGCGGAGCTGCAGGCGGCGGCTACTCTCAGGTGCTTCCGATGGAAGACATCAATCTCCACTTCACGGGTGACCTTCACGCTATAACATCTGCTAACAATCTTCTCGCTGCCATGATCGATAACCACATCTATCAGGGCAACGAGCTTCGCATCGATAAGGACAGGATCCTCTGGAAAAGATGCATGGATATGAACGACCGCGCACTCCGTGCTATTAAGGTCGGCGTAGGCGGCGGTACTAACGGTATCGAGCGTGACGAGTCTTTCTCGATCACGGCGGCTTCCGAGGTAATGGCGGTTCTCTGCCTTTCCACAGATGAGGCTGATCTTAAGAAGAGACTCGGCGATATCGTCGTAGCTTATGACCTCGACGGCAACATCATCAAGGCTAAGGATCTCAAGGCTGAGGGCGCAATGGCTGTTCTTCTTAAGGATGCCATTAATCCTAATCTCGTTCAGTCCATCGAGCACGTTCCCGCACTGATCCACGGCGGTCCGTTCGCCAACATTTCTCACGGATGCAACACGGTAATCGCTACCAAGGCAGCCATGAAGCTTGCAGATATCACTATCACTGAGGCAGGCTTCGGCGCCGATCTCGGAGCTTTCAAGTTCCTCGATATCAAGTGCCGTAAGACAGGTATCTGGCCTGACGCATGCGTTATCGTTTCTACTATAAGATCATTAAAGTACAATGCGGGCATTCCGAAGGAAGAGCTTACAACGCCTGATGTTCAGAAGGTTACGGAAGGATTCGCCAATCTTTCCAAGCACATCGAGAACATGAAGGCCATGGGTCTTCCCGTTATCGTCACATCCAACAGATTCCCTTCAGATACTGAAGAGGAGATCGCGGAGCTTAAAAGGCTCTGTGAGGAGTGCGGTGCTTCTTATGCTCCCGCCGAGATCTTCGCCAAGGGCGGAGAAGGCGGAATCGAGCTTGCCGAGAAGGTTCTCGCGGTACTCGATAAGAACGATAAGCCTGAGCCCAAGTTCATTTACGACCTTAACGATTCCATCGAGGATAAGATCAAGGCGGTTGCCACTAAGATCTACGGCGCGAAGGACGTTGATATCCTTCCCGAGGCAAGGGAGCTTATCGAAGGCTTCGAAAAGGCAGGTTACGGCAATCTTCCGATCTGCGTTGCGAAGACCCAGTATTCGCTGTCCGATGATCCCAAGCTCCTCGGCCGTCCCGAAGGTTTCACTTTGACCGTAAGGGAAGCGCGTCTTGCGGCAGGTGCAGGTTATATCGTTATCCTCACGGGTAAGATCATGACTATGCCGGGACTTCCCAAGGCTCCAGCGGCTTTGAAGATCGATATTGATTCCGACGGTGTTGTTCACGGCCTGTTCTGATGAAACGCGGCCAATATCCCAATCCTACATTCCTCGATAAAGCTGAGGGGATAAAGAAGGAACGTCATACCAAGACTGTCGTCGCCATAACGATAGTCGTGCTTATCGCACTTACCGCGGTCTTTATAAAGATCGGTGCGAATATGCAAAGAATGTATGAGAGGGATTATCCGGATCTCGTCGGTGCTGCAACATGGACTGCTGCCGAGACGGAAGAAACGGCTGAGACCGAACCCGTACCGGTTGAAGTTAATGCTGATCCCACTGAGACTATAGAAGAGACAGAGGAGTTCCTCGCTCCCGTAATCGCGACAGAATCGACCGTTGAGACTATTGATCTTACGGACCTTTCGGCACATGAGTTCGAGGAAGGTGAGCCCTTCTACTTCAGGACAAGCTATCCTTTACAGACTATCTCACATGAGCAAAGAGATGTTCTGCTCGACTATCTTAAGCAGAATGTCCAGAACTATATCGCCGACTATCCGTCTGAGAGGATATGCTTCAGATATATCAATCTTGATAACAGGGAGACCATCGGTCTTAACGACCTTGATCCCATCATCCCTGCAGGTGCATTCGCCCTTCCTATCGAGATGACATACTGGCACAGGGTGGATCTGGGATTCGGTTCCCCCGATTATGTGGTCACTTACGACGGCTCTTATGTACCCGGCAATTCTTCGGGTATCGCGGCAGTCTATCCTGAGGGCAAGATGTTCTATGTAAGGACTCTGGCGAATCTCGCGGTTACGGAAAATGACGATTATGCACTGTCTGTGATCTTAGACAGATGCAGCGGCATCGAGACGGTATGGAGCTATATATCCGGAATAAGCGGTTACATGAACTACACGTCCGATGCGACGTATACTGACTTTCAGGGCACATTGATGAGCGGCCCGGGCAGGACATCCTGCTATGACATGGCGGCATATGCCGAGGCTCTGTACTATGGATATGTAAGAGAGCCCGATGTATATCAGCCTCTTATCAACGACCTTTATCATTCATCGATCAGTTCGCCTTTCACGGCATCGTTCGGGGAGGACGTTCCCGTACTTCATGTCTCGGGAAGAAACGAATCATTCCACGCTTACACGGATATCGCGATCATAGATGCATCGGAGCCTATTGTGCTTATTGTCTACAGCGAATGCTCGTCTTATGAGAGGGCGCAGATGATACAGGCCGATATCTCGTCGTTTGTGGCCCAATACCTCGAGTCCTGTCACTGATAACCTCCTTGTAAAGCCCCTAATTGCGGTAAAAACTACGAGATTTTGTAAGAATTTAACAAACCACCACAATATATAGGGGTTATTAATTGACAAAAAGTCTTAACACTGTTATCATCTCTTTGGATTTTATTTTTTGGAGGTAGCTCAAATCCAATGGCGGCCGTAAGAGAATCATCGTTCACGAGGGTGTAGTCGATAACTGCTATCCGAACGTCTTCACGGTAAGATGCCAGCGTGAGTCCGACGGTGAGTTCGAGATCGTTTCCTACAGCTACATAGACGTTCTTACAAGAGCAGTAAGGATCGCAGTTCCCGCTGAGACAGCAGAGACTGCAGCAGTAGTTTAATAAGCGGTTAACCTCGTCAGAGGATCAATATAATAGTTTATTACCGGCGGCGAAGAAATCCTTCGCCGCTTTGATATTATCAAAGGATATATGCGATGAATGAATTGACTCAAATTAGTCAGGAACTTATGGCGATAGCAAATGATGCACTTCTTTACTGCAAGGATAAGTTCGATGCGGAGCGTTTCCGCGAGGTGAGGAAGATCGCCGCGAGGATACTCGAGTGCTCGGCTGAGAATATAACGGCGGATGATGCACTGAAGCTTTTCGAGGAGAACGACGGCTACCAGACGCCTAAGATAGACACGCGTGCCGCGATCTTCAACGAGAAGGAAGAGGTGCTCATGGTAAGGGACTACGACGGCAAGTGGGCGCTGCCCGGAGGATGGTGTGAGTACGACAGGACCATCATGGAAAATACCGTGAAGGAGGCGCGCGAGGAGGCGGGTATCGAAGTGGATCCCGTAAGGCTCGTCGCAGCCCACAGCAACAGGAAGCACAACAACCCGAATTCGTATTTCTATATCATAAGATTCTTCGTTCTTTGCAAGTATAAAGCGGGGGAGTTCCGGGCTAATGAAGAGACGACGGATGCGCGTTACTTTCCGGTCGATGAACTGCCTTCCGACATCAACGATCACAAGAGCAGTCCCGAACAGATAAGGCTCTGTCTTGAAGCTTTAAGAGCACAAGAGTGGGTGCCTGCGGTCGACTGACCGTTTGTGAAAATAAACAAATACAAATAGCCATTCAATAGCTTTTGAGTGAATAAGCCGAAATTGGTTTTAAACACCTATTACTTTGTTGACTTGATATCTTCTTCAAAGTACACTTTGCACGGAAAGAAATGGAGTATAAAGACCGAGGAGAGCTTGTTATGACCGAAGATAAAGTCATTTTCAACTGCGAAGCTGCCGATCTTCAGATGAAGGCGGTTGCGATGCTCGTACAGAAGGCATCTGACTTCAGAAGCACAGTCTACATTGTAAAGAACGGTCACAGAGCCAATGCGAAGAGCCTCCTCGGTGTTATGTCACTCGGCATCGACAACGGATCGGAAGTCACGGTAACGGCTGACGGAACAGATTCAACCGAAGCGGTCAATTCTCTGATAGAATATCTGAAGGACCCTAAGGTATGACGATGAAGAGGTAATGAGCGGAAATAAATTTGACGCAAGACTTGATACAGTACCTTTAAGTCCCGGAGTATACCTGATGAAGGATGCTTCGGGATCTGTTATTTATGTCGGCAAAGCGAAGAAGCTTAGAAACAGATTAAGGTCCTACTTCGGAGGCGGACACATCTCCCATCCCAAGGTCGCGGCGATGGTATCGCATGTGGCAGACTTCGAGTATGTCGTGGTGGGCACAGAAGCCGAGGCGCTCCTTCTTGAAGCGAACCTCATCAAGCGTCACATGCCGCAGTATAACATCCTACTTCGCGACGACAAATCCTACCCCTATGCATGTATAACTTTGAACGAGGAATACCCCCGCGTGTTTAAGGCTTTTCGCCCTGACGAGAAAGCGCGGAAAGTAGGTGCCAGATACTTCGGCCCGTACATGAACGGGGACCTTTACAACACGATGAAGACCATAGAAGAGATCTTCCCGCTGAAGCGGTGCAGGAAGGTGTTCCCGAGAGATATCGGCAAGGAAAGACCGTGCCTTAACTACCACATAGGAAAGTGCATGGCGCCCTGCAGCGGCAGCGTGTCCGCAGAGGAATACAGGAAGATGATCTTCGATATCGTCGCTTTCTTCGAGGGCCGTTACGACGGAATAAAGAAGACTCTGACAGAGCAGATGGAGGAGGCTTCCGAGAACCTTGACTTCGAGCGCGCGGCGGTCCTTCGCGACAGGCTTGCGGCGCTTAACGGCATCACCGAGGGACAGCGCGTGTTCCAAAAGATAGAGCGTGATGTCGATGCTGTCGGGATCTACTCACAGGCGGGCGAGACCTGCGTTCGAAAGCTCGAGTTAAGGTCTGGCCGCATCGTCGGTTCGTCGACATATTTCATGAAGGGGGACCTGGGGTCGGTAAGCGAGATCATTACGGGATTTATCACGCAGTATTACCCCGGGTGCGGCAATATTCCTCCCATAGTGCTCGTGCCTTCGCTGGACGAAGAGGAGGACAAGGATCTTCTGTCGGAATTCCTGTCATCGGAGGCGGGGCGAAAGGTCCGTGTCTACACTCCCGAGAGAGGCGAGATGAACGACCTTCTCAAGATGGCTTCGCTTAATGCGCAGGAGATGATGGTAAGACGTATCTTAAGGGGCGGCGGCGCGGAAGCCGATCCTGCCATGGGCATGAGACTTCTCGAAAAGCTCCTGTCGATCCCCGAGAACTCTCTTCACAGGGCGGAGTCTTACGATATAAGTAACCTCGGAAACGACGATATATGTTCGGGCATGGTCGTCTTCAAGGACGGACGTCCCGACAGGCAGTCGTACAGGTTATTCAAGATGAAGACGGTGGAGACTCAGGACGACTTCGCATCGATGAGGGAGACGCTTACAAGAAGGTTCGCGCACGATGAGAAGGACGGCTTCGCATATCCTGATATTATCCTCGTCGACGGCGGCAAGGGGCAGCTCTCGGCAGTCGCATCTGTCGTAAGATCTTTGGATCTAGACCGTGAGATCTATATGATCGGAATGGTCAAGAACAGCAGGCACAGGACCGCCGGAATTGTCTTCGAGGACGGCACCGAGCATATGCTCGACAGGTCGGAGCCTTCGGATGATGACGTGGTGCTCCTTAGGTTCCTGTCTGCGGTCCAGAACGAAGTTCACCGCTACGCGATAACGTACCAGAAGAAGCTTAGTAAGAAGAGAAATATCCGCTATAAGCTCGAGAACATAAAGGGCATCGGTCCCGCCAAAAGAAGGAGTCTTCTTGCTGCCCTGGGTTCCATCAAGGCCGTGGAGGAAGCTGACATAGCGAAGCTTTCCGAGATTAAGGGAATAAGTGCGGCGGATGCTAAGATGATATATGATTATTTCCATGAAGATGAGGAGGAAGAGACATGAATATATATGCCATGGCCGATCTTCATCTTGCTCTCGATAATCCCGAGAAGACCATGGAGGTCTTCGGGGATGCCTGGAAGGATTACATGAACCGCATTAAGGAGAACGCGTCGGTCGTGTCCGATGACGATCTTTTCCTGATGCCGGGGGACCTATCATGGGCTACATACCTTGAGGAGGCCGATAAGGACTTCAGCTTCATAGAGTCGCTCCCGGGCAAAAAGCTCATCGTAAGAGGCAACCACGACTACTGGTGGGGAACGGCTTCGAAGATGAGAAAGACGCTTGAGGAGAAGGGCATCAAGAGCATCACTATCATCAAAAACGACGCTTACGTCGCACAGAATGCGGTGATCACCGGAACCCGCGGCTGGAAAAGGCTCGAGGACGACGGTGTGACGGCGGAGGACATCAAGATCCATAACAGGGAACTCGAGAGGATAAAGCTTTGCATCGGAAGCCTCGAGCAGGCGGATCCGGAGCATAAACTTCCGCACATAATGATGATCCATTTCCCTCCCTGCGGCAGAAACGGAGCCCCTACGGACTTCTCCGATCTGATCGAAGGAAGCGGCACGGTAGACATATGTCTTTACGGCCACCTTCACGGGCGTGCCCACGCGCAGATCTATGAGGGCGAAAAGAACGGTACAAAATATTTTTGTGTAGCCGCGGACTACTTAAAATACAGGCCTTTGCGGGTTTTGTAAAATATTTTTTATTGCCATTTCGACCCCCTCTGATATATAATTAAAAAACGGGAGAACGAGCCTGTTTGCCGAAGTAATAGCTTCGGTGCAGGCTCTTTTCATCTTTTGAAACTTGGGAGGCTTTTATGGCGCACAGTATGACAGGCTTCGGAAGAGGCGAGCAGGTTTTTGACACCAGACGTTATTCTGTCGAGATCAAGTCGGTTAACAGCCGTTTCTGTGATATCAACATAAGAATGCCTAAGTTGTTCAATTTCGCCGATGCCTCATTAAGAAAGCTTGTATCAGACACCCTCGTAAGAGGCAAGGTCGATATGTTCATTAGCTACGAGGACGATTCGGAAGGATCCTCCGAAGTAGTGGTCAACCAGGGCCTGGTTAAGGCTTATTCCGAAGCGGTCTCCAGTATCGCTGCTCTTACGGGAAGAGCTGATGACGTTAACGCATCAAGACTTGCAGTATTCCCCGACGTATTGTCCACGAAGCAGAAGGAGATCGACGAGGAGACAGTTTATTCCGAGCTTGAGCAGACAGTTAAGGAAGCTTTGGAAGGAATGCAGGATATGAGAAGCGCTGAGGGTGCCAACCTCGTATCCGATATCATCGATAAGATCAATTCCCTTGAGAAGATAAGATGCGAGATCGAAGACCGCGCTCCCAAGGTTGTTGAGGAGTATAAGGTCAGACTCTCCGACAGGATCGACGAGCTTCTTGCCGATAACAGCAAGGCGTTCTACGACGAGGCGAGGATCACGGCCGAGGTTGCCGTATTCGCCGATAAGTGTGCGATCGACGAGGAACTGAAGAGACTCTCAAGCCACTTCTCACAGGGTAAGAGGATACTCGCGGTGGATGATTCCATCGGCAAGAAGATGGATTTCCTCATTCAGGAGATCAACCGTGAGACTAATACTATCGGATCCAAGGCCAATGACCTTGAGATCACCAACAGAGTCCTTCTGATGAAGAACATCATCGAAGAGATGAGAGAGCAGATTCAGAATCTGGTCTGATCGAAGAAGGCAGTAACGAATGAGATTTGCTGATATAGGGGGAGGCAATATCGCAGCGGCATCGAGAGTTCTTGCCGTTGCATCAGCTGATTCGGCTCCTATTAGGCGAATGATGCAGGAGGCACGTGACAGGGCGATGTTGGTCGACTGTTGTGCGGGTAAGAAATGCAGAAGTGTCCTGATAATGGACAGTGATCATATTGTGACCAGCGCTCTTGAGGTAGCGGTCATAAGAAAGAATCTGGAGGATTGATCATGGCAAAAGGATTATTGATTTCTGTTTCCGGCCCTTCCGGTACAGGCAAAGGCTCAGTATTGGCAAAGCTTAAGGAACTGGATCCCTCATTCGGATCATCCATCTCTGTTACGACAAGAGAACCCAGAGAGGGTGAGAAGGACGGTGTAGACTACTACTTTAAGTCCAAGGAAGAGTTCACGAAGATGGTAGAGGAAGGCGAGATCATCGAGTACGACGAGTTCGTCGGCAACTTCTACGGAACACCCACGATCGCTTTGCAGGAGATGAGTGAGGGAGGAACCGATGTTCTCCTCGATCTCACTATCGCAGGAAGCCTCGCTCTTAAGGAGAACTTCGAACAGAGCGTAACGATCTTCCTCCTTGCACCTTCTTACGAGGAGCTCGAGAACAGACTCCGCGGAAGAGGAACGGATACTGACGAATCCATCGAGGCAAGACTCGAGATGGCAAGACAGGAGACAAACTATGTAGGCCACTTCGATTATGTCGTTGTTAACGATAACCTCGATGATGCCGTTAACAAGATAATGTCGATCATCACTGCTGAGAAGTGCAGATGTGCACGTAATGCGGATCTTTTGGAAGATGTTTTAAAAGTAAATAAAGAAATGGAAGGAAATTGAAGAAATGTTGACAGATCCCACACTTGAAGCTTTATTACCCAAGGCAAGCTGTGCTTATGAGCTTGCGGTTCTCGTTAGTAAGAGAGCAAGCCAGATCGTTGAAGGCGCACAGCCTATGATCCCCGATCAGGCAGACAACGCTGTATCTCTTGCATGCAGAGAGATCCTCGAGGACAAGGTCGTAGGCGTTAAGGGCAACCTCCCTAAGGACGCTTACACAGTACCTCTCACAAGAGAAGCAAGACTTGCCATTGAGGCTGAGAAGAAGGCCAGAGAGCAGAAGGAGATGTTCAGAAGAGACGCTCAGGCTGCAGATATGGTCTATGCAGAAGAGACACAGGCTGCTGCTCCCGTCGAGGTTCCGATCCTGACAGAGTCAGAAGAGTTTGTTGAAGAGAATGCTGAAGCTGTTGAGACAGTCGAAGAGTAAGGAGCGTCAGGTAAATGTCTAATTCAGAAAAGATGGACAAGATCGTATCCCTTGCCAAGACAAGAGGTTTTGTATTCCCGGGTTCCGACATCTACGGCGGACTTGCAAACTCATGGGACTACGGCCCGCTCGGAGTACAGCTTAAGAACAACGTAAAGGCAGCATGGTGGAAGAAGTTCGTTCAGGAGAGCCCTTATAACGTAGGTCTCGACGCTGCCATCATCATGAACCCCAGAACATGGGAAGCATCCGGCCACGTAGGCGGTTTCTCCGATCCTTTGATCGACTGCAAGCAGTGCAAGGCAAGACAGAGAGCCGACAACCTCGTTGAGGACTGGAACAAGGAGAACAATGTAACCGACGTATCCGTTGAAGGTATGGAGCCTGACGATCTCGTCGCTTACATCAGAGAGAAGAATATCCCTTGTCCCGTATGCGGCGGCCACAATTTCACAGATATAAGAAAGTTCAACCTCATGTTCAAGACTTTCGTCGCGGTAAGTCATTCCGTAACGAGATCACACCCGGTAACTTCATCTTCCGTACACGTGAGTTCGAGCAGATGGAGCTTGAGTTCTTCTGCGAGCCCGGTACCGACCTCGAGTGGTTTGACTACTGGAAGAGCTTCTGTAAGAACTGGCTCACTTCTTTGGGCATCAAGGAAGAGGAGCTCCGTACAAGAGACCACTCCAAGGAAGAGCTTGCTTTCTATTCGAGAGCAACAACAGACTTCGAGTTCGCTTTCCCTTTCACAGACTGGGGCGAACTCTGGGGTATCGCTGACCGTACGGATTACGACCTTAAGCAGCATATGGAGTTCTCTAAGCAGGATCTGCGTTACTTCGATCCCGTAAAGAACGAGAAGTACATTCCTTATGTTATCGAGCCTTCGCTCGGTGCAGACCGTGTAACACTCGCATTCCTGTGTTCCGCTTTCGAAGAGGAGCAGCTTGAGGGCGGCGACGTTAGAAATGTTATGCATTTCCATCCGTTCCTCGCACCTATCAAGGTCGGTATCCTTCCTCTGTCAGCTAAGCTCACGGATAAGGTTATGCCTTTGTTCGAGCAGCTCAGCAAGAAGTACATGTGCGAACTCGATGACCGTCAGAGCATCGGTAAGCGCTACAGAAGACAGGATGAGATCGGTACACCTTACTGTGTTGTATACGACTTCGATTCCGAGAACGACAATTGTGTTACCATTAGAGAAAGAGATTCGATGAAGAACATCGAATACGAGCCCGGCAACATAAGATTCCCTATCGATAAGGTAGCCGAATTCTTTGAGGGCAAATTTGATTTCTGATTTCATTAGCCGGGGAGGCTTAGAAATAACAACTATCTTGAATGTAGAAAGGCGGGCACATTAAATGGCTAAAAAGTACATTTATCTGTTTTCCGAGGGCAACGGAAACATGCGCGAACTGCTTGGTGGTAAGGGTGCGAACCTTGCCGAGATGACAAACCTGGGACTTCCTGTTCCTCAGGGCTTCACGATCTCAACCGAGGCTTGTACGCAGTATTACGAGGACGGTCGCCAGATCAATGACGAGATCCAGGCAGAGATAATGGAGTATATAACAAAGCTTGAGGAGATTACCGGCAAGAAGTTCGGTGACCTCGAGAATCCTCTCCTTGTATCAGTAAGATCCGGTGCCAGAGCTTCAATGCCCGGAATGATGGATACAATCCTTAACCTTGGTCTTAACGAGGACGTTGTAGGCGTTATCGCTAAGAAGTCCGGCAACCCGAGATGGGCATGGGACTGCTACAGAAGATTCATCCAGATGTATTCCGACGTAGTTATGGAAGTAGGTAAGAAGTACTTCGAAGAGCTTATCGATAAGATGAAGGCTTCACGTAAGGTTACACAGGACGTTGACCTTACAGCAGGAGACCTCCAGGAGCTCGCTAATCAGTTCAAGGCCGAGTATAAGGCTAAGATCGGTTCTGACTTCCCGACAGATCCTAAGGAACAGCTCATGGGTGCTATCAAGGCTGTTTTCCGTTCATGGGACAATCCCCGTGCAAATATCTACAGAAGAGACAACGATATCCCTTATTCATGGGGTACGGCAGTTAACGTTCAGTCCATGGCTTTCGGTAACATGGGTGACGACTGCGGTACAGGTGTTGCTTTCACGAGAGACCCTGCTACAGGTAACAAGGGCCTTTTCGGTGAGTTCCTTACAAACGCTCAGGGTGAGGACGTTGTTGCAGGTGTAAGAACACCTATGCACATCTCCGAGATGGAGCAGAAGTTCCCCGGTGCCTTCAAGCAGTTCACTGAGGTTTGCTCTATCCTTGAGAACCACTACAGAGACATGCAGGACATGGAGTTCACTGTTGAAGCGGGTAAGCTCTACATGCTCCAGACAAGAAACGGTAAGAGAACAGCTCAGGCTGCTATGAAGATCGCATGCGACCTCGTTGACGAAGGTATGAGAACACCTGAGGAAGCAGTCGCAATGATCGATCCGAGAAACCTCGACACACTTCTCCATCCCCAGTTCGATCCCGCAGCTTTGAAGGCTGCTGAGGCAATCGGTAAGGGCCTCGGTGCATCTCCCGGAGCTGCATGCGGTAAGATCGTATTCACAGCTGAAGATGCAGTTGAGTGGCACAGCAGAGGTGAGAAGGTAGTTCTCGTAAGACTCGAGACATCTCCTGAGGACATCTCCGGAATGAAGTCCGCTGAGGGTATCCTCACAGTAAGAGGCGGTATGACATCCCACGCTGCAGTAGTTGCAAGAGGTATGGGTGAGTGCTGCGTATCCGGCTGCGGCGAGATCGCAATGGACGAGGAGAATAAGAGATTCACACTCGCAGGCAAGGAGTTCCACGAGGGTGACATCATCTCACTCGACGGTTCCACAGGTAACATCTACGACGGTGCGATCCCTCAGGTTGACGCTGATCCCAACAACGGTTACTTCGGCCGTATCATGGCTTGGGCTGACGAGTTCAAGAGAATGGGCGTACGTACTAACGCTGATACACCCGCAGATGCCAAGAAGGCACGTGAGCTCGGTGCACAGGGTATCGGTCTTTGCCGTACAGAGCACATGTTCTTCGGTGAGGGCAGAATCGATGCATTCCGTGAGATGATCTGCTCCGAGACAGTTGAGGAGAGAGAAGAAGCTCTCGACATTATCCTTCCTATGCAGCAGAGCGACTTCGAGGCACTCTATGAGGCTCTCGAGGGTTATCCCGTAACTATCCGTTTCCTGGATCCCCCGCTCCACGAGTTCGTTCCCACAACAGAGATCGAGATCGAGAAGCTTGCTAACAAGAAGCACAAGACAGTAGCTGACATCAAGAACATCATCTCTTCACTCCATGAGTTCAACCCCATGATGGGTCACAGAGGATGCCGTCTCTCAGTTACATATCCTGAGATCGCTAAGATGCAGACAAAGGCTGTTATCCGCGCTGCTATCAACGTTAAGGCTAAGCACCCCGACTGGAACATCGAGCCTGAGATTATGATCCCTCTCGTAGGTGATGTTAAGGAATTGAAGTTCGTTAAGGATATCGTTGTTGCTACAGCTGACGAAGAGATCAAGAATGCAGGTTCCGACATC
>CADAXO010000025.1 GCA_902791885.1 Oscillospiraceae bacterium | reverse complement strand
TATTAAGAGGAACACTGTCTTCCATGGGTTTCCCCGCAGACTCTCTTGATACCGTATGTGTTACTTTCGATAAGCTCGACAAGATCGGTGCCGACGGTGTAGCTTCTGAGCTTGGCGAGAAGGGGATGCCCGCTTCCGCGATCGAGAGCCTTTCTTCTTTGATCAGCAAGGATTCGATCACGCTTGATGATATGGCTGCTTACTGCAAGGACGATGCTGCAGAGGCTATCGCTTCGCTTCGAACGATCATCGATACATCGAATCAGTTGTCTGACGAATATGATGTTGTCTTCGATCCTTCACTTGTAAGAGGACAGGGTTACTACACAGGTACCGTATTCGAAGTTGCATCCGAGGAGTTCGGAGGAACTGTCGCAGGCGGCGGAAGATATGACGGACTTATCGGAAGATTTACGGGTGAGCAGATCCCCGCGGTCGGATTCTCGATCGGATTCGAGAGGATATTCTCCATCGTAACCGAGAACAATATCGAGCTTGAAGGCAAAAGAACGAGAACAGCGATCCTTTATAAGAGCGAGGATATCCTTGAGGCGATCAGGGAGTCGGAGAAGCTCGAGGGAGAGGCTGACGTTACTTTGATACTCGTTACCAATCCGAAGAAGACAGACAAGTTCTATTCCCGTGCGAAGAGTGCGGGCTTTGACAATATCATCAAGCTTAACCTTTAAAAGCTTAAGATTTGGGAGGGTGTGACATGAGAAGAAAGACAGCTTCATGCATAACTTCATGTATTCTGGCAGGAACTATCCTGATGACATCGGCCTGTACGGCTGCCCCCGGTGCGGCAGGCGAGACGGGTGATGCAGCGCAGGCAGAGGAGACGGAGATCACTGAGACAACTCTTCCTCCTGCGGATATGACTCTCGCAGAGGTCGATCCCATCCCCGACCAGATCTACACGGGCTCGGCTATCTACGTAACTCCCACGGTAACCTTCGAAGGTAGGACACTCACGGAGGGTGTGGATTACTGGCTTGATAACTATTCCAATAACGTAAACTTAGGAACCGTTACCGTTGATATCATCGGAAACGGTGAGACTGCTTTAGGTCAGACTTCTGTCGAATTCAATATCGTCACTGGTGATGATGTCTGCGATGCGGAAGAGAATGCGGGACTTGCTGCATTCGTTGACAGACTCTACGTTCATATGCTCGGAAGATATCCTACGCTTGATGAGCTTACCGATAACGTAAGAAGATTAAGAAGCGGCAGCAGAAGCGGAATCGAGATGGTAAATGTAATCGTTCAAAGCCCTGAGTTCACAGAGCGCGGTCTGGACGATTCCGAGTTCCTTACGAATTTCTATCTCGGTGTCCTTAACCGTAACATCGATGACGGCGGTATGGCTTATAACCTTACTCTCCTTAACGACGGCATGACCCGTCTTGAACTCGTTAACGGCATCATATGCGCCGAGGAAGGCGAGTTTGCCAACATCTGTAATTCTCTCGGTATCGGCCTCGGAAACGGCCATATCGTAGGTGAGACACCCGAGCTTGATGACGGTATTCCTTCATCTGTATTCAACTACAGCGTTGACGGCAGAAATGTCGCTATCCACAGACGTATTTATCAGTTCATCACGACAGGTGACGACGGTCAGAGTGTCTTCGATATGGATGCTCTTTGCGCGGCATCGGGCTTTACTCCCGTTGAAGGCGACGGTATCGAATACGCATCCGGCGTATGCGAGCTGACACTTGAAGGCAGTGCTATGTCACTTAAGATCGCTGATGACGAAGTCTCCTATTACGAGGATACGATACAGGAAGGCGAAGAGCTGTTCAGCGTAAACGGCACTGACACCCAGGTAAGTATCGGCATGATAGTAATGATCGAGTACAGTCTCGAGAATATCGAGCTGCAGTAAGAGGTATTAATGGACGGAGATCTTCTTCTTTTCATTCAGGAGTACATACGTAACGATTTTCTGGATCCTATCATGATTTTCATCACCCACACTGGTGATTACGGAATACTTTGTATAGCTGTGGCTTTCATCCTTATCCTTATTCCGAAGACCAGGATACTTGGACATCTTACGGCCTTCAGTATCGGAATCGAGTTCATCATCAATAATGTTCTTATTAAGAATCTGGTCGCGAGAATAAGGCCTTATGAGGTTATAGAAGACCTTATTCTTATGATAGAGCCTCAGCCTGATTATTCTTTCCCGTCAGGTCACACCGGCGTTACTTTCGCATTCGCGGGAGTTATGTTGTACGCTCTTATCTACGGAATCGACGGCGGCCTGTCCAAGACAA
This sequence comes from Oscillospiraceae bacterium, assembly GCA_902791885.1. The sequence continues at coordinate 15,418 of CADAXO010000025.1, read as the reverse complement.
AAGGTTACAGACTGGCTACGCTCGGAATGCTTCTTTATGCGGTGCTCCTTGCTTTCTCAAGGCTTTATGTCGGTGTTCATTATCCGACGGATGTTCTTGGCGGAATATTTATCGGTCTGATCTCCGGCTGCGCAGGATACCACATCGAGAAGGCAGTTCGTAAGAAGTGGGAACAAAGAAAACACAAGGCTGCCTGATCCGTACGGATGCGGTCCCTGTAGGAGAATGATCTTCCCATGAATTCGTTACAGGCAAACATCTGCCTAATGTTTGTTACGCTCTGCTGGTCTACAGAGGTTATTATCTTCGCGTGTATTCCCGATTCCGTGCCGCCGTTCGCGACGACATGTCTTACTTCTTTGGTCGGGGCTTTGCTCCTCGCTTTATGCTTTCTTAAGCGTATCCGGGAAGAACTTCGAAAATACCGTGAAAGGCTCATTAAGCGCTGTCTTCTGCTTGGGGTATTAAACTGCACTTATAACTTGCTTTATCTTTACGGACTTAAGTATTTCGATGTGTCTACGGGAGCTTTTACTCTCTCCATGACAGTCGTTATACTTCCGGTAATCCTCTTTACACTGAAGAAGAAGGTCGGTATCAAGACGTGGATCTCGGCGGCCATGGTCCTTCTCGGGATCATTATGGCTTTAGGTAATTCAGCGGGAAGCGGGAAGCTTACAGGATCTGTTCTTGTCGGCGCGGGATGTGCCGTCAGAGCCGTATATATTGTCCTTCTTAACCGGTATGCAAACGAGAATGATCCCGTATCCATATCTGCCTTTATCTCGGCGATCGTCGGTATCATCTCCGCGGGACTCTGGGTTATTACCGATCCTTCGGGATTCGGCAATATACCGTGGAACCGTGAGATAATCGCAAGCATTGCCATCTACTCGTATTTCATAGTTGCTTTAGCCCAGACGGTCAATATATTCGCACAGAAGAAATCCACACCTGCAAATGCAACGATCATCTATTCGCTGGAGATTCTATTCTCAGTTATTTGGGGCCTTATAATGCCGGGCGGTCTTGTCGAGAGAACGGAACTTACACCATGGATCGTTATCGGCGTTATGCTTGTTGTCGCGGGTAATCTGGTGGAGATCATTCCGTCACCGAAGGAGAAGATCCGTGAAGCATAGGATAAAGGTTTTACTGGTCTTGATCATAGCCTACATTATCGTAGCACTGCCTTTTAAGGTGATGCAGATAATCCCTGGCTTTACCGATGTCAGACCCGTTATGATGCTCGGACCTTTATACGCTTTGTTCTACGGCATCCCGGGATGCGTAGTCTTCGCACTTATGAACCTGGTTATGGATGCGGTTGCAGGAGAACTTGCTTGGTCATCGATAGCAGGACTTGTTGCAAACTTCGCAGGCCCGTTTCTCGTCCTTTACTACTGGAAGAAGATATCCAAGACAGAACCACACCTTAAGACATTCGGTAATATACTGCATTACTGCATTGTCATCATAATCATGGCTGCACTTGAGGCTGCGATAATCACGCCTTCGGTCGCGGTTTTATATCCTGATGTGGACTGGAAGCTGTTCTTCATATCGGTAGTGCTTAATACCGCGCTTTTCCCGATACTTATAGGTATACCTGTGACTATACTTATTCAAGAGGAATTCGGGATTAAGCAGATAAGTCTTGAACCCCAAAAGAAGAACTGATGTTATCATTATTAAATGGGCAGTTATTAACGTTGATTTTGCCTGCAGGCATCATCGTAGCAGTTATGCTGTTTATGCATGTTATTCCGAATGTTTTCTCGGCTGTCTCGTTTGGCTTTGCCGTAATTATCGGACTTATCATATCGAGGATCATATTTATCATCAGAGCCCGCCGTCCTTCATCATATAAGATATGGAGAATGATACTCTGGATCTGCATTCTGGCTTTCACGGGATTCATATTCCTTTTTATGCCCCGGGCAACCCATGATTGTAAGACAGCCGATGCTCAAAGCAGCTTCGAGGAGGTAGTATCTGATAAGTATCCCGGAGTATTCAATATCCCTTTAAGTCTCGGTTCTCCTTCTTCCGTGGAATATCATACCTACACAACTTTTGCCGTTATCTACGCGAGCAGATCATACACGCTGATTTGCTCTTATGATGAAAGAAATTTCTACGATGAGATCAACGTTATCGAGTTTGAATACGAGACCCGTACAGAACCGTTCGAGACAATCGGTGATTACAATTTCTTCCTTGTGACAACCGGGGAGGAAGACCTTCCGTTCTTTAAGAAGAGCGCGTATTTGATAGTTAACCGTGTCACTCACGAGATCGGTTACATGTTCTATGATGATATCGATCTTGATGTGGCAAACGACCGCACATCTTTCCTGAACCGTTACTGCGGATGGGGATACATAAGATAAGCCTATGAGAAATAAACTTGCAGCTAACATTAAAGCTTTTCGAAAAGCACGGGGACTTACACAGGAGCAGATCGCCGAAGTGTTCGGCGTGACGGTAGGTGCCGTACATAAGTGGGAGGCGGGGCTTTCGACGCCGGAATTGAACCTCATACTTGAGATGGCCGATTTCTTCGACACTTCGCTTGATGTGCTCATCGGCTTCGAGGCGAGAGACAACAGGATAGACGTGCTCGCGGGACGCCTTCGTAAGATGGCGTATGTAATGGATCCCGAAGGCCCTTCGGAGGCAGAGAAGGCGTTGAAGAAGTATCCCAATAACTTCTCCATAGTGTTCGAAAGTGCGCTTGTATATGCGGTGAATGGGATCAACCCCAGGAACGGGGATTACCTTAAGCGTGCAGAGAAGCTTTTCGAACAGTCTGTGTTGCTCATATCCCAGAACACGGACCCCGCGTTAAACGAGACTTTGATCTACGGGCAGCTCGCTATCCTTTACCAGACGATGGGGGATACGGATAAGGCTCTTGAGACGTACAAGGCCCATAATGCGGGCGGGATGTTTGATGTAAGGATAGGTCAGATCCTGGCGTCACGCGGCGATATTAAGCAGGCGGATGAGTACCTGTCGCGCGCTGTCGTGAAGCAGATGGGCGATAAGATCAACATCATTACCGGAAAGCTTCTGGTGTACTTTAAGACATTTGAATACGAAGATGCGCGTGCGCTTATCGAAGCGGGACTTAACGAGAATGCTTCCTACAGGATCGGCGATAAGCCTAATGCTCTGGATAAGACGGACTGTTTCTACTTAACTGCACTTGCGTATGTTGAGCTCAAGACGAGCGGAAAGAAGAAAGCAACCGCATGTCTTAAGAAAGCGAAGGAGAAGGCGTTAAGGTTTGATTCCAATCCCGATTATGATGTTAAGAACCTGCGCTTCATATCCATAAGCGAGAGCCTTATGGTGCACGACTCCCTCGGCAAGACCTGCATGGAAGCTATTGAGAGGACCATGAAGTACTTCAAGGCTACAGAACTTGAGGAACTGTGGAAAAAGATATAATAAGAATGCGTATAGTTTAATAACCTTCAGTTGAAAGTTGAGGTAAGATCTATGGAATTTACGACAGATATTTTCTCGCAGTTTGATAAGAAGTGGGCGCTTATTACGGCAGGTAATAAAGACAGCTTTAACACAATGACTATAAGCTGGGGCGGCATGGGTACTATCTGGAACAAGCCCGTAGTAACGGCTTATGTCCGCACTTCAAGATATACTCATGAATTCATCGACCGCGAAGATTACTTTACGGTCAGCTTCTTCCCGGAAGAATATAAGAAGACGCTCGGCGTGTTAGGTTCAAAGTCGGGCCGTGACATGGACAAGATGCATGATTCCGGCCTTACCGCGAAGGTTCTTGAGAACTCGGTTACTTTCGAGGAGGCGGAATTGACGCTTGTTTGTAAGAAGCTTTTTAAGCAGACCCTTTCCAAGGACAATATCGTGGAATCTGAAACCTCCGCGAGAGCCTTCTATAACACCGATGCCGAGCACGACATGTATATCGGCGAGGTGGTTGATATCATCCGCTAAGCTGTTGATTCTGTCTGGGATGAGATAGTAATCTGACAATTAATCGATTATTAACTTTATCTGATAGTTACGGTCACATAAAAAGCCTAAAATCGATGTTGACGGTTTTGAATCCAAGACGGGGCATTGATTAGACGGATGGTGAGTGCATTATGAAAAAGAGAATTATCTGCTTTGGTGACTCGAATACTTGGGGATATAACCCCATAACCGGAAGCCGTTACGATGAGAATACAAGATGGCCCATGGCACTTCAAAACCTCTTGGGTGATGAATATCAGATCATTGAGGAAGGACAGAACGGAAGGACCATTGCCAATGCCGATCCGTGGGAATGGGGATGTAAATGCGGTATGGATTATATCGTTCCTATGGTGGAGAGCCATAAGCCTTTTGACATGCTGATCATCATGTTGGGATCCAATGATCTCAAAGCAAAGTTCCATCTGCCTGCCGGGGATATCGCGGGAAGCCTACAGAATATGCTGATGAAGACCAAGAGTTTTCTTAAGTATCAGTGCGGTATTGAGCCGAAGATACTGATCGTATCTCCGCCTTATCTTGGAGAGAAACTTGCGGACTCTCCGTTTGCTTCTTTCTTTGATACAGATAAAGCAATCGAGAATTCCAGGAAACTCGCTTACTGGTATGAACTGGTGGCAAAGCAGTTTGACTGCGAATTCCTGGATGCCGCTTCGGTCTGTAAAGCAGGAGAGACCGACAGTCTTCATCTTACTGAGGAAGGACATAAAGCTCTGGCAGAAGGTATATACCGTAAGATCCGGGAAATCTGATAAAGCGACAGATCCATAGAATTCTGTTGATTAAGCGACACTTCATACTGGTTTTACTCATTGGTTTGATCTTTCATTATTCCGATAATAGCTTCGTGAGAATAAATAGATCAGTTACATATTCGAGTAACAAAGTATGAGGAGGAAAACGTATGGATCTGACATTTATTGAGAATACCGATTACATTATGGATGCTTGGGACAGAAGCGTAAAGGCAAATCCTAACGCTTTGGCTCTTACAGACGAGCGACATCCCCGCGGAATCAGCAGACTTAAGGTTGATGAGCTTTCCGGAAAGGTATACGCATGGCTTCGCGCCAGGAATATCGGCAAAGAGGATTTTGTACTTATATGTATGCCGAGAGGCGGAATAGCGCTTATTGCTATTCTCGGTGTTTGGAAGGCCGGCGCGGCATTCACTTTGGTTGAGGATAATTATCCGCCCGAGCGTATTGCTTTTATCAGGAAGGACTGCGGCTGCAAGGCTGTGATCGACATTAAGGCATGGGATGAGATCCTTGAGACAGATGCTTTGACGGGCTATGAACATACCGCCATACATGATGCCGCATTCGCTATCTATACTTCAGGAACCACAGGCAATCCTAAAGGCGTTCTGCATGAATACGGCAGCATCAAGATGGTAAGAGCTGCTTCTTGTGACAGAAGAACCGGTAAGCCCAGAATTAACGGATCAGACCGTCTGGCCCTTATCTCGCCGTTGAATTTCAATGCGTCTATAAGACGCTTAATCGTTTCTATATATGAAGGCTGCAATCTGTTTGTAGTTTCTTATGCTGTAATCAAGAACCCGGTCGTATTAAAGCAGTATCTTCAGTACAACCGTATTACGGTTCTGCTTGCGTCACCGTCGCTTCTGAGACTTATCGGCAATCCCGGTCCGGGCATTCGTCAGGTGCAGATAAGCAGTGAACCTGCAAACGGTTTCTATTTTGAAGGACCGGAACTTGTAAACGCATATGCTATGAGTGAGACGAGCTTCCCTGTTGCTGAGTTTATCATTGATAAGAAATATGACGAGTGTCCTGTAGGAAAGCCTAATATTGATGAGATCAACGTTACGATCGTTGATGAAGACGGAAATGAAGTTCCGGATAATGTAGAGGGTGAGATCGTTATTGAGGACCCGTTCTTCCGCGGATACGTCAACTTGCCTGAACATACGAAGGAAGTGCTTTTCGACGGCATGTATCATACCGGAGATATAGGTAAAAAGCTTCCTGACGGAAATCTCGTGCTTTGCGGCCGTAATAACGACATGATCAAGATCAACGGCAACCGTATCGAGCCTGCTGAGATCGAAGCTGTAGGTAAGAAGGTGCTCGGTGTTGACTGGTGTGCTGCAAGAGGCTTTGAGGAGCAGGTGCATGCGTTTGTATGCCTTTACTATACAGATGACATCGAGCTGGACGAGATGAAGGTCAGAAACGAGATGGAACGTTTCTTGCCTTACTACATGATACCTTCGTATTTCATTAAGGTAGACGAGATCCCCGTTCTGCCCAACGGTAAGATGAACAGAAGAGCTCTTCCCAAGCCGGAGTCCAGAACCGAGCGTGCGGAATACGTTGCTCCCCGTACCGAGATTGAGCGTATCCTGTGCAGTGCTTTTGAGAATGCGCTTTCACTTGAGAACATCGGTATCCATGATAATTTCTATCATCTGGGCGGCGACTCTCTGGGTTCTATGTCCGTTCTGTCTGAAGCCAATCTGCCCGGCCTTCTTGCTTCGGATATTTTCGCAGGATGTACTCCTGAGCGTATAGCAGCTTTGTATAAGGAGCGTGAGGCAGGTAGACAGCCCGTAGACATCGAAAAGACTGAGGCACAGGCTCGTGAAAATGTTCACCCGCTTACGCCCAACCAGATATCGATATTTGATTATTGTATCTTCTCGCCCAGGACGATCATGTGGAACCTGCCGCGTCTGTACCGTTTCGCAGCTGATATCGATGCCCAGCGCCTTTGTGATGCATTCAATAAGGCTTTGGCAAACAGAACGGCATTGTACACGGTATTTGAATTTAATGACGAGTGTTCTTTGGTTCAGCGTATCGCGCCCGAGAAGAAGCTTCAGATATCTGTTGAAAAGATGACGGAAGCCGAATTCCAGAAGCTCTCTGAAGACCTTATGCGTCCGTTTGTTATGATAGGTGAGCCGCTTGTCCATGCGGGTATCTATCAGACTGAGGATGCGGTCTATCTGTTCTGGGAGATCCACCACATCATGACTGACGGAACCGGCATGCATCTTCTTAATGACGATATCGTAAGAGCATGGAAGGGCGAGGAACTCCCTCTCGATACTTACTATGCTTATCTGCATAACGAAGAGGAGATGCGTGAGGGTAAGCGCTACAGGGAAGATCGTGAATACATCAATGAGATCTACGGCGGCAAAGACTGGTGCATCAACCTCATACCTGATACAGAAAACCGTCCTTCGGGCCGTACGCTTCTGCCACTGAATATGATCTCTCTCGAGAATATGGCGGCCTTCGAAAAGAAACATCATTTGTCCAGAAATCTACTGTTCAGTGCTGTTGCTCTTCTCGGTATGTCAACTATGGAGAATAAGGATCTTGTCATGGCAGACTGGATCTTCCACGACAGGACCGATGAGATAAAGAATAACGCATTCGGATGTCTGTTCCGCTATATTACGATCGGTCTCGAAATGAATAAGGAAATGACGGTCGGTGACTTCTTCAAGGAACTCTCAGACAGATCCAATGCCATGCTGGCTCACTGTTCTTACGAGTGGAGTATTAAGCAGGACAACGTATTCGAACACGATACGCTTATCGTCTGCTACGAGACTTCCCAGATTATGAGTACCACGGATATCGGATCCATCGGAGGCACAAGACTGAATGTCACAAGCAACGCGCCTGTCAATTCGAGAAGCCTCGCGTTCCAGATCATCGAGACTCCTGACGGTATAGTTCCTTACCTTATGTTCAATCAGGCTCTGTATTCGGAAGAGAAGATCAAGTGTACGGTTGATACGTTCTCAGGACTTATCGATCGCTTGATGAACGCTGAAGAGAATGATGCGGTCTTCTGATCTGAATCCCATAGGTTCGGTTAAGGATTGAAATTGAAACGGGGGTTGTCTCATAAGTGAATTAAGTTCACCGGGAGGCAACCCCATTTGTTTGCCATGCGTACGCGGAAGGTCGGGAGCGTCCGACTCGCCATTTCGACTAAATCTGAATTTACGAGATTTAGTCGCTTATATGACAGAGAAACAGCGACGAAATTCGATTTTTTTAGATTTAGTCGAAATTCGGCCTTGTTCCGGCGACTTTTTCTCAAAATATAAGATTTCGTAGAAAAAATGACAGGAATTCTTCGACGAAAACTGAAAATACAAGGTTTAGTCGAAAACGCAGTTTTAAGAGCCTCCACAAGGAGACGTAAAGAACAATTGGTTGAAAAAATAGAAGCTGCTTCGTCGTTTGCTGGACGGTGCCGTGCGGTATAATGAGAACAGCAACTGTAAGGAGTGTAATACCGTGCGTCTTGAGACTATAGATATTCCGTTGATACTTCCGCAGCCCGTGTCAGGCAGAGCGTCGAACTATGAGGAAGATGAAGAACGCGGCTTTTTCGCGAAGCTTTTCAAGAAGAAGGATGTTCCGGAGAAGTCGTTTTACGAGAGCCGCATAGAAGAGTACGGTTACGATGAGCTTTACAGTGAGCTTAGTGACAGTCCCGAGATCTATCAAGTAAGAAACACATCTTATGACAAGGCTGTGATCCTTACGGAAAACTACTTTATCCTGCCGGGACAGGAGATACTTCCTCTGGAACGCATATCGAAATATGTCATATGCAATCTGTGGCAGATGCCCTGGGAGCAGTATGCGGAAGACCGCGGAATCGATACTCCTTATGATCCGTCTTACGTCAGCGAGTTTGAGGGCGAAGAAGAGTACGAACTGGAACGCTTTAAGTTAAGACTCGTTATTGCAGATAAATACAATATGCAGTTCATATACGATTTCTATATGGAAGTTTCAGACAGGCGGGATTTCTATGAGAAGTTCTCGGACAGATGCGATGGCGTGGACTTTACCCGTGAAGGAGTGCTCGACGGCAGATTCAGCGAAGATGATGATTATTGGATGACAATGTTTTCATGACGATTCAGTCAGACTGGTTAAGTTTTTTTATCCCCAATATCAGGATCGTGCAGGTGCGTTCTTACAGATGGTTCTGATGACCCACACGATAAACATGACTGCCGCATAGGCGGTGAATGAGCAGAACGCCATAATCATTTGGCCGAAGCCTTCCCATGTGTTGTTGTCGACACCTATCATCCAGAAGAAAAGTGTCGCAATTGCGGCAATCACTCCGAGTATATGTGTCACGCATGTAAGGACAGGATATGTGCTCCTGATCTGCTTTCCCTGCTTTATGAGCACCAGCGAAAAGAGGACGAACACTGCAGCTTCCGTGAAAATCGCCTCCTGCCAGCTTTTCGAGAGCGCGATAGAGATCCTGCCGGGTACCGTAGTGTACCTATAATCATCGTCAGTCCAAACGGTCTTAAAGATACTGCCGTCTCTGAGTATCACCTGTACTGTATCGCCGACCTGCTTGTCGGGAGGGGTGAGCAGCACAACTGATCTGCCGCCCAAATCAGCATCGAAGGCCGCCCTTTCGCCGGGATAATAGTCGTAGTACTCTTCCATAAGGACGGCGTTTTCTACCGTTACATTTGCCTTGAATTCCCGGACCAGGTTAAATCCGAAGATGGTCAGATTGGCGATCAGGCACCATAATGCGATTATCTTGATTCCGTATAGGATATGAACAGTTGTCTTCTTCCACATAATGGTCACCTCCAATCTGTTTAAACACATCATATATCATTTAGTTTGATTATCAAACTAAATTTACGGCAATCATGTGGCAGAGTGATTTAATAGAACTTCTTATCCAATCTCGCTTCAAACTCTTCGGGGGAAAGCGGTTTGTCGAAATAGAATCCCTGAGCTATCTCGCAGTCATTCTCGCGGAGAATATCTATCTGATTCTGTGTCTCTACTCCTTCGACAACGCATTCCATTCCAAGCTCGTGTGCCATGGAGACAACGTGCTTAAACATAAGAAGAGTCGCCTTACGTGTTCTCTCATCTCCGTCATCCGTAGGAAGGAAACAGCGGTCAACTTTGAGAACGTTCCAAGGGATCTCGCGGATGAGATTCATGGAGGAATAACCGACACCGAAGTCATCGACAGCGGTATTAATACCCGCCTCATTGAGACCTGCAACGATACGCTTAAGATCGCGGAACTGAACGTCTGTTGTAGTTTCCGTAAGCTCGATCTCTATGTATTTATGAGGTACGTTGTTATCGTCGATCGTCTTAAGGATGCGCTCAAGAAGCGTCATATCAAGAAGATGTTTTCTAGAGAAGTTGACTGAAATTCTGACAGCATTCTTGCCCTCATCAAGTCTTCTCCTTATATCCATGCAGGCGCGGTTCAGCATATAGAAATCCAATGCACAGATATCGGTATTCTGCTCCAGGATCGGAATGAATTCAGCGGGAAGAACGAGTTTGCCGTCTGTAAGCCAGCGGCTTAACGCCTCAGCTCCGATGATCTCGTTGGTTCTGATGTCTACCTTGGGCTGATAGAGAACCTTGAAGTCTTCGTTCTCAAGAGATTCACGGAACCTCTTTTGGAACTGCTTCATCTTATTATTATAGATCTCCATGCTCTTATCGTAATAGACGATGGCTCCTTCATCGCGTCTTTTCGCGACCATCGATGCCATTGTTGTACGGTTCATGATATCGCCATGTGAATGGAGTACGAAGTCAGGAGGCAGCCGATAGATTCCGGCGCCCGCAGAAACAAATATCTTGCGTTCTCCGTTCTCTCCGTAGGGTACAGCTACGCCCGCAAGGACTTTAACAACAGCCTCCTCATTCTCAGCAGGGAAGATTCCTACGAATTTATCGCCGCCGAGCCTTCCGAAGCAGCTTTGTTCACCTCCTGCCTCCTCAAGCATCCTGCTGTAATTCTGAAGAACGATGTCACCGTTCTTACGTCCGATATCGTTGTTGACCATAGTGAAGTTGTGAAGATCGAGATGGACCGCGACCATACCGGGAAGCTTGTTCTGCTCGTTAAGGCGCGACAGGAATCTAATAAATGCGCGGAAATTCGGAAGACCGAGATCGTCGTGGAATACCATTCTCTCTATAGTCCTCTGAAGTCTCTCACGTGCGATAAACGAAGTGATGACATGGAGCATAAGTCCGAGATTTCTTATGTCTTCTTTAGAGTAGAGTTCGATATTCTCTTCCTCTGAAAACAGAGAAGCCGTAATTACGACTCCTGACTCAGGCTGAATACGGAGTCTGTAAAACAGAATGCTTTCCTTGCCGTCATCAAAATCACAGAAGTATTCACCGTCTCCGAGACGTTCATTGACGGTGTTCTGATAAAACTCGGATACACCCTTCGACAGATGATACGCTTCGCCAATATCGTGGATCACCTTTACATAAGCAGGTCTGTCGTATTTTTGGGTTCCGTGAGTAATCTCTACGAGCCTTCTTAATAACTCGTTCGATTTTATTCCGTCTATGAGTGGCTCCCTTTCGGGAATGCCGGGATATACATATACACTGTGTCTTTGTGCCTTAGCTTCGGACATAGTATGCCTCACTATAATTAATCGTTAACCCGATTCTAACAATGTATCGTGAAGGTAATGTGAACAGATGATTAGCATAAATTAAATAATAATTATAAATCCACCGTTAAATAAAGATATGAAGAAACCGGTAGAACGTCAGAAGATAGCCTGTTGTGGTATTTGGTTTTTTGTTCCTTCTCTTTTTTAATCCTTATGGCTTGGAGAAATCCGAGCCTGTTTTTATAATGAACAGTAGATTTTGATTGATTAAAGAAGGTATTACTTATGGGTTTTCCTGAGTTTATGTTTAGAGGTGAGAATAAGATTCCCGCATCCCAGCAGAATACACCTGACATAGAAGGGTACTACTACACAGCAAATGACGGAAGTCAGATGGCTTTCTGGACCTATAAGGCTGACCGTGTCTCTAAGGAACACACTCATGATTACGACGAGTATATGCTTTGCGTTGAAGGAGAATATATAGTTACCATAGACGGTACGAAACACGTTCTGCACGCGGGAGACGAATTGTTTATTCCAAAGGGCAGCCTTCAGGGAGGACGTGTAAAAGCGGGTACCAGATCGATACATGCTTTCGGCGGGCAGAGAGTAAGAGGAGAGGAACATGAATAATCCGTGGGAAGAAATAAAGCTTGATGATTATGAGAATCATATGAGGCTGGATTCTGTTAAGCAGCTTCAGACTATGAATATGATCATGAAGTCGCAGTTTAATGATTATCCGGTCGATTCGGCGATCGTGTTCGGGATTGCCGGCGGCAACGGTTTGGAACATGTCGACCGGAATAAGTACCGTACAGTCTATGGTGTTGATATTAACGAAGAATATTTGCGCGTAGTTGAACAGCGGTATGATGAAATCTCTGATGTGCTCAGATGCATAAAGATCGATCTGATCAATGAATCGGATAAACTCCCGCACTCAGGATTGATCATTGCCAATCTTCTTATCGAGTATATCGGTTATGAAGTGTTCAAGAATGCTGTAGTTAATGTTGATCCTGACTATGTATCATGCGTAATACAGATCAATACTGATACAAAACAATGGGTATCGGATTCACCGTATCTTCATTCGTTTGACCGGTTGGATGAAGTGCATCATCAGATGGAAGAATCTGAATTGGATGAGGCAATGAAAGATATCGGTTATTCGAAGATCCTGTCTCATAAAGAGCCGTTACCCAACGGCAAAGCTTTACTCAGATTGGATTATAATAAGAAGAGTTAATCTTTTCCTTTTCGGAGGCGTAATATGAACGAGCTTTGCATGATAATCAAAGACATGGTTGTACCCAATTTCATGAATATAAGAACATCCATACGAACTTATGACAGAGATGCACTCTGCTGCGGCGCGCCGTGCTGGAGATGGGCTTACCACGCAGTTCACTCTGCAGATAAGTGGTTCATTAATCCCTGTGTTTACGAGGAGCCTTCATTCCACAAGGAGGGCCTCGATAATCCTGATAAGCCGTGTGATGTTGTGCTTTCGGACGAGCAGCTTCTTGAGTATCTCGATCAAGTTGAGAAGAAGACTTTGGATTATCTCGATTCTTTAACCGATGAGATGCTCTACGAATGTCCCGAGAACTGTGAGCACACAAGAATGGAACTGGTATTGCGTCAGTTCAGACATATTTCTTTTCATACCGGCATGCTTAACGGTCAGACTGCACTTGCCACGGGAGAGTTCCCTATGTGGGTATCGCAGGCTGACAAGTATGTAGACGACGGCATCCTCTTCGGCCGCTACCGTAAAGGTCAGGTCACAAAGTAAGATATCCTTAAGCAAACATAATGATGGCAGAGCGGCAGCTGTGGGGGTGATTAAAAGTGAATGAGTTCAATGAATATGTACGCGAGAGTTTTTCAAAAGTCGGCGATATTGTCATAAGACCCATGATGGGCGGATATCTTGTGTATTTTAACGGTAAGCTGATAGGTGACATTTGTGATAACGAACTGTTTCTGAAGAGAACGCCGGCATCGGACAGACTGCTTGCGGAATCCGAGCTGCGCTATCCTTATGAAGGCTCGAAAACATTAATGCATGTGTTCGACAGATTTGAGGATGAGGATCTGATTGCGGAATTACTGCAAGGCATGTATGCGGAACTGCCCGAAAAGAAAGCGAAATGAGCCTTTTTTGCCAGCGACAAAAAGCCTGCTGAGTGTTGCTTAAGCACCATATCCCGTAAACATTATTGATTGGTTCTGATTATCCCCTGACTGATAATGAGTTTGTGATTGATGAATTACAGATTAATCACAGAATATTGGGGGTAATAAAATTGAAGATAAACGAGAAAAAAGACAACAATAAAGATATGAAGAAGACAGCAGGCGGAGTTGTTGATTCACCTAATGACCGTCTCCTTCAAAGCAAAATGTCAAACCTGCAGCAATGTATGTCGTTTATACAGCAGCACAACAGCGATTTTTAAACTCATTAGTGCGCAGCGCGATATAAGCAGCGGAACGGGACTAATGCAATTATCAGAACCGGAGGGGAGATCCTCCGGTTTATTATGTATAATGGAACGGAAGATTTAAGAAGAGTTAACGGGGAATTCTAATATGACGGATATAAATGAAATATACAAAAGTGTTCTTGAAGCCGAAAGGGCAGCAGTGGTTATCTGTGACCTGGAACATACCATTATCTATATGAACCCTGTTGCGGTAGAACGCTATGAGAAGTGGGGCGGAAAAGAACTAATGGGCAAGAGTCTGTTGAACTGCCATAATGAGAAATCCAGTGAAATGATCCTTAAGGTGCTGGACTGGTTCAAGTCTTCAAAAGACAACAATATTGTCTATACCTTCTATAACCAAAAAGAAAACAAAGATGTATATATGGTTGCCCTCAGAAATGAGGAAGGTGATCTGATCGGTTATTATGAGAAACATGAGTACCGTAACCGCGAGACCATGAAGATGTACGATATTACGTAATCTTTCAACGATATAGGAGCAGAGGGGAATGGACAGAGGTTTTATAGTTTTGGAAGGACTCGTTATCTTCATTCTGGTCGCTTATGCGCTCGTTATCATCGCCCCTCCGATCATCCTGGACATCATATGGGTCAAAAGAGTAAAGAGCGGAAAGAGTAAGAAATTCGGTCCTCTCGGTATCGTATCCATTATCGTTACCGTTGGCGGTATTCTGAATCTGCCGTTTTTGTTCACCCTGATAGGGGAATACTTCGGCTGGATCTGAAAAACAAGCTAACCGCAATTGATATGATGGACACAATCAAACCAATTAAGCCATTGTCACAAGTCAGTTATTCGTACTCATTGGGAAGATTGCTTATCTTGAAGGGAGAACCGGAAAGAGCAAAGGAATACCTTCAGGTTGCATATGATCTTGGCGGTGATACAAAATATAAGACGTTTGCAAAAGAGAAACTACTAAATATTGGAGAAATAAGATGAGCGATAATAAAGATTCAGGAAGAATCCGTATGTATGTCTATTCTTCAATAATGGGAATAGTCTCGTCCTTTGGATTCTTTATGTTTACGGCGTGGCTCAGCTTGACTGCATCTAATAAGGCTGATGAGCATCCGGTTTTCTTTCCGATATCAGCAGTAACCTGTTTAATCTGCTTTATTGTCTTTGTTGTACTTTCGGTTTTGTGGATAATGGCACTGGTAAAGCAAAAGAATAAGTCAAGAACCATCGGTATATCTGTTGCGTTTGCCGGAGCCGGTTTGGCAATAGGTTTTATCGCTTTCTTATTCCTATCAGCTATGGCAATAATGACTTGATTCGATAAAACATAAGGACAGTGCAGAAAGCTTCGGAAAGAATCAGTTGTTGGATGAGATACTTGAATGTATCGAGGATGAAGATGTCGATCGTATGATGGAACTGTTCTCTGATTACGCACTGGAAGAAAACGATGTTCTGGACGAAGAG
>CADAXO010000024.1 GCA_902791885.1 Oscillospiraceae bacterium | reverse complement strand
GATGCATCGAATATCTTTCTGCCGTCATTTACGGCAAGTATGAGACTCTTCGATCTGTTCTGAAGACACGCATCCTGTGAGGTTCGGTTAAACACATCTTTGTAGTGTTTGATCGGTATGATGTTCGCTTCTTTAAAGCGAGATAAAACATCTGAAGTCATCTTATACTCCAGCGCCTTCTCCTCTACATAAATATGTGAGAAATTAGCAGGAAATGAGTTTATCTTTAACACGTAAGATAACCTCCTTGCCCTGCGCTCTGGAAACGGCATCTTCCGCTCCTGCCTCATCGAAAAGCTTTCTTCCGTCAATGCCCATACTCTGCGCAAATTCCATAAGTTCACCGATCTTAAGTTCCATCGAAGATGACGCATGAAGCTTTGAATAAAGATCTGTGTAATCGTGCTTTTCGGAGTGTGTTCCGAGGCTTTCTTTGATCTGTTCGATACATGATGTTATCTCGGGAAGATAAGACGATACAGTCTCCTTCACCCATTCTGCGGTAACATCGCCGGCATCAGTTCCTTTGTCACTTACAAGTTTCAGGAAGATGATCCTGTCGGGACTTATAAGCTTAGCTGCCGTCTGAAATATTGCAGAACCTTCCATGTCATACAGAACGCCTGATGAAAGATCAGTCGCAACATGATCACATGTGATAAGAGGAGCCTCCGGAAGACCGGTAACTCTGATAATATCGGGATAATAATCCTTCGAAGTTGCTTCATCGGTGATCTTATTAACAAGGAACAAACCGCTCAGATCTTTGGAACCGCAGATTCCGATATTGATGATCACATCGTCTTTAAGATCTTTACGCGTTAATCCGTCAGGAAATGTTCTTCCGACTGCAAATGCCGCATTAACCTTGCCTATACCCGTAAGAACTATTTCCAGTTCATCCGAGACCATATGACGCAGAGGTGATATCTCACATTCAATGGCAGCAAAAATATGTATCATACGAAGATTATATAACAAAAAACCGGAACGACTGTTCCGGTTTTGTTCAAGTGGTTGCGGAGGCGGGACTCGAACCACACGACCTCCGGGTTATGAGCCCGGCAAGCTACCAACTGCTCCACTCCGCGATATTCAATTGTGACACTTGACGTGGTGCTCGTGACCGGACTTGAACCGGTACGGATTTTACTCCGACGGATTTTAAGTCCGTTGCGTCTGCCGATTCCGCCACACGAGCTTAACGAGCTTTATCCGCAAGTGCTAAAGAATAATATCATCGGAACACCTCCCTGTCAAGTAAGGTTTCCATTTGATTACACATATAACGTCACGATTGAAAAGATTGGATTTATTTATATAATTTTTATAGTAAATAGTAATTAAGTGAGGTTTTATCATGATCATTGACCCTGAGAATCAGAACAATCAGAACAACGGTATGGATCCTAATCCGGATGAATTCGTTGATTCTTCATTCATGGTCTCTTTCAAGAATAATGAGGATTCTTCAGTATCCGATGCGATAAAGGAAAATTCCAATCCGTTCAATCCGCTTACGGATGACGAGTTTGACGAATTCGATAACTTCAACTTTGACGAATCCAAGTCTGCTTTTAAGCCTTTGGAAAAGCCCGTAACGGTTGAACCCGAACCTCCCAAGGCTGCTGACAAGAAGGATTTCGAAGAGGTCGCAGGAGCTGGCGATCCCGCTTTCAATGATCCTGCATTCACTGACGGCAATCTCGATTTCAAGGAATTTACGGGAATCGATTCCAATGTTGATGCTGAGCAGACCAAGCTTTTCGAGCAGGGACAGGATCTTGATTTTGCTACTTCCTCTGCCTCTAACAGTTCATTTGCAGGTGGCATGGAAGATGAATTCAATCTCGATGACGAAGCTCTTGCTATCAATCCTTTCAAGCCCAAGAACGCCGACAGGATTCCTCCTGCCCCTTCCAAGCCGCAGACAACACCTGCGCCTAAAGCTCCTGAAGCACCGTCAGCGCAGGCTGCTCCTAAGGACAAGGAAGCAGCTAACCTTAAGACATACGGTAAAGTATCGAGCGGAGTTGATGCATTCAAGAAGTCTTCCCCGTCTCCTTTCAATAAGAATAATTCCAAGCCTGAAGCAAAACCTGAAGCTAAGGCTGATAAGCAGCCCGTTCCCGCTTCTGTTAATGCCAATGCTCCCAGACAGGATCATGTACCGAGCATTATGAAGTCACTTGACGAGCCTAAGGCTGAGATTAAGCCCGAGCCTGCCAAGGCACCTGCTTCTGAAGATATTTCTCCTTTTGTTGCCGGCGCAGGTGTTGCAGCGGCGGCTGCTAAGCCTGTTCCGCCGGTTCAGCCTGTACCTCAGGAAAGACCTTCTTCCAATGCAGCAAAGGTTCTTAACAACGAGAAGAAGGCCGCAGCTGAAGCAGCTGCCAAGAAAGCTGAGGAGAATCCTTTCGTTAACATCGATAAGAAAGCACCGAGAGCTAATGAGCGTCCCGCTGCCGCTGCAATACCGGAAGAGAAAGAATCCGGTTCAAGACCCGGAACATCCAAGCATACTTCTTCCAAGCCTGCCACATCTAAGATCGAGCCTGTTAACCAGGTTCAGAACAAGTCCAAGAAGAAGTCTTCCGATAAAGGCACCAAGGAACCCGGAAAGGGCGGCATTATCGCTCTTATCGCAGTACTTGCTGCTATCTTCGTAATCCTCTGGGTACTCGATAATTATCAGCAGTGGTTCGGTAATACAGACGAGAATACAACACCTGCAACTCAGGTAACAGCAGTAACAACAGTTGTTGAAGATACAGTCCCCGCTGATACCGAAGAACCTGCAGAGACTGAAGAAGCCGCTGCTACAGTTGAGCAGACAGAAGCTACAACAGAAGCTCCTGCAGTTGAGACAGAACAGACTGAAGAAACAGTTGCCGAGACTACGGCTGAAGAAACTGAAGAGCCTACAGAAGCCACAACTGAGGCTACTACTGAAGCAACTACAGAAGCTACAACAACTACTACAACCGAAGAAGAGACAACAACTACAACCACACGTTCCTCTTCCTCTTCTGATTCACCTGTAAGATGCAGCTACAACATTACGAACCCCCGTGTAACATCCGACGGTTTCGTATTCGACTTTGCTATTACAAACAACGGTGACAGCCTGAACGTAAGCAGACTTAACGAAGTTACGATCTCATTCAATACTTCTTCAACGATCACATCATTGAGCTCTGATTACTTCACATTCACATCAGACGGAAACAACTCATTCACAGGTACTCCGAGATCCGGTTCACTCCCTGCAGGCGAGACAACTAACATCACGATCACTGCTGAGACAGAGAACCACGTACAGCACTTCTACATCTCGAACTACCACTTCGACTGGGATTGATGACCGGTTCGATATGTAACCATCAACGGCCTGCATTGCGGGCCGTTTTTATTTGTGCTAATAAAACAGCGGCCCGTCGCCGGACCGCCTCAATCTCTATATCTACCGTCACTTATCAACCGTTATATGTTCCGATGAAGATCGGATTGTTGTTGGCTGTATCAACTATCGCATAAGCAAAAGGTCTGTCGCAGTATACATACCTTATTGCAGGATCAGGATCCAAAGCACATCCTGCTGCCATTTCAACAACAGTTGCAGCTGCAGCTCTTGTTCCGTTACGGTCAAGCTCAATATGAGTCTTATGGATAACTCTGCTGATGAATACATTCTCATCATTATCAGGAATTCCGATTCCTGTGAAATCAGCATCTTCGTAACTGAACGGTGCTGTTGCCCCCATCTCAACAAGCGGCTGGTTAAGCAAAGTATCGTAATCGTAAGTGAATTCAGGAAGCTTCGTATATACGTCGTAATCAGTTGTACGGCTGCTTATGAATTCTTCATAATCTTCGGCTGAGAAGTTCTCAAGGAATTCATTTGCTGATATCGTCTCATCAGTGGGAAGCATTACGACCAAAGCGAACTGACCGCCGGAATAGTATTTGAAAAATCCGGTAGCCTTGTCAGACTCGTAATAGAAGTACTCACTTCCATTCATCATCTGTACATCGATCTGATCGCCTGAAGCGGTTGTGAATGTATCGGTATTTACCTGATGATCAAGATAAGGATCTGCCCACTGGCCCTCGAACGCTATGGCATTGGCGATGATAAATGCTGCATCAGGATTTATCTCTTCAAGAACACGGTCGATCATTCCGTCAGTCTTATCGTCGATCCAATTGTTGATCTCTTCTACAGTTGCCATGCTGAACGGCTCAGCCACAGCTTCGGCATCATAATACTCATCGATAAAATCAGCATAATCGGGATTGATACCGGAAGCCAGCATATCGGAATTGGACCAAATTGCATTGGCAACCGAGAACTCGACATCCTGTGACTCATTTAATCTGGTCATGAGATCGGAAGCGAACGCCTGCTGTTCAAGAGGATCAGCGCCTTCAGAGAAAAGATTCGTGATCTGTGACAATGTATCACCGTTAGCTCCCGCTGCACATACATCAAGTGCGAACATTACGGATGCCGGTGAGATCATAACATTAGCATCGCGTTCTTCCTGAGCCAGAACCTGACGCATAAGATCGAATGAATAACTGTGATAATCGGTATTCATATTCTCTTCACTGTAGGAGCACTGATCAAGCTCACTGTAATCTAATGTTGTATTGAAATCATCAGGAGTAAAGACAACTTCAGATTCATCATCGTCGTCATCCCTGTCACGGCGGTTACGTCTTCCCGAAGAAGTGTCGGTACACGCTGAGAACAAGACAGCGGATGCAATTAAAGCGGCAGTAATTTTGATAGAAGATTTTTTCATACTTTTACCCTCCTGTCCTTAAGACGGAATAAAAGCTTAAAAGGTCACAATAAATTATCCTCTCGTTGCAGAAGGTTCTGCTTCTTCTGTCTCTGCGATAACGGGAGCCAAAGGATCAACTGCCTCTTCGGCAGGAACTGTCTCGACAGCTTCGCCTTCCGCGCCCTCTTCAACAGGCTCGGCAGTTACAACATAATCCACGTTAAGCGGATAGTAATCGAGTACCGCAACATATTTACTCTGAAGATCTATAGACTCGTAAACGGATGCTTCCTTAAGATCATTGTCCTCTTTATTTATAAGCGTGACGGAAACTGTACTTACAAGCCAGATAATAACAGCAAGAAGCACGAGCTGGATCGCAAGAAGCGGAGTTACGGGGAATACATCCAAAACCTTCTGAACGGCTCTTGAAGGCTTACCCTTCTTATTCTCGGAAGAGATGAACTCAGCTACCTTATATCCTGTGGAATCAAGCTTGGCAGTGATCTTCTCAAGCATTGAGTTTCTTGTATACTCATCAAGCGTACGGGGAACGAAGTTTAATCCTTCGGGAAGAGGATACTTCTCCACTATCTCCTCTGCATTCTTAAGAAGAATATCACCGAAGACATAGAGCACATCTTCTCCTCTTATGGAACTTCTCTGCTGATATGTCTCGATATAGGACTTTACAATGGCATTCTCAGTACGCGTTGTCTCTTTACACACGCCGTAAGTTGAGGAATAGACCATATCTACGGTGTTGTAATAGAAAGCCTCGAAATTCTCACGGGTCAGCTTATCACTCCACATATCCATCGTAGCTGCCTCCTTCCCCTTCCTCTGCGAGATCGTCTATGAAGCTTGCGATATCGATATTGCCGGGAACAGGCTCTATCAACTCGGCATCAGTAGGCATCTCAGGGATGATTATCTGCTCAGGTGAATATGAAGTAACCGGGGGTCTTTCCTCCTCTTTCTTACGCTTCTTATTACCGGGCTTGTTATTGCCCTCGTCGATCTTACCTGAATACTGTGACATCGGGTACAGGAACGACAGGAGTAAATACAATGCGCAAAGTGCTATAAATACTATCCTCATATCAAAGAACAGCGACAAAGCGAATACCGGGAGCGCCAGAATGACACCCGCCATGAAAGACATTTCGGAAGCCTTACGCAGGTTGTACTTGATCTTAAATCTCGAGTTGGCAATAAGGTACAGCACGAACAGGTAGTAGAAGTCGTGCATACCGAGGCCGAGGCCCACCAAAGCTACCGTGAACACAAGCATTTTCGCTGTAGGCATAAGCGCGAAAAGGATAAGTCCCATAAGTGATGCCAGCGAAGAAATGAGAACCCTTGTCCTCGATGTGAGTGCATATGCAAGTCTTTCCTTTATGATGAAGCCTATAAAAAGAGCGAAGAACGCGGCTACAAGATAATAGAAAGATGATGTTGCAAGGGAGATTCCTACAGTATCAAGGAAGTTCGGAATGAATCCGAGAAGGAACGAGAACAATATACCCATGCTGAAGAATGTGGATACAAGGAATCTTCCCGTGTACTTATCGGCTACAAGTTCAAGCCATCTGTTAACAGGCAGGCCTGATTCCTTGGGAGGATTGTTGTCTCTCATAAAGTAGATGATTCCGATTGATGAAAGGATCATTATCGCTCCGCTAATTACATTAACAACGAGCAATCCGAATCTTTCGAAGCAGATACCGGCGATGACCGCACCTACAGACACGCCGAGGAAATAACCTGTGTACTGGATATTATGGATCTTCCTGTCGGAGAATTCCTCATAACCCAGCTTACCTGCATTAAGTCTGTAATCACGGAGTGAATCAAGAGCCATTCCGTATGCAAATCCGATAAAAGGCATAAGAGCAAGAGTTACAGGCATCATATCCACGATACCGGCAACAAGGCTTAACATATAGCCTACCGCTGTTGATACAAGAACAGCGATCCTAGATGTAAGCTTGAACTTCAAGTCCTTCCTGATCGACGAACCGCCTAACAATCCGATCGCATAAAGGAACAATCCGCCGACTATGATACCCTGAACTGCAGGACCCGGAAGCTCAAGAGCTTCAGCTGAATACTTTATATAGTCCGGGATAATGACTGCGGTCATTACAGCTCCGAGAGCCGAGAAGAACGACAGGAAGGAAACTGCTTCCGTACCGTACATGATGATGACCGGAACATTGCCTGAGATTCCGCGGGACAATGTGGATACGAACAGATTAAGTTCGTAGATGATGATCGCCATAGCAATAGCTATAGAGAAGATCGTGAAGATCCAGCTTAACGACATTCCGTTAACAGTGGATACAAAGTCTGTATAAGGCATCCTTACTTCGAGCACACCTGCGGATGTATTCTCGGCAGATATGATCGGAGCAATGGCACATACATACTTAACACCTTCATCCGTTCTTGTCGTGAAAGCAGCATGCTGCAATTCGAAGCAGTTATTATATTCATCACCCACACCGGAAAGATAATACTGCTCTGAACCTGAATAATCCGAAGTCGTGCAAAGTCTTAAGAAAGAATTGCCGGCCTTGGTATAGATATCGAATGTATAGGGCTTATCCTCGCCGTATTCGTATACAGGAAGCGGGAAAGTCATACCCTCGACGATCCTTGAGTGACCCAAAGCAGTGGAACAGGATACTGCAAGAGACTCCATGGCCTCTGCCCTTTCAGTCTCAAGAACGACCGTGTAATGATCGGTAAGGATATTACTCATTACCATCAATACAACAAGGACAATAACAAAGCAGTAACCGATGGTGGCGGTAACGCTTCTCTTCTCTTTCCTTCTCTTGATCTCAGCGGAATTTCTGCTCATTACAGCGTCCTCCCCTTACCGGATCCTGAACGAAGGATGAACTTAGGCACGATCAGCTGAATGATATAAACGAAGATACCGGCTGCTACTGCGATGATAACGCACTTTAAGATCCTGCCTTCGAAGCCGTCACCCATAGACTTAAGTTCATTGAAACTGCACTTATACTCGAATACCGCTACACACCTTCCGGTCGAATCGGCAACAGGTATAAGAACGCTCTCGGAATTCTTGCCTTCCACTGTTGTGGGAAGGTTATCGGCATTAAGCCATTCGGAAATATCCCTGCTAGCGACCTCGAAAGATTCGGGTGCCTCGGGACCGTGATTCATAAGAATGGAAAGATGTCCGTCTGAATAATAGAACAGACCGTAGCTTTCACTTGTGTAAGACTTAGTCGAAGTCTCGGACAACATCAAAGAGAGTACTTCATTATACTTAACGGCAGCATCCTGAGGATTGGCTGCGATCTCATCACCGTCAAGTGTTCTTCTTACAACATCACAGACAGAGGAACACTTAGTGTCCGCTATTGTCTTATACTCCTCTTCAAACTGAAGTCTCATGTGATGAACGGCAAAGGATACGGAAAGCACAGACAGCATCAGGGAAACGATGATAAGGATCACCGTTCTTATAAGTCTGTTAACAACATCCGCCTGATTGGCAGTTCTGTTTTCCATCAGTTTTCCGCTCCTTAGGTATTTTATTACCTCAAATCATTATAACACTAATAATCAAGATTTTAGTCAAGTGCATTTACCAGGTCTCTGAACAGGTCTCCTCTGTGCTCGAAATGCCTGAAGTGATCGTAGCTTGTTCCAATATTGGACATTATCACAATCTCCCCGGAAACAGCCATTTCACGGGCTTTATTAAGAGCATCTGTCAGCTTATCCTGTACAATCTGCTTCGTTTCCGGGAATTCATAAACCTCATTCTCCCCGTTCTCGATCTCGACGATCTCATAGGATCTGCCGTTTGCTTCCTTCTCAAGGATGTTCTTAACAAAGTCGACATTCGTTCCGTAGATAACTATCCTGTCGCACACCTTCAGAATTGCGTCTCCGAGTCCTGTGTAATCACACTTCTTGTCAGCACCACCGCATATTAGAACACCCTTCTGTCCTCTTGAAGCCAGAGCGTTCATGGTATTGATGGTTCTGTTAGGCGAGGTATCGATTGAGGAATTGTAGTACTTAACTCCGTCTAACTCTCTTATGAACTCGATCCTGTGTGCAACGCCCTTAAACTCAGTTGCAACTTTAACGAAAGCTTCAGGAGTTATGTAATCAATAACCGCAAGAGCTGCTGCAAGGAAGTTCTCTACATTGTGCTTACCGGGGATAAGGATCTCATCTTCCTTAATAAGTCTCATCTTACCTTTCGGAGACTCAACAGTAAGGTATCCTTCCTCATCAAGATAAGCATAAGTCTTAAGATCGGTCTGTCCGTCTCTCTTGGCAACCGACTCTGACAACGCAAAATAAGCGACGCTTCCTCTTGCAAGATCTTTCATCTTATAAGTAATGTCACACGAAGAGTTAAGAACTACTCGTCCCATAGGAGACTGATATCTGAATACATTTGTCTTGGAAGAAATATACTCATCGTAATCCTTGTGGAAATCGAGGTGATTCGGAGTGACATTGGTAACGATCGCCACATCTGCTGAAGTAACCGAATCAAGAAGCTGGAATGAAGACAGCTCGAGTACGACCATATCATCCTCTTTAATACTCTCAACCTGGTCAAGAAGCGGAGTGCCGATGTTGCCGCCGATATAGACGTTGTAGCCCGAAGCCTTAAGAAGTTCGCTTACAAGAGTAGTTGTTGTGGTCTTTCCGTCAGAACCCGTTACTGCAAATATCTTCGCAGGACAAAGATTCATAAAAAGCTCCATCTCTGTTGTAAGTATGCTTCCGTTATTTCTTGCCGCGATAAGTTCGGGATTCGTGTAACGCATTTTCGGTGTCTTAAAGACATATTCGAAATGCTTGTTCATGAGAAGATCGAGATAATCCTGCCCGAGCGACCATTCTATATCAATGCCCTCATTCTTAAAGTCTGCCTTGGTCTTAACGATAGAAGGGTCATCTTCAGAAAGCCTGTCGAAAGCCGTTACTTTAACACCCAGCTTATTAAGCCATCTTATAAGCGGTACATTGGAGATTCCGACTCCGATAACCGCAGCCCTCTTGCCTTCTATGCTCTTCTTAAAATCATTAAGCTTAATATTAGTCATTATGTTTCCTCTCATTCTTCAGTATATGAGGCATACAGTCTGCTGTAGAAACCGCCCTTTGAAATCAATTCCTCATGTGTTCCGATATCGCTTATATTGCCGTTCTCGACAACGACTATCTTATCGGCATCAACAATGGTAGACAGTCTGTGCGCTATTATTATACTCGTTCTTCCCGTAAGTAGTTCCTTTACCGCATTTCTTATACGAAGTTCCGTAAGGATATCTACAGAAGAAGTCGCCTCATCAAGTATAAGGATCGATGCATCCCTTACCATAGCACGCGTGATGCTCAGAAGCTGTCTTTGACCTTCTGAGATATCATCTCTGGATGAATCGATAAGTTCATCGTATTGGGACGGAAGCTTTCTGATAAATGAATCCGCTCCGGTAACAGCTGCAGCCTTCCTGCACTCTTCCTCACTTGCTTCAGGCCTTCCGTACTTAATGTTATCAATGATCTTTCCGTCACGGAACCATGTATCCTGGCTGACGGTACCGATATATGTTCTCAAAGTGTTTCTGGGTATATCAGCGATATTTACATCGTTGATATAAATGGCACCGGAATCAGGCTCGTAGAATCTCATAAGAAGATTGATAATGGTGGTCTTGCCGCAGCCGGTAGGTCCCACTATGGCACAGGAGCAACCTGATTCGACGGTAAAGGATACATTGTTAAGTACCGGCTTTCCCTTAACATACGAGAAAGTAACGTTACGGAACTCTATCTTAATGCCGTTATCTGCATCAGGGAAACTGTGCTCTCCCATCTCGAAAAGGTCATCTCCCAATTCCTCCTCATCGAGGAAAGTGAATATCCTCTGAAGACACGCGAACGAATCGGACATCTCGGTATAAACCGAAGATAAGTCATTAAAAGGCTTCATAAACTGATTGGCATACATAAGAAGTGATGCCAGTTCACCGACTGTAAGCGATACAGCTATAACGAGGAAAGAACCGATCAAAGTTACGGATGCGTATATCAAAGCATTGATAAATCTTGTTGACGGATTGGTGATAGATGAATAGAAAGTGGCTTTTCCTGCTGTCTTTCTGTAGTTATCATTGATCTGATCAAATCCGTTCATGGTAAGATCCGTTGCTCCGAACAGATAATTAGTCTTAAAGTTTGCTGTCATCTCCTGAATAAACGATGTCTGTCCTGCTCTTATCTCAGACTGTCTCTTGAACGATCCGAAAGACCTCTTGGCAATAAAATCTGAAACAATAAACGATACCGGAGTAAAGATAAGAACAAACAGTGCGATACGCCAGTTAATGAAGAGCATGATCCCAAGCGTAAAGAAGATCGCAGTTAATCCCGAGAAGAACTGATTAAGGAAGAGTATGAGACCGTCACCTATGGTCTCACTGTCGCTTATAAGCATGCTCTGAAGGCTGCCTGCAGAAGTCTTATCAAGGAAACCCACAGACACTTTGGAGATCTTCAAATAAGCCTCATTACGCAGCTTTCTTACAGCCGCATATGAGATGCTGTTATTGGTTATGTTGAGAATGTACTGGAACAAAGATGCCAGCAGCACAAGGATCCCTATAATGACTATATTCTTTGTAAGAACCTCAAAATCAACGGACGGTGAGAAACTGTCTATAGCCTTACCTGCGAAGTAAGGAATAAACATAGAGCAAAGAGAATAAATAACAGCGCTTATAAAAGATATGACTATATATCCCTGTGACGGTGAACCGCCGCTGTACTTCAGGAATCTTTTAAGGAGAGCTCTTTTATTCATATGACTGCTCCCCCTCTTCCTGAAGCCTGATAAGCTCGCGGTAAACATCGGAAGTCTTACAAAGCTCGTTATGCGTACCGTAAGCGGAAACCGCTCCGTCTTCAAGCAGCATTATCATGTCACAGTCCTTAACGCTTCTGATCTTCTGCGAGATAAGAATTACTGTAGGATTGTTTTTTATCGTCTTAAGATTGGAAAGAAACTTCCTTTCGGTAACTGCATCGAGCGCAGATGTCGAATCGTCAAAGATCAGAAGTCCCGGATTGCCTGCAAGCGTTCTTGCTATTCCGAGTCTTTGCTTCTGTCCCCCTGAAAGGCCAGCTCCGTTGGCACCTATGTTATAGTACATACCTTCTTTTTTACTTGCTATAACATCATCGGCCAAAGAGACCCTGCATGCTTCATCGAGCGAGTCTTTATCCACGTTCTCACGCCACAGGGATACGTTATATACGATCGATCCCGTATACATTGAAGCTTTCTGTATACATAAGCCGACACCGCCCGATATCGAGTCTTTTGAATAATCTTCTATTGGCTTGCCGTCTATCAGGACACTTCCGGATGTTGCCTTATACATACCCGAAGCCAAAGCTGCAAGCGTCGATTTACCCGAACCCGTCATACCTATTACTCCGACGGTCTGTCCCGGCTCGACCCGGAAACTTACATCGCTTATCATGTCCTCGGTACTGCCCTCATATCTGAAAGAAACATTCTTAAACTCAAGAGAATGCGGATCGGAATCGTTGACGAAACGCTCCGCCCCATGATCATCATCTTCAGGAAGATTAAGAATGAATTCTGCTCTTCCGGCACATGCAACCGCACGGCTTACAGTAATTATCAGATTGGCAAGCTTGATAAGTTCCACCAGTATCTGAGACATGTAGTTATACAATGCTACGACCTGGCCCTGTGACAGATTACCTGTGCTTACATTTACTCCGCCTCTGTAGATTAGAAGACAGATAGAAGCATTGATAATAAGGAATGTAAGCGGATTAAGGTAGGAAGATATCTTTGCTGCGGCTTTCTGAAACATATAGAGTCTGAAAGACTCATCCATGAATTCTTTGTAATCGTCCTTGGACCTGTTAAAACCTCTGATAACACGCACACCCGAAAGGCCGTTATCCGCATGGCTTGCGACAACATCAAGGCCTTCCCTTGTCTTCTTGTACGAAGGTATGGCCGCCTTCATATTGAACGCTACAACAAGTCCGAGCAAAGCTACCGCGGCAACAAATATAAGTGCCATTCTGGCGCTTATGGTGAATGCCATTATAACGGCACCCAATACGATAAAAGGAGACCTTAGAAGGAGTCTTAAGAAAAGATTGATCCCGCTTTGGATCTGATTAACATCGGAAGTAAGCCCGGTCACTAACTTAGATGATCCGATCTTCTCATATTCTGTTACGGAAAGGCGCTGTATCTTAGCAAAAAGATCGTGTCGAAGATCACTTGAGATATTACATGCAACGGTTGCTGCAAAATACTGGGCAAGAATGGCACTGCCGAATCCGACAACTGCAAAGAACAGTAACAGAAGAAAACGGGTCTTGATAAAAGTGCTGTCACCGTCAGGGATTCCCTTGTCGATGATATCGGCAATAACCAAAGGTACCGTCAGTTCGAATGCCGCCTCTGAAAGCTTGAATAAGGGGCTGAGTATCGATTTAAGCTTATAATTACCGAAGTACCGAAGAAACCGCTTCATGACCCGTCATGCAAGTTCTTTGATCAGTTCATTACACTTATTATATGTCTCGTTAATGTCGATCGTTGTATACTCGCCGTCTTCGAAAAGGATCTTACCTGCGATCATAGTCATCTTTACGCAAGTATTATCCGCACTGTAAACAATGTTTCTTACAATATTATTCTCAGGCTGCATCGACGGTTTATTCATGTCGATCATGATGATATCGGCTTTTTTACCTTCCTTAAGAACATCACAGTCTTCAAGCCCCATACAAAGAGCGCCGCCGCTCGTTCCCGCTTTAAGGATCTTGAAAGGATCAACGGCATTTGCCTTTCCGGTCTCGGCGTTCGAAAGTACGGTATCAAGATACATCTCACGGAACATCGAAAGGCTGTTGTTGGAGCCTGCGCCGTCTGTTCCGATGGCGATCTTCATATCTTCATTAATGAACTTGTATACAGGTGCATTGAATACAGACCAGAGACCCTTCTTCTTAAATATCTCCCTGTCCTCATCGGTAAACCATACGCAGTGGAATCCGCCGCCGCCGAAGTCGTATATGCCGAGCTTGTCAAAAAGGACCGCGGGAGTTACTCCGTAGCGCTCCTTACAGCCTTCCACCTCAGCCTGGGTCTCTGAAATATGGGCGAAGACGGGAGCCTCATACTTATGGGCAAGGGCCGCTACCTTCTTAAGATTATCCTCGCATGTCGTATATTCGGCATGGAAACCGTAAATATAGGATACGAGCGGGTCATAGGAATTGAACTTATTGTAGTTCTCCTCAAGAAGATCCATTCCGCCGAAATCATTTGCATCATCGACACTTACATAACGGAATCCGGTCTCCACTGCGGCTCTTGCCGATTCTATCCTCTTGGGATACATATCAAAACATGCCGTAATTCCGCCTGCAAGATACTCTGCATAAGCAAGCTTTGTGAACCAGTAGATATGTTCCAAAGTAAGCTTTGCTTCCCTGGGGAAAATGGCCTTATATAACCAGTCGTGAAGAGAATAATCATCTGCCAGAGATCTCGAGAATGTCATGGCGGAATG
>CADAXO010000023.1 GCA_902791885.1 Oscillospiraceae bacterium | reverse complement strand
GCTTAATCTGTTCCCCAATACCGATATCTACATCGGCAACACAGTGGCGTTCTTCTTAAGCGTTCTTTGGGCTTATATGCTCAGCAACAAGTTCGTATTCAAGGAAGACGAGAACAAGGAGAAGAGAGTCTGGTGGAAGACGCTCATCAAGACCTATGTTGCGTACGCTTTCACGGGTCTCGGACTTTCCAACCTGATATCACATGTAGGAGTTAACGTTTTCCACTTAAATAAGTACATCCCGCCCCTTATCAATCTTGTAGTGGCGGTACCGATAAACTTCGTTCTTAACAAGTTCTGGGCTTACGGACAAAAGAAAGGAAAAGACGAAAGTGACGAAGGTCAGCCTGCTTGATTGCACATTAAGAGACGGCGGATATGTAAACGACTGGAAGTTCGGCCATGACAATATGGTCTCTGTATTCGAGCGTATAGTTGATGCGGGGACAGACATCATAGAGATCGGATTCCTGGACGAAAGGCGTCCCTTCGATTACAACAGAAGCATCATGCCTGATACGGACAGCGTAGGGAAGATATACGGCGATCTCGACCGGAAGAATACGAAGGTCTTCGGCATGATAGATTACGGCACATGCGGACTGGAGAATATAAAGCCGTGTGCCGACAGCTTCCTTGACGGCATCAGAGTCATCTTCAAAAAGCATTTAAGAGTTGAGGCTCTGGAGTTCTGTGCTGAGTTAAAGAAGCTCGGGTATATTGTTTTCGCACAGCTTGTAAGCGTCACGGCGTATACGGACGAAGAGCTCCTTGATCTTTGCAGGCTCGCGAACGAGCGTAAGCCTGATGCAGTATCCATGGTGGATACTTACGGTCTTACACACCAGAATGATTTAAGACACATACTCGAGATCCTCGATAAGAATCTCGATCAAAATATCGCGATAGGATATCACGGCCACAACAATTTCCAGATGGGATATGCGAACTGCCAGATGGTGCTTGCTTATTCGAAGGAGACCGAAAGGGATCTTCTCGTGGACGGTTCCCTCTACGGCATGGGCAAGAGCGCGGGCAATGCGCCTATCGAACTTGTCGCCATGCATATGAATAACGAGTACGGCAAGGACTATCATCTAAGCCAGTATCTCGAGGCGATCGACGCGAACATAATGCAGTTCTATCAGCCTGCGACATGGGGATACAGCCTGTTCTTCTTTATCGCGGCATCCAACGACTGCCATCCGGATTATGTTAAGCAGCTTACGAATAAGCACACTCTGTCCATCAAGCAGATGAATGAGCTTCTCGGAAGACTCGAGGGTGAGAAGAAGCTTCTGTACGACAAGAACTACATGGAGAAGCTTTATCTCGAATTCCAGGACAAGGAGATCAACGACGCGGAGTCGGTCAAGGCTTTGTCGGAGCAGCTTAAGGATAAGACGATCCTCGTTACGGGTCCCGGCACTACGATCGACACGGAAAGCAGAAAGATCAGTGAGTTCGTAATGAGCAGGAATCCCGTCATTATCTCGATCAACTATGCAAGCAGGGCGTTCATGCCCGACATGATCTTCCTTACGAACAGCAAGCGTCAGATACAGGTGTCCACACTGCTGTCGAAGGAGAAGATCCCCGTGATCGCGACTTCGAACCTTACTCCGACGGACAGCCCGTTCGAGTATGTCGTCAATATAAGCGAGCTTCTCGACAGATCTTCCGAGTATGCCGACAACTCGCTCATGATGATACTTAAGGTTCTGATGAGAAGCGGAGTCAAGGAGGTTAACCTCGCAGGCTTCGACGGTTATTCCGGTACGGATGCTAACTATCTCGACGAAGGCAAGGAATACGAATTTGCCAAGAAGAAAGCGGATTACCTTAACAACTATATGTCCGGGTTCATCCGTTCCCACAAGGATGACATCAAGGTCAATTTCTTAACAACGACAAGGTACGACATAACATGAGCAGAAGATATGAAGCAGTATTATTTGATGTAGACGGAACCCTCCTTGACACCTCGGAGGGTATCGTTAAGTCAGTAAAGGAAACGATCGATCATTTCGGTCTTCCGTGCCCTCCCGAAGAAGATCTTCTCAAGTTCATAGGTCCGCCGATCGAGTGGTCGTTCGAGGGAAGGTGCGGCGTGACGGGAGATAAGTTAAAGGAAGTATGCGGCTTTTTCCGCGACCGTTACAGCAACCATAATCTGCTTCTGGCAAAGCCCTACGACGGTATCATGGATCTTCTGGAATACTTGAAGAATAAGAATATTCCGATCGGCATCGCGACTTATAAGAAGCAGGATTATGCCGAGAAGCTCCTGCTCGCGACGGGCTTCGGCAATTATACATCTCACATCTTCGGTTCCGATTACGAAGGCAAGCTTCTCAAGAAGGACATCATCAAACTGTCATCGATTCTCTCGGTGTCGATGATGCCTCCAAGGTTCTTATGGTCGGTGATTCCAATCACGATGCGAACGGGGCAAAGCTTGCGGGTTCTCCGTTCTGTGGCGTCTCATTCGGCTTCGGATTCGGCGAATTCGGAGGCGAAGATATCAATGAATTCGAGCACGTTTTCTACGCGGATCACCCGATGGAGATGACGGTGCTTTTCGAGGAGGAATAAACATGAAGAAAGTAGCTTCTGTTATAGCGGATTTTCTTGCTGACAAGGGTGTCACCGATGTCTTTACCGTAACGGGCGGAGGCGCGATGTTCCTTAACGATGCCTTCGGTCATCACCCGGGGCTTACATGCACATATAATCACCACGAGCAGGCATGCTCCATAGCGGCCGAGGGCTACGCGAGGCTTACGGGCAAGATTGCTGCTGTATGCGTCACGTCCGGCCCCGGCGGAACGAATGCTATCACGGGCGTCATGGGCGGCTACCTCGATTCAGTTCCGATGTTTGTAGTATCCGGACAGGTAAAACGCGCCACGACAACGTGGTCTGTGCCCGACTTAAGACTTCGTCAGTTAGGTGACCAGGAATTCCCGATAGTCGAGTCCGTTTCCTGCATGACAAAGTATGCCGTAATGGTAACGGAGCCTACAGATATCCTCTACCACCTCGAAAAGGCATGGTTCCTTGCGAACTCAGGCCGTAAGGGCCCCGTTTGGCTCGATATACCGATCGATGTGCAGGCAGCTCCCGTGGATCCCGATACTTTAAGACATTTCGCGGGAAGCCAGGAAGAGGTTGCCTTAAGTGTTCAGGAGAAGCCTTCTAGTGAAGCCGTACGCCCTGTTGTGATCGTGGGCGAGGGTATAAGATTCGCAGGCGTTAAGGACAAGCTTCTCAAGGTCCTCGATATGCTTAAGATCCCTGTTGTTACGGCATGGAACGCACATGATCTTATTGCAGACGATAATACTTATTATGCGGGACGTCCGGGTTCTGTCGGAACAAGAGGCGGCAACTTTGTAATGCAGGGAAGCGACCTTATCATATCCTTGGGCTGCAGACTTAATATCAGACAGATAAGTTATAACTACGAGGGCTGGTCTCCAGATGCATACAAGATCATGGTCGACATCGACGATGCGGAGCTTAACAAGCCCACGCTGAAGATCGACATGAAGATCCATGCTGATGTAAGTGACGTACTCGATTCGATAATCGCATCGGGCTTCGACGGCGGCGATACACACGCCGAATGGCTTAAGTGGTGCAAGGATATCGATGCGAAGTATCCCGCATGCCTTCCTTCCTATGAGAAGGTTAACAACCCCATTAATCCTTATGTCTTCATCGACCGTTTCTCCAAGATCCTTGCAGACGACGATGCCGTTATCTGCGGCAACGGTTCAGCGTGCGTAATAACATTCCAGGCGATGCATATCAAGGATGAGACGAGACTTTTCACAAACTCCGGATGTGCCGCGATGGGTTACGGATTCCCCGCTGCCTTGGGATGCGCAGTTGCAAGAAAAGATAAAAGGACCGTATGCATCGACGGTGACGGTTCCTTCCAGATGAATATCCAGGAGATGCAGACTGTTATCTATAACAAGCTCAATCTTAAGACATTCATAATTAATAACAACGGATATCATTCTATCAGACAGTCCCAGACAGCGAGATTTGATCCACCGCTCGTAGGTGTATGCGACGGCAACGGTCTGTCATTTCCGGATCTGTCGAAGCTTACTCCGGCTTACGGAATGAGATATGTGAAGATCGAGGATGTAAGCGAGATCGAAGATAAGGTAAGAGAAGTTCTTGAAGGAAACGATCCCGTTCTCTGCGAAGTGTTCGTAGACTATAAGCAGAACTTCGAACCTAAGTTAAGCAGTAAAGCTCTTCCTGACGGAACGATGGTATCCCCGCCGATCGACGATATGTTCCCGTTCCTCGACAGGGAAGAGTTCGATAAGATTAAGGCATCGATGCCGGGAGTATGACAATGAAACGTGCCATAGTAACAGGTTCAACGGGTATGCTTGCAGTCGCGACCATAGAGTATCTTCTTAAGGAAGATTACGAGGTCGTAGCTATAGCGCGTCCCGGTTCTTCGAGGCTCATGAATATACCCGATGACGACCGTATAACGATCGTCGAACTGGATCTTAACGACATAATCACTCTGCCTGAAGTCCTGAAGGCTTCGGGAATAGATTCTGCAGAGTTGTTCTTCCACTTCTCTTGGGACGGAACTCACGGTTCCTCAAGAGACGATATGGATCTTCAGTTAAAGAACATTAAGGCTTCTCTTGATGCAGTCAGGGCTGCTGCGGAATTAAAGTGCGAGGTATTCCTCGGTGCAGGCTCACAGGCTGAGTGCGGCATACTTGAGGACGGCGTCAAGGTCGCTCCCGATACACCGTGCTTCCCCGTTAACGGCTACGGCATCGGAAAGCTTTGTGCAGGGCAGATGACCAGAGTCGAAGCACATAAGCTCGGCATGAAGCACATCTGGTGCAGGATCCTGAGTGTTTACGGTCCCTACGACGGTGCACATACGATGGTTATGAGCGGCATCGGCATCATGCTCGAGGGTAAGAAAGCTTCTTACACCAAGGCAGAGCAGATGTGGGATTACATATACTGCAAGGATGCCGCAAAGGCTTTCTTCCTTGCTGCAACAAAAGGAAAAGACGGAGCCGTATATCCCATAGGTTCAGGTAAAGTCAGACCTTTGGCCGAATACATTACGGCGATCAAAGATGCGATAGACCCCAAGCTTCCGATAGGCTTCGGCGAAGTGGATTATTACCCCGGACAGGTGATGTATCTTTGCGCAGACATCACTTCGCTTACGGAAGATACGGGATTTACCCCAGATTACACTTTCGAGCAGGGAATAGAAGAGACGGTGGAGTGGTATAGAGAGGAGTTTTCCGTATGAAGAAGATAAGTGTTCTTATCCCGTGCTATAACGAGGAAGAGAATGTAGGACCGATGTCCGATGCTCTCGTTAAGATGTTTGCTGAAGATCTGCCGGGATATGATTACGAGATTGTCTTTATAGATAACGATTCAAAGGATCTTACGCGTCCGAAGCTTCGTCAGATATGTGAGAACAACAAGAAGATCAAGGCAATATTCAATGTCAGAAATTTCGGCCAGAATAATTCTCCTTACTACGGGATCCTTCAGACCACCGGCGACTGCACCATATCGATGGCATGCGATTTCCAGGATCCCGTCGAGATGATCCCTAAGTATGTTCACGAGTGGGAGAACGGATTTAAGATCGTTGTCGGCATAAAGACTTCTTCGAAGGAGAACGGTTTTATCTATTTCTTAAGAAGCGTCTATTACAAGATCATCAAGAAGTTCTCCGACGTCGAGCAGATCGAGCACTTCACGGGTGCGGGCCTTTACGATAAGAGCTTTGTTGACGTTATGAGGGATCTTAAGGATCCGAAGCCTTTCTTGAGAGGTATAGTCGGAGAGCTCGGATTTAAGATCAAGGAGATCCCGTTCGAGCAGCCTCAGAGAAGGGCCGGCAAGACACATAACAATTTCTACACGCTTTACGATACGGCTATGCTTTCCATCACGTCCTATACGAAGATCGGACTTCGTATCGCGACCATCGGAGGCGGTATCGTCGCTGCCATAAGTATTCTTGTGGCTCTTGTTTATCTTATCCTTAAGCTTTGCAACTGGAATGATTTCCCTGCAGGTATGGCTCCCGTGACGATCGGTATGTTCCTCTTAGGATCTATGCAGCTGTTCTTCATAGGATTTTTGGGAGAATACATACTTAATATCAATGAGCGTATTATGAACAGACCTTTGGTAGTGGAGGAGGAGAGGATCAACTTCGATGAGCCTGAAGACAAAGCTTGATAAAAGGTTCTTCTGGTCCCTTCTGACCGCTTTATTTGCTGCAGGTCTTGTGGCATTTATCTGTTATTTCCTTAAGAATGAAGTTCTCGGATGTCATGACTCATTTGAGGAGTTCATGTTCGCGAGGATGACTTCATTCCCTGACTGGTTCAGGCATAATCTTGATTTCATGTTCGCGAGAGGCAGAGTGGGCATACTCTCGTCCCTTGTCATATGTTTCAGATTCTTCATCCTTAATACCGGAAACTACACGGCCGTATGGCTTTTGCAGCAGGTACCGGTATGGTTTACGGTCTTCCTTCTGGGGTTTGTCGTCGCCCGTAAGACCCGCCCGCACTACGGACTTTTATTCGTAGCCGTATTCGCGGCACTCGCACAGATCGATACGAACCACAACCTCATGATGTGTTATCCTTTCGACTTCATGTACGGAATGTCGCTCATGATCTTAGGTCTGTATCTCTACGACGGCTGGCTCGTGAATATGGGTAAGAAGAGAAATACTGTCAGAATAGTATTAAGCGTATTCTTCTACTACGAGTCCATGACCGTATATGAGCCGTTTCTGACAGCATGCGTTATCTATGCTCTTATCTCGCTGTCGTACGTTATCAGGGACCGCCGCATCAACGGGAAGAAATCAGTTCTTATCTTTATCAAAAGACTCATCCCTCACGCTGTCACGGCAGTAGTGTTCTTCGTGATCCTTAAGGTGATGAAGATCGTCTATGTGACGGATGCAGTTACCGTAACCGCTGTAGACGAGTATGGTGACTTCTACGATTTTGCAAATACCTGGAGCACATTCACATTCGCGCTGTTCCCTTTCCATGATGCGGAGCATGTCGATGTACCGGCTTCGTTAAGAGATCTTTTCTCATATTATTTCATTCCCGTATTCGCATTTCTTGCCGCAGGAGCGATGTTCTGCGCATGTATGGCTGCAAGGCGCGGCTCTTCGGATAAGAAGGAAGACAGAAAGTCCGTAACGCTGAGACTTCTGGTCCTCGGTCTTTCCGGTTTCCTGTATGCAATGTGCTTCTGCCTCCCGCATTCCATGACGGCGAACTACCAGATGTGGGTAAGAGACCTTCATGCGGACGGATATCTTACGTCCTCCATGTGTTACTTCGGATGGGCTTTGATGTTCGCCTGCGTTATATCGATAGTTATCAATGTATTGTCTTCCTCGAATAAGGCAGTGTTCATTATCTCCTCTGTTGTACTTTCAATTCTCATCTTTGTCGGTGCGGAAGTTAGCATGAACATCAATATGGACTTCAGGGACGACGATGCCGTAACGGGTCAGGAGATGTCCTACAGGGGACAGGCATTCTATTCGTTCTTCACAAGCGACTATGCCGAGAATTATTCGGCGATCATCCTTTATATGCCGGGATTCTCGGGCATCCATTTCGATATCGGTATAGACGATGCCTATGCGGATTATGAGGTCAACAGGGATATGGTCCTTGCCAATGATATCGACTGGTACAGGGAGCAGAGCCTGTATTGCGATTTTGCCGGCGTATTCGTGTATATGCCTTCGGTCGAGGCCGGATGGTATACGAGTATAGCAAATCCCCGTGACCCCGAGAGCGAATGGGTGAGCAACGGCGATATCGTCCTCGTATCGACCAGACCCGGAAGCTATGAGATCTCATATCAGGATCCCGATACGGGTGAGACCGTGAGCACGGTAATGGATGTAGGAAGGATGCAGGTCTATCCGATAAGCAACTCCCGCCCTGTGGATACGGATACGATCTTGGTCGCCGTAAGATGAGATATATCAAGCTTTATGGTACAATAACGGTTTGAATGGAGTGTAATATTATGAAAAATAACAGATTAAAAACTATTTCAGCAGGTTTATCATGCGTTTTGTTGCTGTCGGCTTGTACAGCTAATGAAGGAGTTGCCACATCGGAAACGGGTGTCGATCCCTCAGCGGCCACCGCTGCTGCCGCATCGGATCCGGCCGCAGTCAATTTGGCAGATAAGACCGTAGACGATATCTACGGCACACAGCTCGGAAACTACCTTAACCATCAGTATTACTTCGAGGGTGAGCCCGTTAATCTTACGGAGTCTAATTTCTACTTCATCGATACATTTACTGAGCTTACTCAGTATGCCGGTTACTACTATCCCGCTACTGCAGAAGGTTTTATCGATCTTGCAGAGCCTATCGATACGACAGGGATGAGCGAGGATATGGCCCAGTACAACACATACGGTGATTTCTTTGTAGCTTACTCCGAGCAGATGCTCGAGAGTGCTTTGATCATCAATAAGAAGGCCGCAGAAGAGGGACTTGTACTTCCTCCCGAGACTGTTGCCCAGATCGATGAAGTTATGAGCAACCTTCAGACAGAATATGCAGATCCTGCGGGCGTCACCATCGACCAGTACCTCTCGGTCTACTACGGAGAGGGTACTACTGCAGAGTCCTTCAGAAGTGCTATCGAGAATTATTACATGGCTGATCTCTATACTCAGGAGTTCGTAGATAACTACGAGTTCGACGAGAGTGAGATCATGGTTCCTAACGTAAGATACACACTCTATCAGGTAAGTTCGGCAGCTACGGATGAAGAGAAGTCTGCTGCAGAAGCTTCCGCCAATGCCCTTTATGATACGGCTGACGGCGACCTTAATACATTCACGGTAGAGGCAGCTCTTGCTTATACCAACGGAGAGACCGCTGACTACGGTGACATTGCGGTTCCCGACGACGGTTCCATCGATGCAGTATTCACTGAGTGGGCTTGGGACGAGTCAAGACAGGAAGGCGACATCGATGTCATCTTCTCATCCAACTTCGGTTATTTCGTAGTAGCTTACCTCGGAACTACAGAGATCGAGGAGAGCAAGAAGGAGCAGATCGCAGTTCAGAGAATGAGCGAGATCATCACGGAAGCCATTGACAGCGGCGAATACGATTTCTATGTTGAAGAGCCTTATGCTCCGGCTCCCACGGTGGCTCCCGCTGACCCGACTTTGGACAATGATCTTTTCACTGTAGAAGAGACATATGGAACTGCAGCTGCACCCGGCGATTCCAGTGTCGGAAAGCTTACAGGCAACAAGGGCCTTGATATCCTGCTTATCGTATTGGCCGTAGTAGGCGGAGTTGCGGTAATCGGACTTGCTGCAGTCGGAATTATGCACATTTCTAAGGGCAATGGTCAGAAGAAGACTTCTGATAAGGAGGAGAAGGAAGATGGAGATAACGAGTGATCTGATCGATTATCTTCAGAAGCTCGGACGTATACGTCTTTCTGAAGAAGATAAGCAGAAGACCATGAAGGACTTAGGTTCCATCATGGGTTATATCGATAAGCTTAATGAGCTCGACACAACAGGAGTTGAGCCTTTAAGCCACGTATTCGGAAGAACAAACGTCGTACGTGAGGACGAGGTTACAAACGGTGATATGAGGGACAAGATCATCGGCAATGCCGCAAGGAAGAGCGAAGAGACGATCCTTGTTCCCAGAACATTCGACTGAGTTAAGAGAGGAAAACATGGATTCGAAAGAGATAATTAAGCTTTCCGCACTTGAACTCGGTAAAGCGATCAAAGAGAAGAAGACCACATCGGTTGAAGCCACAAAGGCTTATCTCGATGCGATCGAAGAACTGGACGGTAAATATAATTCTTATATAACTGTCCGTAAGGAAGATGCCCTGAAGGATGCGGAAGAGATTGACGCGAAGATTGCTTCGGGCGAGCTTACGGGAGACTTCGCAGGTGTTCCCGTGGCTGTTAAGGACAATATGTGCACTGATAAGATCCTCACCACATGCGGATCCAAGATGCTTCACAACTTTATTCCCCCTTACGATGCGACTGCTGTAAGAAAACTCAAGGAAGAGGGAATGGTAATCCTCGGCAAGACCAACATGGACGAGTTCGCCATGGGTTCAACGACCGAGACAAGTTACTTCGGACCTACGGTCAACCCCTGGGGTGAGAACAGGGTTCCGGGCGGTTCTTCCGGCGGATCTGCTGCCTGCATCGCAGCTAAGCTTGCTCCTATTGCATTAGGTTCAGATACGGGCGGATCCATAAGACAGCCTGCTTCATTCTGCGGAATCACGGGACTTAAGCCCACATACGGCAAGGTGTCCCGTTACGGCCTCGTTGCCTTCGGTTCCTCCCTTGACCAGATCGGTCCTATGGGAAGAGATGCCCTCGATGTAGCTTATATGCTTAATGTTATAAGCGGTCAGGACGAGAAGGACCAGTCTTCCGCCGAGTCTTCCAAGATAGATCTTGAAGCTGTAAAGAACTTTGACCTTAAGGGCAAGAAGATCGGTCTTCCCGAGCAGTATTTCGCTGAGGGAATGGATGAGGATGTAAGAGAACGTGTAATGGCTGCGGTAAAGCTTTTCGAGGAGGCGGGAGCTTCCGTCGAGACTTTCCCCATGCCCATAATGGACTACGCTATCCCGACTTACTACATCATATGCTGCGCAGAGGCGTGCTCGAACCTTTCAAGATATGACGGTATCAAGTACGGCTACGCTCCCGAGGATGTCGACGATCTTATGGAGCTTTACATAAGGTCCAGAAGTGAAGGCTTCGGCATGGAGGTTAAAAGAAGGATCATGCTCGGAAACTTCGTTCTGTCTTCGGGCTACTACGATGCTTACTACAACAAGGCTCTTCAGGCTAAGGCTCTCATCAAGAAGGCCTTCGATGAAGCTTTCGAAAAGTACGATGTCGTCATCGGTCCCGTTGCTCCTACAGCCGCACTTAAGGCAGGCGAGAGCCTCTCGGATCCTCTGAAGATGTACCTGGGCGATATCTGCACGGTACTTATCAATATCGTAGGTGTTCCCGCTATATCGGTTCCCTGCGGATTTACTTCAGACGGACTTCCCGTAGGTATGCAGATCATAGGAAAGCACTTCGATGAGCAGACGCTCATGGGATTCACATATGCTTATGAGACAATGAGCAAGGAGGCAAAGCAATGAAAGATTATGAGATGGTCATAGGTCTTGAAGTTCATTGCGAGCTCTCGACCGAATCCAAGATATTCTGCGGATGCTCCACCAAGTTCGGAGGAGCTCCCAATACACATGTATGCGAAGTATGCTCGGGTATGCCGGGTACACTTCCTACCCTTAACAAGAAAGTAGTCGAGTTCGCCGTTAAGACCGGACTTGCACTTAATTGTGAGATAACAAGAAACAACAAGTTCGACAGAAAGAACTATTTCTATCCCGACCTTCCGAAGGCATATCAGATATCACAGCTTTACCTGCCTATCTGCAGGAACGGTCATGTCGATATCAAGACAAGTGCCGGCATGAAGTCCATCGGCATCCACGAGATCCACATGGAGGAGGATGCAGGAAAGCTCGTACATGACGAAGAGACCGGAATGACATGCGTAGACTTCAACCGCTGCGGCGTTCCTCTTCTCGAGATCGTATCCGAGCCTGACTTCAGATCAGCCGAGGAAGTAATCGCTTATCTTACGAAGATCAAGGATACGATGCAGTACCTTGGTGTATCCGACTGTAAGATGCAGGAAGGTTCCATGAGAGCCGATGTTAACCTCTCTGTAAGACCCAGAGGCCAGGCTGAGTTCGGAACCAGGACCGAGATGAAGAATATCGCTTCCTTTAAGGCTATCGAGCGCGCCATCGAGTACGAGTGCGAGCGCCAGATCGACCTTATCGAGGGCGGCGGAAAGGTTGTCCAGGAGACCAGAAGATGGGACGACGAGAAGGAATACACATATGCGATGAGATCCAAGGAGGATGCTCAGGATTATAAGTATTTCCCCGATCCCGACCTCATGCCCGTATCGATCTCTGAGGAGTATCTTAACAGCGTAAAGGCTGCTCTGCCTGAGTTTGCGGATGCCAAGCGTGAGCGTTACGTAAGCGAGTTGGGTCTTACTGATTACGATGCCGATATCATCACCGGCAACGTAACGGTTGTTAAAGTATTTGAGACGGCAGGCGCCAAGTGCGGCAACTACAAGGATGCTGCGAACTGGATCCTTACGGACCTTCTTAAGCTTTATAAGGATGAGGGTGTAACGCCTGAGGACAAGGAGTTCGACGGTGACAAGCTCGGAACGGTCATCAAGATGGTCAATGACGGCAAGATCAACCGTAAGAGCGGTAAGAAGATCCTCACCGCAGTATTCGAAGAGAATGTAGATCCTGAGGAGTATGCCGATAAGAACGGTCTTGCACAGGTATCCGATGCTTCTGCGATCGAGCCTGCAATAAGGAAGGTCATCTCCGAGAACGGCAAGGCTGTCGACGAATATAAGGCCGGCAATACCAAGAATATCCAGTTCCTGATCGGACAGTCCATGAGGGAACTTCGCGGTAAGGCCGATCCGAAGACCGTTAAGGATCTTCTGGAGAAGCTCCTTTCAGAGTAATGTGATTATCTTATATGTACGACCTGATATTTGACACACTGGTAGTAATCTTCTTCGTAGTGGTGAACGCTTTCTTCTCGGGTACCGAGATGGCGGTCATATCCTTAAATGACACTAAGATGAAGAAGCTGGCGGAGGACGGCGATAAGAATGCCGTCCGTATGCTTACATTCTTAAGCAACCCGGGTACATTTCTCGCGACTATTCAGGTAGGCGTTACTCTCGCAGGATTCCTGTCATCCGCTTTCGCTGCGAATAACTTCACGAGAAGGCTTGTAATCATGATTGACCCTGAGGGGGTTATGAAATGGCCGGAGCCTGTATTTACGATCCTCGTTACCATCGCTCTTTCTTACTTCTCACTTGTACTGGGTGAACTGGTACCGAAGAGGATAGCTCAGAAGAATCCCGAGAAATGGGCTTACAGATCTTACGGTATCGTCAGAGGATTCGGGATCGTTACGAAGCCTTTCGTTAAGCTTTTGACGGCATCCACCAATGGTATCCTCCGACTGTGCAAGATCGATCCGAACGATAAGGACAGACAGGTTACCGAAGAAGAGATCAGGATGATGGTCGATGTCGGATCCGAGAGCGGCAATATCGATGATACCGAGAAGGAGATGATCGATAATGTCTTCGAGTTCAACGATACTGAGGTCTCCGAGGTAATGACCCACAGAAAGAAGATCGTTGCGATCCCCGATAACGCCACATATAAGGATACGATCAAGGTAGCGGCTGAAGAGAGATATTCGAGAATTCCTGTCTATAACGGAACTATAGATAATATTATAGGTATCCTCCATATCAAGGATCTTCTCGGTGTTAACGAGGAGACATTTAACCTTTCCGAGATCATAAGAGACCCTCTCATTGTTCATGAGGGAAGGAAGATCGCTTCTTTGTTCGCTGAGATGAAGAAGGGCGGACTTCAGATGGCGGTTATCGTCGATGAGTACGGCGGAACGATGGGAATCTGTACGATCGAGGATATGATCGAGGAACTCGTAGGTTCTATCACCGATGAGTTCGACGATGTTGAAAGACAGAACCTCATCAAGCTTTCCAACGGCGATCTTATCGTTGCAGGTGATACAACGCTTTCTGACCTTGAGGATCTTCTTGATATCGAGTTTGAAGAGGATGAGTATGACACGATCGCAGGTCTCGTTATCCAGAACCTCGACAGGGTTCCCGAGGAGCGCGAGAAGCCGATAATCACATATAAGAATCTGTCCATCAAAGTGCTTCATGTGGAGGACAGATGGATATCCAGAGTTCTTATTCATGTGTTGCCGGAACCTGAGAATAAAGAAGAGGAGAGCAAGGCCTCGGCAGAATGAGTTTGCAATAGCTTAATCAACGTAATATAATCTACGTTGCTTTTTTGCAAATTTAATTGAGATTATTTTTGTACAGATATATAGATAAAGGCGGGCTAGGACATTATGGCTAAGAATGATAAGAGAGCAGACAGCGGAATAAAGGCGTCAAAGAGAAACAAGGCGATCGTTATTGCGATCGTTGCACTCTTCGCAGTAATCATCATCGGATGGTTCATCTACATCTCCGGTTTGCTTAACAAGGTACTGACAGGTGTTAAGATCGTCAGAACTGTTGACGGCGTTACACAGACTCTCGACAATATCTCTGTTGCAGAGACCAATTATCATTACTATCAGGTTCTCAGCTCTTACTATAACTACGGAATCATCAACGGCGAGATGGATCTCGATGCCGTTTACGATCAGACTACAGGTCAGACGTACCGTCAGATGCTCCTCGACCAGGCAGGAAGCGAGCTCATGAACAGCACTC
Organism: Oscillospiraceae bacterium; assembly: GCA_902791885.1. The sequence continues at coordinate 3,300 of CADAXO010000023.1, read as the reverse complement.
TTGTTAACCTTGAGGCTGAGTCCAGAGATTATCTCCCTCATTCCGGTGCAGCAAGATATGCTGACTTAAGCATCGAATCCGTCGAGCAGACTGCCAGACTTTACGGCTTCCAGTCCGTTGATCAGTACCTCGAGGCTCTTTACGGAAGAGGCATGTCCCTCCGTATCCTGAGAAACTGTCTTGAGAGACAGTGCCTCACACAGGAGTACGAGAACTATGTAAGACAGTTTATCTTCACAGTATCTGAGGAAGAACTCAATGCAGCATACGATGCCAACCCCACTGTTTACCAGAGAGTTGACTTCGACTACTATTTCTTCGCAGGCACAGTTGCAGAAGATGGCACATACGATATTTCCGAGGCTGTCGAGAACGCTAACCACGTAGCTGACAACGCTACTGATGCGGATACATTCGCAAGCGAAGTTGTTGAGATCATCGGTCAGGAGACTGCGGATCTCGCAGGATTTACAGAGGACAACAACCCCACACACGTAACAGGCTACACAGATGCTTCTGCTGACACTATCACAGAGGGACTGGGAGAGTACCTTTTCGATGATGCAAGAGTAGAAGGCGACACTACTGTAATCGAGACAGAGATGGGTGCTTATGCTGTTCTTTTCGAGAGCAGATATACAAACGACACACCTACAGTTACTTACAGAACACTCACAATGTATAACGATGCAGCTTCCCAGGCTGATTCCACACCCGAGAGTGTTGCTGCAGGTCTCGCTGAAGTTCAGGCACGCGCTCAGGCTATCGCTGCTACTCCCATGGATTCGCTCGCTTTCTCCGATCAGGTAAAGACGAATTCCGATTCCGTATCCGAGATCATCACAGCAGGTTATAACGACGGTACTACTGCAGACAGATACGAAGCTTCCGAGACTAATGTACTTTCAGACAGAGATGTTACACTCGGCAACTGGCTCTTCGATTCTGCAAGAGTTCACGGCGACATGCTCGTTCTCGCTTCAGAGGACAGCTCTTATGTAACTGTTTACTACTTCGAGAACGTAGTTCCCGAGTGGATGTACACAGCAAGAACACAGCTCGTTACAGGTTATGTAAACAGCTGGTCCAATGATATTCTTGCAGGCGATCCTACTTATCTCATCGCTTACGATCTTATCAAGACTTTGTCTAATTGACAGGCGTCCACAAAAATCAAAAATCTTTGCGTTGACATCCCTTGACCTCGTGCGTATAATCTTTTAATGCGTCATAGGGTGGGGGGTTATTACGCCCTCTTACTTGACGGAAACAGGTTTTTGTGCTTTGCACAAGCCCGTTTCTTCAGTTAGAAGCCGCTCAGATGCGCATCTGAAGCATTATTAAGAGGTGATTTGATAATGGTGCATACCGTCAAACAGGGCAAGACCGAGCGCAAGTCCTATTCCCGTATCAACGAAGTAATCGAAGTCCCCAATCTTATCGAGATCCAGAAGGATTCTTACAACTGGTTCCTCGATGAGGGAATTACACAGATTTTCCAGGAAGTATCTCCGGTTACTGATTCCCAGGGCGTTTGGGAGATCTATTTCCTCGGTAAGGAATTTGATCCCACACATCCCGTATGTGAGCTGGATGACTGTCATGAGAAGGACAGCAACTACGCAGCTCCTTTGAAGATCAAGCTTCGTCTCCGTAACACAGAGACAGGCGAGAGCAAAGAGCAGGACGCTTATGTCGGTGATTTCCCGATTATGACGGATCACGGTACATTCGTTATCAACGGTGCTGAGAGAGTTATCATCTCCCAGATCGTAAGATCTCCCGGAGCCTACTTCGGCCGCGAAGCGGGTAAGAAGGACAGAGATGCTATCCTTTATACATCACAGATCATTCCTAACAGAGGAGCATGGCTCGAGCTTGAGGAAGACGAGAACGGCGTAATGAACGTCCGTGTCGACCGTACACGTAAGTTCCCTCTTACTACATTCTTAAGAGCTTTGGGCCTCGAGACTAACGAGCAGATCATCGAGATGTTCGGTGAGGAAGAGTGCCTCCGTACAACATTGGAGAAGGACACATGCCTTACAAGAGCAGATGCTCTCGTTATGTTCTATTCCAAGGTTCGTCCCGGTGATCCCGCATCTGCAGAAGTTGCAGGTTCTCACCTGAACGGTCTTTATTTCGATCCCAGAAAGTACGATCTTGCAAGAGTCGGTATCTATAAGCTTAATAAGAAGCTCGGTCTTTCCGACCGTATCATCGGCCACATCGCTGCTACTGATGTTGTTACATCCGACGGTGAGGTTATTGCAAAGAAGGGTGTTAAGTTCTCTACAGATCTTGCAAGACAGATCGAGGATGCAGGCATCAACGCAGTAACAGTTCACCCTGTAAGAAAAGTCGGTGACATGGAAGAGGTTGACGAGGACAAGTCTGTTATCGTTGTAGGTAACGGAAGAGTTAACTGCGACAAGTTCATCCGTGCTTCTTTCCCTGCAAAGGATATCAAGGACTTTGATATTGCAAACACACCTATCAATGAGCGCGTAAGGGTAAGCATTCTCCGCGAGATCATTGATGATATAAGAGAGAACCACGACAAGAAGGATTATGCTTCTGAGCTTCAGTATGCTCTCGAGGAGAGAAGAAACGAGCTCATGCCCAGATCCCTCGTAGTAGATGATATCTACGCTATGGTTTCTTATTACATCGGACTCCGTCACGGTATCGGTACGATCGACGTTATCGACCACCTCGGTAACAGAAGAATCAGATCCGTCGGTGAGCTTCTCCAGAACCAGATGCGCCAGGGTATGGCAAGACTCGAGAAGAACATCCGTGAGAGAATGTCCACAATCGATGAGAACGAGTCTGATAAGCTCACAGCTGCCCAGCTTGTTAACACAAGACCTTTGAGCGCAGCTTTCCGTGAGTTCTTCGGTTCTTCACAGCTCTCACAGTTCGGTGACCAGAACAACCCTCTTGCTGAGCTTACTCACAAGAGAAGACTTTCTGCTTTGGGTCCCGGCGGTCTTTCAAGAGACAGAGCTTCATTCGAAGTTCGAGACATTAACTCTTCCCACTACGGAAGAATGTGTCCTATCGAGACACCTGAAGGTCCTAACATCGGTCTTATCACTTCACTTGCAACATACGCACGTGTTAATAAGTACGGCTTCATCGAGACTCCTTATAGAAAGTACGATAAGGAGAACGGTGTCGTTACATCCGACGTTGTCTACATGACAGCTGACGAAGAGGATAACTACAACATCGCACAGGCTAACGAAGAGCTCGACGATAACGGCAAGTTCGTACAGAAGAAGATCGTCTGCAGAT
>CADAXO010000022.1 GCA_902791885.1 Oscillospiraceae bacterium | reverse complement strand
TCGTGGTTGCAGCAGGTGTGTTCGTAATCTCATTGATCATAACGGCATTACTAAGGAAAATCCCTCTGATCCGTAAAATCCTTTAAAACCATACAACCCCTGCGTAATATCTTTATCACACGGGCCAAAACTACCTCTTCCTTATTCACCAAAATTGTAATTATACCGAATAGGCTGTATAAGAAAATACATGAATAATGATAAGCACCGCTTCCTCTACTCGTAGCGGATCTCGTTTCGACCGAGGTACTTAAGATAGATCGTGAATATGATTCTTATGATAATAAGAACTATAATTATTCCTATCGCATCGATAAGAACATCTCTTATGGAACCGTCACGTCCTTCAACGAAAAGCTGATGATACTCATCGAGTACAGCTGTTAATAATGAAAGCCATAATGTTATAGCGATATACATCTCGTTATCAGACTTAACGAGTTTGACCGGACTTTCTGCATATGACTTTATATGAGATATCTTATTGGTAAATCTTGCCGAACAGAATGCCAAAACAGTCAGAACCGAGAATTCCAATACATGAGCAACCTTCCTGATTATCTCATCAGTAACAAGATCATCACCGATGATCAGTTCTATAAACTTAAGTACAGAATTGCTCCTCTCGGTCGATTCGGCACCGTTTTCAGATGAAAGATAGAAAATCAGGATCATCCAGGCAACCGTCAATATCCATGAGATAATGGCGGCCGTAAGATTAAAGACTGATATATCCTTCTTAAGATCGTTATCCATCTGTCAGCGTCTTTCCCTGTTGCTGTTCTTTATTGCTCTGTCGATCTCGCGCTTAGCCTGCTTTGCAGCTTCAGTATAACGCTTATCGTAATTCTTTTTACCTTGTGCAAGTCCTATCTCGAACTTAACACGTCCGTCTTTAAAATAACACTTTGTCGGCACAAGTGTAAGTCCGTCGAGCTTGATCTTGGAATAAAGCCTGATGATCTCCTTTTTATGCATCAAAAGTTTTCTGGTCCTCATAGGATCGAGCTTTTCGAAGGTGTTACAGTGATCATAAGGGCTTATATTAACGCCTATAAGGAAAATCTCGCCTCCCTTAACGGTAACATAAGCATCACGCAGATTGATCTTACCTGCGCGGATGCTCTTGACCTCGGTTCCTGCGAGGACTATTCCGCACTCATATCTCTCATCGATAAAATAATCGTGATAAGCCTTTCTGTTCTCGGCTATTACTTTTATTCCTTTTTCCTTAGGCATCTTAACTCCTACAGTTTAAGCGAAGGTACGGCATTTAACGACAGCTCGTCCCTCCTGCCGTTTATGTACTCGAAATAACCTGCAGATGCGATCATCGCAGCGTTGTCGGTACACAGACGCAGCTTCGGATAGTATAACTTAATATCATGCTTTAATGAAGCATCGTCAAAAGCTTTCCTAAGGAACGAATTGGCAGAAACACCGCCTGCGAGACAGACTTTTTTAACACCGGTTGCCTCGGAAGCCTTGATAGTATTGTTACAAAGGATCTTGGCAATGTGATGCTGATAAGACGCTGCAAAGTCTTTGATATCAATGTCTATGCCCTTCTGCTTCGACTGATTGATTATATTAAGAGCATTTGTCTTTATGCCCGAGAATGAGAAATCCAGAGTATCTCCCATATGACTTACAGCGAACTCGTAAGCGTGTATATCTCCGCCCTGACCCGCATTATCCATCTTAGGACCGCCGGGATAACCCAAGCCTATAACACGCGCGATCTTATCAATGGCTTCACCCGCAGCATCATCACGTGTCCTTCCGAGTATCTCAAGTTCAGTATATGACTTAACATGAACTATCTGAGTATTACCGCCGCTTACGCAAAGACACAGAAACTCAGGTTCAAGCTCGGGAAAACAAAGGTAATTGGCACATATATGACCGTGAAGATGGTTTACTCCGACCAAAGGCAATCCGGTGGAAGCACATATTCCCTTTGCTGCCGAAAGTCCTACCAGCAAAGCTCCTACAAGACCGGGACCGTAAGTAACTGCAACTGCATCGATATCATTTAAAGTTACTCCTGCTGTCTTAAGTGCGGTCTCGATACAGGGATAAACCGCATCAACATGCATACGTGAAGCCAATTCAGGAACAACACCTCCGTACTGCTCGTGAAAATCAGCCTGTGACGCGATTATATCGCTTAAGATCTCACGGCCGTTACGGACTACGGCACAGGCAGTCTCGTCACAGGAGGATTCTATTCCCAAAATCAGTATGTCTTTATTCTTCTCCATAAACTTATCCGAAGACAAAATATGTCTGCATAAACCTCATAACTGTAGATATATAATCATCTTTACCTAATCTGAACGACTCGAGATAACCTGCTCCCGGTATCATTCTGGATACAGTAAGACTTGAGTTTAACCTGTTTCTTTCTTCAACGATCTGAGTGATCTGATCTGCGCCGATGAATGTATCATGACCTCCGTAAATAATGCATACAGGCATCTGGAGTCGGGATATCTCGGCAACAAGATTAACAGAGCTTGATTCACCGGCGGATATTCTAATTGCATAAGGAACGAACAGTTTCGTGATACTTCCGAGGAATTCAGTCTGCTCAACCAATGACATGATGTAATCATCTGAGTTCTTAGCAGGTGAATCGAATATCATGCCGATAACATAAGAACGGTCAAAACCGAGCTTAAGTATATCGTCTGAATAATCGTTAAGTTCAGCCTCAGAAAGTCCTGCTTCCGGAAGCTTGTCATAGGCGATCATGGAAGAAGTACATCCTGTACCGATAGAATACAGAACGACACTTGTCGTAACAGAGATAGATCTTACCTGGGCTATAGCACCGATTACATCCTGCCATTCAAGATAACCGTAGTTACATACTTCTCCTCCGGATTCACCGCTGTTTCTTTGATCAAAAAGAAATACGTTGTAATTGTTATCAAGAAGGTTCTCGACCAGGTCGACCATATTAACGCCGAACGGCAGTCTGTTGGATCCTGCATTGTGAACCACGATAACGGTAGTTATCGGATCATCGCATTTGAAGAACCATCCGGATAGGTTGGTCTGCCCGTCAAACGATTCAAACGAACATGTCGAATACGAAGGAAGAATATTGGAAGGCACATTGGATACAGATGTCTTATCTATACTCATAAGATGGTTGGATGATGAGATCGTAAGGATAACCATAAATATGAGTACTGCAGCAAGGATACTTAATATCAGAGCGGTCCTTACGATGAAATTGGAACCGCCTCTCCTTCTGCCTCTTCTCTCTGATACTTGTTGGAACCCTGAGGTCATAATCCTTCTTACAAGATACTCTTCTTCTTAAGAATGTAAGCTGTCAGTACGACGCTTAAAATGCATGAAGTAAGTATCGATATGAAAGGCAGCGGCTGATCCAGGAACTCTGCGTCCCATGGCATCGGAAAATTCTGACCGAAGAAACATCCGATAAGGTCCGGTATCGTAAGAACGATGGTTGCAGCAGCAAGCACCTTCATTATGTCGTTCATGTTATTGGAGATGATGGACGCATACGCATCGGTAGTTGTGCTTACGATGTTCGCATAGACATCTGACATCTCATGAGCCTGCTTGTACTCGATAACTACGTCTTCAAGAAGATCCTCATCTTCCTCATAGAGCTTGATGATCCTTCCGCGCATAAGCTTCTCAAGAACCGCCTCATTGGACTTCAAGGATGATGAGAAGTAAACGAGTGACTTGCTTAATTCAAGACGCTTATAAAGTTCCTTATTGGATACTGCCTTCTCAAGCTCGTTCTCGGATACTTCGAGGGTTTTATCGATGAAGCGCAAGAGTCTCAAGTACTCTCTTGCAACAGCATAAAGGATCTGAATCGTGAATCTCGTTCTGTACGGTATAAAAAGATCCTTGATACGGTTCTCGATGAAGTGATCGAGTATCGAAGTCTGTCTTAAGGAAACGGTAACGATATTCTTGTCCGTTATAAGGATACCGAGAGGCGTCGTCTCGTAGATAACACTCTCGTTCTCCCTTATCGTGTACGGGATATCGACGATAACAAGTACTGTATTGGTATCGTCATCGTAGTCGATACGAGGTCTCTCTTCTTCGTCCAAAGGATATCTTAAGAACTCCTGCGGAATGTTAAGCTCTGTCTCAACACGAGAGATCTCGGCTTCCGTAGGTGAATATAGATTTACCCAGCAGTCATCTGTGATAACTTCGCTTTCGGTAGTTCTGTATATCATTCGGGAGGCTGTCTTGCTGACTTCTCTTGATGTATAGATATCGAGCATGGAAATACCTCCCTTCGGCGAAGTGAAACACGTTATTTTATCATTTTAAATGTGTTAATTCTACCCCTCAGGATATACCGGAATGACCGAAACCGCCGCCTCTGTCTTCGCCGATTTCCTTAACGTTATCTACGAATTCGATATCGGCATATTCAACCTTGTTTACTACCATCTGGGCAATACGGTCGCCCTTTTTGATAAGGTAAGTTCCGTGCTTGCATCCCTTGTCTGCGAGAGTAAAAGGAGCATCCTCGGAGGCATCTTCTCTTTGCGATGCGTTGTAGATGATTACGTTGACCTCATCCCTGTAACCGCAGTCGATTGTTCCGGGAGAATTCGGCACGCGCAGAGGTGTCTTAAGAGAGATACCGCTTCTGGGTCTGATCTGAACTTCGTAGCCGTATGGGATCGCCATCTTAAGTCCTGTTGGAACAAGCACACTGCATCCGGGCTTAACAAGAATATCTTCGCAGGAATAAAGATCCATTCCCGCATCGCCGTCATTGGCATATGTAGGCGCAACCGCTTCTTCCCTGCACTTCTCCATAGGAAGCTTGATTCTCTCTGTCATCTTATACCTCCGTATAACATTTAATTACGTTGTATCCAAGGCCTGCTGCCTTCATGCATGCGGCATCATCGAAAATGTACTTCGCGGGTCCGTACAAAGTACTCGTGCAGTCTGAAGGATGAGTTACAACCTTAACATCAGGGCCTTCTTCCTGCTTCATTGTAAAAGCTCCTCTCTCCTTGCATGCACTGCATCCTGCGGCATTTCTTCCTACAGGACAAAAATCAGACTGCATCCAGGGAATGAGCCCTCCGGCATGAAGATAAATATCACCTGAAGCCGAAGCTTTATTAAGCATATCAAATGCTTCATCGGGAGACTTCTCGTAGGAGATGAAAGCCTCGCCGTTAAGCTTCAGATAATGTTTTAAAGATTCCGTGTTATAGATATTAAGACCTGCAGTAGGCATGAATCTTATATCACTTAATGAATCGAACTTTGAGCTTTGATCATCATGAGCAAAATCAGGCTTAACAAGCATCAGTTCGCTGCCGGTATTACTTATGATCTCATCGATCTTAATTCTTTTATTCTCAACCAGATAATCATATGCTGAGAATGCATAGATATCAGCATCTTTAACCTCTGTATCAGATGAGATCAAAGGATAATATCTAAGTGTCTTGACCGTACCTTCAGTTGAAGAAGACGGAGCAACAGAATCGCCGATAAAGAATTCTTCAACCGCAATATGGCTTGTCTCAGACAGAACTTCAGACGAAAGCATCTCAAGAACTCCGCGTCTTAACTCGTTTATATCCTTAACGGAACAGAATGCATTTTCGGCCCCGGAAAGATAAACATTATCAACAGTAAATGCAGTGCTTCCGGTCTTTCGAAGCTGTTCTTCGATCCTTGAAGCATTAATTACACCGCGGCCTTCAGTTACTTCGTATGTAAGTTCGTCTTCAGCCGTGATCTCCTGAAGCGGTCCTTCAGTTACTCTTGCGAAGGCCCTGATAACACCTGTTTCCGATGAATCAAACGTAATCTCTATATGAGTCTTTCTGACATCCTTACGGTCGGATCGGAAATCGTGGTTCATTAGATAAACACTTACGTCATCAGGAAGATCCTTTATCGAAGACGGATGAAGTCCTTTGACAACGAAGTTACCCTTGAAAGTCGATACTTTACCGACCGGGAAAGACTTGATCTCACCGTCACGCGTCCTTAAGGACAGATAATCCCCTTTAGATGGCTCTACAGCGTCCTTCACGGGTCTTATGGTAACCGAACCCTCTTTACAGTCACGAAGCGTAATTTTGCCTATTCTGAGGCCGTATTTACCGACATATTCTCCTGAAAGTATCGAAGGATCCTTCTTGCCCGTAAGAGACTGAGTAGTAAAGCTTCCACCGCGGTTGAAGTTTACAAGAAGCTCCTTCTCACATTCATCGAAGACTTCTTCGGTCAAGGTACCGTCATAATAAGCATCTATGACCTTACGGTAAGCTCTTACGGCAGCCTCAACGTAATCGGCATCTCTCATTCTGCCTTCGATCTTAAGTGAAGAAACACCGGCTTCAATAAGTGCGGGAACAAGCCTTAAAGCACTTCTGTCCTTAGGTGATATAAGATGACCTTTTGAGATCAGCTTACCGTTATTGCTTAATTCATAGCTTTGTCTGCAGGGCTGTGCACAAAGACCTCTGTTACCTGATCTTGTACCGCTCTTGTTCATCGAAGAGAAAAGACAAAGACCAGACGTACATATACAAACCGCACCGTGAACGAACACTTCTGTCTCCATTCCGGATTTACCCGCAATACGCGTTCTGTCAGTGATCTCCTTCAAAGAAAGCTCACGGGGCAGTACAACACGTGTAAAGCCTCTTCCCTTCAGTGAACGGAGTTTATCTTTGTCAAACACATTCATCTGCGTTGAGGCGTGTAAAGGGATCGCAGGGTATTTCTCATGGATCTTAACTGCAAGTCCCATATCCTGGACAAGAACCGCATCAATACCGTTGTTATAAGCCTCACGGGCAACTTCCAAAGCCTCGTCGATCTCGTTATCGTCAACTAATGTATTAAGCGTAAGATGCACATAAGAAGATCTCTCGTGGGCATAAGCACAGCACTCGGAAAGATCCTCCATGGTAAGGTTGGACGCGTTCATACGCGCATTATAAATATCGATACCGCAGTAAACGGCATCGGCACCTGCATCTACAGCTTTCTTGAATATCTCCCGGTTACCGGCCGGAGCCAGCAACTCAATCTTCTTTCTCATTGGCAAGAAGCTCCATGGGAGTAGGTTCGGGTCTTTCTTTCTCTTCGCCGAGGTTAGCTTTCTGCTGGTAATACATAAGCTCAGTCCTCATGTTGGAATTCTCATCCTTCAGTGTGAGTATCCTGTCACATGCATCGATTAAAGCAAGTGCATTGATCTTGGAGTTAGAAAGACCGGGATTGTTCTCTTTGGTATTGGTTAAGATATCGTTAGTTAAAGCAGCTATCTTTCTGATACGTGCTTCACTTATGTTCTCAGTACAGCTCAGAAGATACAGATTACCGTTGATCTCAACAGAAACTTTCTTGGATCCTGTATTATCATCGCTCCTGCTCTTCTTGAGGCTTTCTCTTTTGGCGATCTTCTCATCAAGGGTAGGCTTGGGCTGTTCCTTGGTGATCTCCTTCATCATCCCTTTATATCTTTGCTCGTAGTTAGCGATCGGAGGAAGATCCTCATGAGTGACCTTACCTGAAGATTTCTTCTTCATGGACTTCTCCGAATATTTACTCATTATACTTTGGGACGATTTCTTCATCTTGCCACCTCTTAAGCCTGATCAACACCTATTATAGCATTATAAAGCTCAATAAACTTACCGGGCTTGATCTGTTCTGCCCTTACGTCAGAAATAAGGCCCAGCTGCTCAAGAACTCCGGCTGCTTCCTTTACGTTATTTACAAGCTTTTTTCTCCTCATGGCAAAAGCCCTGTTAAGGAACTTCACGAAGCCTTCGGAAAGCTCGTTATCTCCCTTGGTAAGGCTTATGACACAGGAAGTTGTGTTGGGAGACGGTATGAAACAGTTTCTCGGTACGGTGAACTCTTTTCGAAGGCCGCCGTAAAGGGAGCAAAGTATAGACAAAGGACCGTACTGCTTGCTTCCCTCCTCTGCAAAAAGCCTCGGGAGTGCATCCTCTTCCACCATGAACACCATCTTGCGTGCATTAGTGCACTCGGCGAAAAGCTTCTTCATGATATCCGTCATAACATAATAAGGTAGGTTGCTTACGATAACATCGAACTTATCAGCATCATAATCTTTAAGCTTAAGAAAGTCAGAAGTGATGATATCGGCTTTAAGCTCAAGTTCGTCTTTAAGAAATGAAGCAAGACGCTTATCGATCTCAACGACTGTAAGAGCATCAGTATTCTCAGTCAGCGGAACGGAGATGCTTCCTAAGCCGGGACCTATCTCAAGTACTTTGTCGCCGGCATTAATGCCGCACAAATCAACGATATTGCCGATGATTTCTTCATCACACAAAAAGTTTTGCCCGAACTTTAATTCGGGCATAAAACCTTTCTGCTTAATTATCGCAAGTCTGTCTTCGATCATTATCAGAGGAAGTACTCCACACCGGACTCGAAGATCTTCTGATCCTTAACGCCCGGGATATTGAGAGTAAGGTCTGTATCATAACGCTCGGAGTGACCCATCTTACCGAAGACTCTTCCGTCAGGTGACAGGATACCTTCAATAGCTGAATCGGAACCGTTAGGGTTGCAGTCTGTTGTAACTGAAGGATTATAGTCCTCATCAACGTAGCATGTAGCTATCTGTCCGTTAGCAGCAAGCTTTCTGATGATGTCATCGGAAGCTACGAATCTTCCCTCACCGTGTGATACGGGGATCGAGAATACTTCGCCCGGATTAACCTTGGAAAGCCAGGGGCTGTTATTGGACATGATCTTAGTCTTAACATAAACGCTCTGGTGGCGTCCGATGTTATTGAATGTCAGTGTAGGATCTTCGTCGGAAAGCTCCTTGATGTCACCGTAAGGAACAAGTCCGAGCTTGATCAAAGCCTGGAAGCCGTTGCAGATACCGAGCATGAGACCGTCTCTGTTGAAAAGAAGATCTCTTACGGCCTCAGTAACGTACTGATTTCTGAAAGCAGCTGCGAGGAACTTTGCAGAACCCTCAGGCTCATCACCTGCAGAGAATCCGCCCGGGAGCATTATGATGTTGCTCTCGTTGATCTTGGAAGCAAGTGTCTTAAGTGAATCCGTGATAGCCTCGGAAGTTCTGTTTCTGATTACGAATACGGAAGGATCCGCACCGGCCTTTTCGAAGGCTCTTGCTGTATCATACTCGCAGTTTGTTCCCGGGAATACAGGGATGATCACCTTGGGCTTAGCCCCCTTAAGAACACCGGGAGCAGCCTTAAATATCTTATCTGTCTTGAAGGGTTCGACCTTAACGTTCATTGCAGATTCAGCTGCAAATGTCGGGAATATCTTCTCTAGCTTGCCGGAGTAGCTTAACGCTGCAGCTCCGCCCATAACCTTCTGATCCTTATACTCGAAGAAAGGACTTAATGTAGTCTCACCGAGAAGCTTACCGCCTGTCATCTTGATCTTATCGATAGCGTTGGCATCATTGGGAACAGCAACGATAACGGCACCGAATGTTCTTGAGAAGAGCTCTTCCTCAGTAAGATTGCTGTCGAAAATGAAGCCCAAGCCGTTACCGAAACACATCTGTGCAACTCTTGCAGCAACGCCTGCGCCTCTTACTACTGCGGCATTAACAAGCTCCTTACGTGCCTGCAGCTCCTTCAAAGCCTTGAATACACGAAGAACATGATCCTTCTTGTAGTAACCTAAGCCGTTGCGTGCAGCCTTGATAAGATAGAGTTTCTGTCCGGGGTTCTTTACCGTAGCTGTAACGATCTTATCTGTAGTCGTCATGCCTACTGCGAAAGAAACGAGCGTCGGAGGTACATGAATGTCATTAAATGTACCGCTCATTGAGTCCTTACCGCCGATAGATCCGGTACCGAAGTCAAGCTGAGCCTGATAAGCACCGAGAAGTGCCTGGAAAGGCTTGCCCCATGTCGCAGGCTCCCCCATTCTCTCGAAATATTCCTGGAATGTAAGTCTTGCCTTGGAAGGATCAACACCCATACATGCGATCTTAAGCAAAGACTCAACAACTGCATGGTAAGAACCTGCATAAGGATTCCACTCTGTAAAGTAAGGATCGAAACCGTATGTCATAACGGAACAGTCATGTGTTGTACCGTGATCTACAGGAATCTTTGCAGCCATACCTTCCTCGGGTGATGTCTGATAAGCGCCGCCGAAAGGCATAACTACCGTAGCGGCACCGATAGTGGAGTCGAATCTTTGTGTAAGGCCGATCCTTGAGCATCCTTCAAGAGAAGAAAGCGCACCGTTAAGGGACTTGTTGAAGTCGCCGGGAACGTATGACGGAAGCGGCGTATCAAGATAAGCATTAGCAACATCCGGAGCAGTAACCTCAACCTTAGTGAACTGCTTAGCTCCGTTTGTATCAATGAATTCTCTTGCGATATTAACGATGGTATTGCCGTTCCAGGTCATCTTCATCACGGGTTCTTCGGTAACCTTCGCAACAACTGTTGCTTCAAGGTTCTCAATCTCGGCATATTCCATGAACTTATCAAGGTCCTGTGGATGAACAACTACAGCCATTCTCTCCTGAGACTCGGAGATAGCGATCTCAGTTCCGTCAAGACCGTCATACTTCTTCGGAACCTTATCAAGATCGATCTCAAGACCTGCTGCAAGCTCACCGATAGCTACGGATACACCGCCTGCACCGAAGTCATTACATCTGATGATAAGCTTGGTAACTTCAGGATTTCTGAAAAGTCTCTGAAGCTTTCTTTCTGTCGGAGGATTACCCTTCTGAACTTCGGATCCGCATGTGACAACGGAAGCCGTGTTATGAGCCTTGGATGAACCTGTAGCTCCGCCGATACCGTCTCTTCCCGTTCTTCCGCCGAGAAGTACGATAACATCGCCGGCCTGGGGTCTTTCTCTTACGATATTAGATGCAGGAGCAGCACCAACAACGGCACCGATCTCCATTCTCTTGGCTACATAACCAGGGTGATAGATCTCATCTACCTGACCTGTGGCAAGTCCGATCTGGTTACCGTAAGAAGAATAACCTGCTGCTGCAGTTCTTACGATCTTCTTCTGTGAAAGCTTGCCTTCAAGTGTCATGGATACGGGAACCGTAGGGTCACCTGCACCTGTTACACGCATTGCCTGATATACATAAGATCTTCCTGAAAGCGGATCTCTTATGGCACCTCCCAAGCATGTGGCAGCGCCGCCGAAAGGCTCGATCTCAGTAGGATGGTTATGAGTCTCATTCTTAAACATGAAGATATAATCCTGATCTTCACCGTCTACCTTGATCCTGATCTTGATAGAACATGCATTGATCTCTTCAGACTCATCAAGATCGTCAAGCTTGCCGTCCTTCTTAAGCTTACGGGCAGCCATTGTGGCGATATCCATAAGGCAGATGTGCTTGCTCTCAAGTCTTTCTCCGTATACATCCTTACGGATCTCAAGATAGTCCTCATATGTCTTCTTGATCTGTGCCGTAAGCTCATCATCACCGTCGAACTTAATGTCCGTAAGTTCTGTGAGGAATGTTGTATGACGGCAGTGATCTGACCAGTAAGTATCGAGAACTCTGATCTCGGTAACTGTGGGATTTCTCTTCAAAGTCTTGAAGTAGTCCTGAGTAAACTTGATATCTGCAAAGCTCATTGCAAGACCCATGGAAGCTCTTAAAGCCTCAAGTCCTGAATCGTCGAGATCCGTAAAATCACTGATCGTCTCAACTGTTGTGGGAATATCGTAATTATCGATGAGTGACTCAGGCTTCTCGGATGAAGCTTCACGGCACTCTACAGGGTTGATAAGGTATTTCTTGATGGCTTCCTTCTGATCATCTGTAAGAGAACCGAAGAAAGCAACTACCTTAGCCGTCTTAACGATAGGTCTTTCCTTCTGTGTAAGGAACTGGATACACTGAGCGGCGGAATCAGCTCTCTGGTCGTACTGACCGGGCAAAGATTCGATATTAAGGACGAAGCAGCTGTCGGAAAGATCGACCGTCTCATCATATACATCATCTACGGGAGGCTCTGAGAATACTACTGTCTTAGCCTTCTCATACTCTTCATCCGTAATGTCGGATACATCGTATCTGTTGATAACTCTGACATTGGTAAGTGTCTTGATATCAAGATCGGCGGATACATCATGCAGTATACCTTTTGCTTCTACTGCGAATGCGGGCTTCTTCTCTGAAAGGATTCTTCTAACGGACATTTGCTGATCCCCTTTAATTTTTATATCGATATTTTATCAGATGTTGTCAGCTGATTTTGCCAACAATTCGTTATTATACTTAAGAAATCTTGACAATCCTTCGCTGTCCAGCGTACCGTGAGCAAGCTTTGCCTGATCATAGATATGCTGAGCAAGTCTGTCGGTATCTTCCTTCTTTGTTCCCATGGACTCGAGAGCCCGAAGCTTACCGATAAGCGGGCTGTCGGTATTAACAACAAGCTCTGTATTTACAGGGAAAAGCTCATCGAGATTCAAAGGCTCCTGACCGGCCGCCTTATTCATGGCATTCATCTTCTCATACTGCTTTCTCATATCCTGCATACGTCTGTTCTGCTCGGACTCCATGATAAGAGCGGGCATCGATTCCGCACCGAGAGCCTTGGCACTGACCTCGAGCTTCTCATCGCCTAATGCAGCACGGAAGAAGTCACGGAGCTTGTTACGTGTCTCATCATCGCTGTCTTCGCCTGTAAGATCGGCATCAACACGCTTAAAGCTTAACTCGCTGTACTTGTACTCAAGGAATGAGATGAAGTTGTCGTCGATCATCTCATCAAGAACTATTACTTCATAACCGTCGTTCTTTGCCATCTCGACATAAGCTGCCTGTGCGACCTTATCGTTTGTATAACGAACCTGCTTCTTCTCTGCTGTAAGCTCATCCATAGTAAGATGCTTGCCGTCAACAGTCTTGAACAGGCAGATCTTATTGACCTTATCGTAGAACTTCTCTTCCTTCATCATGCCGTACTTAACGAATACGGAGATATCGGACCAGTAAGACTCATAAGCTTCTCTGTCGTTCTTATAAAGCTCATTAAGCTTATCGGATACTTTCTTTATGATGTGGCCTGAAAGCTTCTTAACATATTCATCCTGCTGCAGTGCAGATCTTGATACATTAAGAGGAAGATCCGAACAGTCAAGGCAGCCCTGGAGCAGGAACAGGAAATCAGGGATGATCTCCTCGATGTTATCTGCTACGAATACCTGATGGTTGTAGATCTTGATACGTCCCTCAAGTGACTGATAGATATTGTCTGTCTTCGGGAAATACAGGATACCCTGCAGTGTGAAAGGATAATCCATATTAAGGTGGATCCAGAACAACGGATCATAACCGTCGTTAAATACACTGTGATAGAAAGCCTTATACTCATCATCAGTACACTCTGAAGGCTTCTTAAGCCACAGAGGATTCTTGTTGTTGATAGGAGCATATGAGATATCGGAAGGCTTAAACTCCTCACCCTTCTCCTCTGCTTCCTTCTTTCTCTTCTCCTCAGCCTCAGCATGGAGTCTGTCACCCTTGACATCAATAAAGTAGATGTCAACGGGAACGAATGAGCAGTACTTACGAAGTGTCATGCGAAGTGTAGCAGTATCGAAGATCTTCTGTGCTTCCTCGGAAAGTGTAAGAGTGATAGCCGTACCTCTTGTTGTCTTTTCGGAGGGCTCAACAGTGAACTCCATACCGTCCTCGGATGTCCAGGATACGGCTTCTGCGCCCTCTTCGAAGCTTAATGTATCGATCTTAACCTTATCTGCTACCATGAATGCGGAGTAGAAACCAAGACCGAAGTGGCCGATGATGCCGGACTTGTCAGTAGACTGCTCCTGGTACTTGGTAACGAAGTCCAAAGCGCCGGAGAAAGCGATCTGATTGATGTACTTATCGATCTCCTCTGCTGTCATACCGATACCGTTATCTTCGAATACGATCGTCTTATTGTCATCATCGTAGATAACGTTGATCTTATACTCTTCGCCGTCGGCGATCTTTGCTTTGCCGAGTTCTTCGAGTCTTCTTAGCTTTGCTATAGCGTCTGCACAGTTAGAGACTAATTCTCTTACGAAAATATCCTGATCGGAATAAAGCCACTGCCTTATTACAGGGAAGATATTCTCTGTCGTAACTGATACCTTACCGCTTCTGATGTCCATATAAATGCCTCCGGATTGAATATATTAGCGTTTTGCCTTGGCGATGTACTCGTCGGCAATGCGTTGATAACTCTTTTGAATATTACGGAGGAGCTCATTCTGATCAGAATTAAGCTCGTGTCCGTCTATGTACTTAACAGGAAGAATGTCGAAAGGAGTACTTGATACGAATACTGCTGCATCCTTAGCCTGAAGGATCTCATCAAGAGTGAACATTTCGTAGCAAAGAATTGCATGAGCTTCCTCAAGAGCCTTCATAACACGGCTTCTTGTGATACCGAGTAAGATCTTGCTGTCAGGTGCCGAGAAAACCGTACCGTCCTTGATAACGAACAGATTGGACTTACTTCCTTCGTAAAGCCTGCCCTCGTTGTCCTTAAGGATAACTTCATACGGAGCACCGTACTCATTCTGCTCGGAGAACTTCTCTGCCACAGCCTGCTTGTAATCGCCGCGGAACACCTTGATATTAGGGGCAACGCGCTCCCACTGAAGAGTAAGCGTATTAATTCCCTTCTCGAAAAGCTCCTCTCCCGGGATATTAGCTTCACAGGCATGAATAAGAAGATGACTCTTAGTAAGCACTATCCTTAAAGATCCGTCATATTCAGGGTCGAAGTCCTTAATGAAACCATAGCATTCAAGTATGATGCCCGTAAGATCAACATCGAAATTCTCGATTCCCTCAACTGACTTACCCAATCTTTTAAGATGATCTTCGAAGAACAAAGGAACACCCTTCTTGACGCGGAGTGTCTCATAATATGTAACTTCTTCTGTAGGAAGAAGAAGCTGCTTTGCCTCTTCACTGTCGCTTGTAATCTTCTCTCCATCATAAAGATAGAAACTTCCGACGGGATTCTCTAACAAAGGATAAGCCATAAAACAACGAATCTCCTGTTTAATTTATAACTTATCTATAATAACACTTAATGAGTACTGAGAGAATGTACTTTAGTTATAAGGTCAGACATATTTCTGACGGAATGGTTTATGCGTATTTCCCTTAATTCAGGCTTTGTAAAGCCGTTGGTGACTATACTGTCAAGAAATCTCAGGTATCCGAGAAGTTTAATCTTATCTTCCATGACTGAGATCTCATCTTCAGATAAGCCTTCGAAATACCCGTGCAGGATCTTATCCCAAAGCTTTGCACAAAAATCATCATCAAAGCCTAAGAAATACTCGCTGTTGTCCTTCTCATCTTCGTTATAGTTTCCATATCAATGACCAAAGGTTCATCACCTTGAAGCATTACATTCTTCATCTGAATATCGCCGTGAATTAAATGAAGATCCTCAGGCATTTCATTAAGAAGATCTCTTAAGCATTCTGACAATTCTTTTGAAAGAATTCCATCCAGATTAACAAGATAGTGAAGGAAATTAGCCTTTGCTGAAGGCAGTTCTCCCGAATTTACGGTAACACTGTGCATCTTCTTAAGAAGAATTATGTATTTACTTACTATCTCATCTATCATATCGGGATGAGAAACGAGCAATTCATTCATGTTCTTCGCATCAATAAGTTCGAATACCGAGCCGTAACTTTCTCCGACTTTTACGATCTCATAACTAATGGCAGTCGGGATACCTTTGATGAAGGCGAGCCTCGATAATTTCCTTTCTCTTCTGATCACAGGAAGACAATCCGGATTGTTGTAAACTTTAACGATATTCTCGTCATCCAGTTTATAAACTGTACCTAATGCACCTTTGCCTAGTATCTCACAGCCTACTATATCCAAGGTCTTCATCTTTCTTTCGACCTTAAGGATATCGGTAAAGCCAGTGATATCAAATATCGAATAAAGATCGGGGCCGACATTAAACACTCTGATAGGATCATCAAGTTCCTGGGACAGCATCATCAGTACACGAAGTCCGGAACTTGAAACATAAGTAATATCAGAAGCATCTATGGCAAACCCGAGTTCGCCTCTGCCCTTTAAGATCTCAGACAGTTCCTTCCCGACAGCGTCGGAATTTGTCGCAGTGATATTGCCGTCAGGCGTGGCAATCAGTACGTTGTCTTCAATCCTGGTATTCATGAGCGATACTCCTTTTGTTAATTATACTTTATAAAGATACGAACTGCGATTTGAATTGTATAATCTTACTTATGAAAACAATAAGTGTCTCGGTAACGGCTCTTTCGAGGTTTGTATCCCGTACAGGCAACCTGTCATCGGCAGGTTCTTTCAGTTCTGTCTCGGGAATCGAAGGAACTATGCTTCATAAAAGGATCTTTGCCGACCTTCGTAAACAGTACGGCGATAACTTCGAGACTGAGCACCGTTTCTCACACACCTATATGTTTGAGGACGAAGACACAACAATAGGCCTTGATATCAACGGGCGTGCCGACATTCTTTTCCCTCAGGACAGCGACGGTGTACCACACATAATCGAGATTAAATCCTTTAATTCCGGCAAGACACAGTATGAGAAGCTGGTCCATACCGATCACGAAGCACAGCTTAAGATCTATGCTGCGCTTTACTTTCTCGATAACCCCGATCTTGAATCGATGAACATCACATTAAGATATGTGAATATAACGTCTCTTGAGGCCGTCGAGAAAACCGATACCATAAGCCGCGCAGATGCGCTTGTCATCTACGAAGATCACGCTGTTGCCTACATAGACTTTGTCAAAAAGCTTCTTAAATACGACGATAATCTTTATAAGAGCATTCGTGAGATGAAGTTTCCTTACGAGCACATAAGAAACGGCCAGAAGGAGCTTATGAAAAGCGTCTTGGGAAGCTTAAGCTGCGATGAGATCCTTTTCGCGCTGGCACCGACAGGCACAGGTAAAACGATTTCCGTGCTGTATCCTGCTGTTAAAGGCCTGCTTCGTAATAAATACGACAAGATCTTTTACCTTACGGCGAAGACTCAGACCCGCGTTGTAGCGGCAAAAGCCGTGAACGATATGCGCAAAAGCGGCCTTCTTATAAGATCCATCACATTGAAGTCCAAGGAGCAGATGTGCCTTCTTAACAGAAAGTGCGACACTAAAGGCTGTATTTACGCCGAAGGTTACTATAACCGTCTTATCCCCGCCTTGGGCGATCTTCTTACATACGATGAACTTACGCCCGAGTTGATTACCAAGGTTGCTTTGAAGTACCGTCTCTGCCCTCATGAGTTAAGTCTTGATGCGATGAACTACTGTACCGTGATCATCGGAGACTACAACCACGCATTTGATCCCCGGGTTTCTCTGATACGCGCATTCGCAGGCGAAGATTCCTGGCGCAATGCGATCCTTATAGACGAGGCTCATAATATGGTGGACCGTTCAAGAACTATGTTCTCGGCAAGCTTAAGTAAATCACTTATAGACCGCATGATCGAAGTCTTTAAAGGACACGACCCGAGAACTGAAGGCTTCCTTGCACAGGCTAAGAACTATTTTGAGACTATACGTGACAAGCTTACTTCGAATGTATCCGCCATGTCCTCTCTTGAGAAGATCGATGAGCGCGACACGGTAAGAAACGAAGTATTCGAAGGAACAGTCAAAAGAACGCTTAACCTTTACACTATCCTTTGGAGATCAATCCGTGTTCTGATGCCGCTTATAGACCTTCTTGAACCCGGCAACGTTCGTGATACGGCACTTGAATATTTCTTTGAGACAAGGTTCTTCCTTACCATATTCGAGCAGGAATACGACGAGAACTTCATCACTGCATTTAACCTTGAAGGCGGAGATGTTACTGTCAGCCTTATCTGCCTCGATGCCTCAGAGAAGATCAGATCCCGAATTGAGAACATCTATCCTGCAGTATTCTTCTCGGCTACATTGTCTCCGTATGAATACTACCGTAACGTAATAGTCGGAAAGAACTGCGAGTGTGCAAGACACATCGAACTCGCATCCCCCTTCCCGTCTGAAAACCTGGAAGTGCTCATAGACACTTCTATAAACACATCCTACAAGTACAGAAAACAGACACTTCCGGATCTTTGCAGAAGGATTTACGAAGAATTAAGGCACCGTACGGGAAACTACATGGTATTCCTCCCCTCTTTCGAGTATCTCGACATGGTATGTACCGGTGTGACCAATATGCTTAAGGAAAGATCGGATCTTAAGGTTATCCGTCAGAAGCCTTCCATGACCGAAACAGAGAAAAATGAATATCTGGAGTGTTTCGATTCAGCTTATAACGGGCTGTTGATCGGATTTGCCGTCTTGGGAGGACACTTCGGAGAAGGAATCGATCTTACGGGAGAGAAACTTTCAGGCGTAGTTATAGTTGGTGTCGGTATACCTAAGATATCACCCGAGAGACAGATTCTGGCGAATTACTATACAGAGAAATTCGGCGACGGATTTGCCTTTGCTTACCGCTTCCCGGGTTGGGAGAAAGTCCTTCAGGCAGTAGGCCGAGTCATTAGGACCGAAGAAGACACAGGATTCGCATTGCTTATCGACGAGAGACTCGAGAATCCCGAATATATTTCGCTCTTCCCCGAGAATTGGAAAATCTGAACTGTTATAATTAGAAGATAAGAGCTTTTCAGAACCGTCGTACCCGTCTTAAGAGGAGGTTGTATGAAGAATTCGAAGTTACTGCTTAAATCTGCAACATCTCTTACCCTTGCAGCTTGTATATTTATGTCTACCTTGCCCACGGTCCTTGCAGATGAGACCGAACCTTCTGATGAAGAACCGGTGATCGAAGAAGTTATCTCCAATGAAGATACTGATTTGACCGATGAATCATCTGAAGAAACATCTGAAGATACTGAACCTACAGAAGCTATATCAGAGGACATCGAAGAGATTATAGTTGAAGAAACTGAGCCATCGGTTATCGATACTGAACCTTCTGAAGATATTGAAGAAACCGAAGAACTGATCGAAGTTGAAGAAGAGCTGGTTGAGTTCGAATTTGAACCTCTGAATGACGATGCCATACTTACCGGCTGGCAGCAGATTGACGGCAGTTGGTACTACTACAATGATGAGGGCGTGAAAGTCACCGGCTGGCAGGTTATTGAAGGTGATACATATTACTTCAATTATAATGGCAAAATGATGACCGGCTGGGTTTATATCGGTCCTGAAGCTAACCGCCTGTTCTACTTCGGTTATGACGGCAAGATGAGAACCGGATGGCAGGACGTCAATGGATATCGTTTTTATTTCTATGAAGACGGACACGCTGCATTGGGCTTTCAGGAAATCGACGGTGATCATTATTTCTTTAACAAAAACTATGGAATGTTGACCGGTTGGGTTTATTTAGATGGAGGCTACGGCTACGCCGCTTCTGACGGCAAATTCCAGACCGGCTGGATAAAACCTGATACTTATTGGTATTACATAAACCCGGAAACATATTTCAGTGTAACCGGATGGCAGGAAATTGAGGGCGTAACTTATTATTTCTATTCATATGACGGCCGAATGATAACCGGATGGTGCAATATTGACGGTGTCGATTATTATTTCCGTAAAAGCGGTGCTTTAGTTACCGGTGATCTGACTGAAGTTTTTGATTCAGCAGCTATTGAAGCAGATGCTTTAAGTGATGGTGCTCACAGATGCTATGCCAATCTGGACTACGATTACGATAATAAATACTCTATAGTCATGTTCGAGGGACTATACGACAATTCATGCTATGCAATGGTTGCCGAGATAAACCGTTACCGCCTTGAAGCATGTCAGAACGGATACCCTGATCCAAGAGATCCAAGCCGAGCTTTAACTATGGATGATTATGTTCCGATAAGATGGTCCAGAGATCTTGAAGAGCAAGCAATGGCAAATGCTGCTGTAGGCGGATCAATCATGTATCACGCTACTAATTGGTACGGCAGAAGATACGGCACTATGCAGTCATCCAACGAGGATCTTGCCTGGTGCGGCAAAGGAAGAGCTGCAACATTATGGTACAGTGAAAGAGATACTTGGGTTAATCAGGAATCCGGTGTAACCGGACATTACACATCTATGATCAACCCCAGTAACACACATGTAGGTATAGCCGGTTTCTATTCAGGTGGATACTATACTTACTGCGGTGAATTCGGAGCAACTTCGTATTATCAGACAGAATCTGTTGATGAATCCAAAATTGATGTATCGAACTACACAGGCCAGCTTGAAATAGTTTCTGCAAGCAATATATCAAGCATCAGCATTTCTTCAGGAAACATGCCTTTATATCTTGGCAACACAATTCAGTTAAAAGCATACGGTTCTGTCAGTATCTCCGGAGTGAACGGATCAACTACAACAGTTGAAGATTTAAGAATACTCCCCTCCTCCTGGGGTTCTGATAATCCTGACATAATAAGCGTCGACAGAACAGGCAACGCTACTGCGTTAAGAACGGGAACTGCCAAGGTCTATTGCAAGATCGGAGGCAAAACATACAGACTTTCCATAACTGTATCTGCAGCTCCCACAGGATGGCAGCAGATAAACGGACTTTGGTATTACTTCAACAGCAACGGTATTGCTGCTACAGGTTGGAAAAAGATTGGAAGCAAATGGTATTACTTTAATGACGATCACATTATGCTTACAGGTTGGCAGAAAGTCGGAGACGACTGGTATTACTTTGAAGACAGCGGTGTAATGGCAACCGGATGGAAACAGCTCAACAACGCTTGGTATTACTTCGGCAGCAGCGGTGCATTAACTACCAACTGGAGAAAGATCGGAAGTAAATGGTATTACTTCGGAGGAAGCGGCGTCATGAGAACCGGTTGGCAAAAGGTCAGCGGTAAATGGTATTACTTCCTTTCAAGCGGAGCCATGAAGACAGGTTGGCTTCAGTTAAGCGGCAAATGGTATTATTTCGAGAGTTCAGGTGCTATGGTAACAGGCTCGAGAACTATCGGAGGCAAGACATACAGGTTTGACTCGAACGGAGTCTGCACTAATCCATAATCAAGAGGTCAAATAATGAAGAAATCAAGTTGTGTAATTAAAGTACTCCTCTCCCTCACTCTTGTGTTTACAATGGGTATTGCTTTGTCGGGTGTAGTAACAGCTGACAGTAATACTGATGAATCTGCGAATATTGAGGATACACTTAATTCAGGTGCTCACAGAACCAATTATGATGCTCCGAGATCCGGCAACGTATTCGGTCAGGTCATGGGTGAATTTGATGATACTGACGCTTCTTTGGTATTGGAACAGATTAACGGGTACCGATATGAAGCTTGCCTTAACGGTTATCCTGATCCCAGAAACCCTTCAAGAGCACTTACACTGGATGATTATGTACCTTTAAGATGGTCAAACGCACTCGAAGAAACTGCAATGGTGCGTGCCGGAGAAGCAGAATTGAACTTCGCTCATGAGACAATTACAGGTGAATCCTGGCAGTCAAGAGGATTTGGACTTTTCTACCGCTATGAATGCATTTCATGGAACTACAGCAGAAATAGTATGAGTTTCGGCCTTTCCTCATTTTACAGAGAAAGACAGGCATGGATCGATACAGGTGTTTATGATAATGCCGGACATTATGTCTCGATGATTACACCTGAGAATACTCATATCGGTATAGCAAGTATCGGACACGTAACTGTAGCCGAGTTCTATTCTGCTACATCAACCAGTCCCACAGTTAATGAAAGCCGAATGAATATCTCTGCCTTCAATTCTCAGCTTATCGAGATTCCTGTAAATAAGATCACAGGCGCAACTATAGGTTTCAGTTCAGCTTACAACAGAACCGATGTATTGTACCCTCAGGACACAGCAAAGCTTTATGCGCTCGCTTCACTTACGGTTACCGGATATTCAGGAGTCGCAAATCCCGTACATCTTGTAGCCCAGACATGGGGATCAAATAATCCTGAAATACTTACAGTAGACAGATTAGGTAATGCTACAGCTGTTGCTCCGGGTACTGCCGAAGTCTATTGTACGATTGCAGGAACAACTTACACTGCAACCATTACTGTCGGCAACAATATAAATCCCGGCTGGAATACTATAGACGGCAAGATTTATTACTTGGGAAGTGACCGTAATTTCGCTACCGGATGGCAGAATATTGACGGAAGCTGGTATTATTTCGGTTCGGATTGCTCAATGCAGACTGGTTGGCTTACTTTAAACAGTAATAAATACTATCTTCTTTCCGACGGTAAGCGGGCTTCCGGATGGCAGGAGATTGAAAGTTACTGGTACTATTTCAACGAAGACGGAATAATGCAAAGATATTGGATCGAGGTTGACGGATCCAAGTACTATACTGACTATAACGGACGACGACTTACCGGTTTCAGAACTATTAACGGCGTAACATATTATTTCAACGAAGACGGTATCATGTTGACCGGCTGGCAGGATATTGGGAATTACAGATATTACTTTAATGAAGACGGTTCAAGAGCTAACGGTTGGACCGTGCTAGACGGAAATACTTATTATTTCAACTCAAATTATGGTATGTATACTGAATGGAGAACAATCGACGGCTCCAGGTATTATTTCGGTTTAGACGGAATTAGAGTATACGGCTGGCAACAGATCAGTAATTACTGGTACTACTTTAATGACAATGGAGTAATGCAGACCGGTTGGTTGGATCTTGACGGTCACAGATACTATCTTGGCTAAGTATTACGGATTTAATGATGAAGGCGTAATGCTGACAGGCTGGCAGACTATAGGTTTATGTACATACTGTTTCCAGGGCGACGGTTCTGCACTTACCGGATGGCAGACGATTGACGGCAATGTTTACTATTTCAGCAACAGCGGAGTCATGCAAATTAATTGGGTAACTATAGACGGCAACAAGTACTATTTCGGTACTGACGGTATTATGCGTACAGGTTGGCAGGAGATTTCAGGTTACTGGTATTACTTCACTTCTGAAGGAATAATGCTCACCGGATTCCAGGATATAGAAGGAAAGACTTATTATTTCGACACTTATTACGGAAGACGAACAACCGGATTCAGAACTATAGATAGTAATTATTACTATTTCGACACTGACGGAGTATTACAAACTGGTTGGTTCAGCAGCAATGACCACCGGCTGGCTTACGCTTGATCAGAACAGATATTACTTTGGAGCTGACGGTATAAGAAGTGTCGGCTGGGTCTGCATCAATTCACGCTGGTTCTATTTTGACAGTAACGGAATTCAGCAGACAGGATGGATAGACATTGATGGTTCAAGGTATTATTTAACACAAAGCAACGGACGAGCTACCGGAAGGTACTATATTGACGGAGTTTACTATGATTTCGATGAGAATGGTGTTCTTATTACAGATACGCCTACTCCTACGGATTCCCCTGTTCCTACGGACACACCAACGCAGACTCCTACGGATACACCTGTACCCACGGATACGCCTACTGATACACCGGTAGTAACTGACACACCGGTTGTTACGGACACTCCAACGGATACTCCGATAATAACCGATACTCCTACAGACACACCGACGGACACGCCTGTTATTACGGATACACCAACAGATACTCCTACAGATACACCTGTTATAACAGACACTCCCACGGATACTCCGACGGACACTCCTACAGATTCGCCGGTAGTAACTGACACGCCGACTGATACTCCTGTCGTTACCGATACACCTGTTGTAACTGACACTCCCACAGATACCCCTACGGATACTCCTGTTGTAACTGATGAGCCCGTAGTAACTGATACACCTATTCTTACAGGTTGGCAAAAGAACGGAAGCTCTTGGTATTACTATGATTCCAACGGAGTTCCTATGACCTCCTGGCAGAAGATCGGCAACAAGTGGTATTACTTTAACTCTGACGGAGTAATGCTTACAGGTTGGCAGAAGATAGACAACAAATGGTACTACTTCAATTCAAGCGGCTCGATGGTTACCGGCTGGAAGAAGATAGGAAACACCTGGTATTATTTTGCAGGCGGCGGAGCTATGCAGATCGGCTGGAAGAAGATCGGCGGTGTCTGGTATTACTTCAAATCAAGCGGAGCCATGCAGACAGGCTGGGCCAAGATCGGAGGATCCTGGTATTACTTCGAAAGCAGCGGAGCCATGATTTCAAATACCACAAGGACTATCGGAGGCAGAAGCTACAACTTCAACTCCAGCGGAGTATGTACTAACCCTTAAGTTTTTACGCTCTTATAGAAACTGACATGCTTGGTAAGCTCGCCGAACCCGTTCTTTGTATAGAACCTGTAAGACGGCTTATCAGAGTCTGTCTGAAGAAAGATTCCGCTTAAACCTCTGCTTTTGATATCCGCTTCTATCAGCTTAATGAAGCGGGAGCCTATTCCCTGCCCCTGAAGAACCGGTGAGACGCAGAACTCTTCTATATTATAGTTAGTTCCCTCCCACCAGTGACGAAGCGATCCTAAAGACATAGCAACGAGCTCTCCGTCTATAAGAAGGCCGTAATTCAAAGGATTACAGCCTCCGGAGACGTCCTTTATATATTCAGTTAACTGTACTTCATTGCTCCAGTCATCATTCCATGGTTCGCCTTTGAAAGCGCTTTGATAAAGACGTGCCATTTTATCAAGATATGATTCATCCAAGAGTATAAATTCTTCCATATTATCTGTTCTTCTCCAGCCTTATCAGGTGTTCTTCATCAGGTTCCGTTATTCCGTTCTTATAATGGTATCCCATCTTAAGATAGAACGGTACACCTGTGATTGAAGCCGGTATCTCAATCCTCTTTGCTCTTAAGAAGTACTCGTCCTTTTCGAGAGTTTCTATTATTGCTCTGCCTACCCCTTTGCCCTGATACTCGGGAAGGACGAAGATAGTAAAGAGTCCGCTCTCATCTTCTTTACCCCAGAAAGGCCCGATCGCGCCGCAACCAACGATTTTTCCCTCATCTTCAGCTACATAGAAATGAGTCCAGGATGCTCTCTCGAGTACATGCTCTGGAGTTTCAGTCTCGATAAGAAGCTCCATCAACTGAAGCGGATAATCCTTGGTGTTTGAGATTCTTATAGTCTTACGGATAAGATCCGATACCTCTTTTGCTTCTTCCTCTTTGAATCTTCTGATGTTCATTTTAATCTCCTTTCGGTAAACAAAAAGGCCATTCATCGTCTGATAAATGGCCTTGATACTTACTATAGATTTATAAGCGACAATTATTTCTGCACGCTTGCAAGACCATATGATGTTCGATCATACATAAACATATGCATATGCATCATTGTCATTGCAGTTGAACGCATTCACAGCCTCCTTGAGTTTAATTGATATTAAATCTTATATGCAGTGATGTCAATTTGGAAGATTCAATTTATAAACAGGATCCTGTATATCCTTCTCAAGGTGCATCCTAAGATAATCAAGCGTCATTCCCCTTAAATCCCTGATATCTGATTCATCAAGCTTTAAGGCGAAGATCTTGCTTATGGGACTGGTGCCGATATAATCAAGGATCTCCATATCACGCTTGGAAAGCCTGTGATTACCGAACTTCTCGCCCACGCAGATTTGGGCTTTA
Source organism: Oscillospiraceae bacterium (assembly GCA_902791885.1). Next base: position 5,834 of record CADAXO010000022.1, on the reverse strand, counting down.
TCAGCCATACCGAGCTGCCACATTAGTCGCCAGTTGAAGATGATCATTACTGACAGATAATCCGAAGGTGTTAAAGATAAAGCATAGAAAGAATAAATAGACAGCTCATAACAATCCCTGGCATTCTCACTTTGCATCACAGTCCATGAAAGGCAGTCTGCCATATGACCGGCGACAGCCATAGCTTCAAGAGAATCCATGATACCCGTGTTGCCTGAGATAACGCTGCCTTCTTTAAGATAGAGAAAGTTGTGAGAGTCGGTAACGACAAAATCACAGTATGAGTACGGAACCGATACAAATGAGTTTTTCGACTGCTTCCCGGAGACGCCTTTGACGCATACGGATACGATACCGTGGTCCTTGGTTAGGACGGATATCATGCGGTCTTTCTCCTTGTACTCGGATGTCTTAAGTATGATGCCCTTAAATGAATAAGGATCAGATGGCATTATCGTCCTCCGGCCTGAAACCGTAACTTCTTAAGAGAGTGTCGTTATTCTTCCAGTCTTCCCTAACCTTAACATAGAGTTCGAGATAGACTTTGCATCCGACTAGGCGCTCGATATTGATCCTGGCGGAAGTGCCGATACGCTTGATCATCTGCCCTCCCTTGCCTATTATTATCGCCTTGTGAGTATCCTTCTCACAGATGATCGTGGCATGGATTACAATGCAGCTTCTGTCGTACTCGTCCTTGGCATCCTCATCATACTTCTCCTCGAAAGAATCGATCTCGACTGCAGTTCCGTGAGGGATCTCCTGATCGACAAAATGGAGGATCTGCTCTCTGATAAGCTCAGCAGAAATAGTCCTCTCTGACTGATCTGTCATATACTCTGAATCAAAGAGCCTCGGGCCTTCAGGAAGAAGTCCTGCGAGTATATCGAGAAGCACCTCTACGTTATCGCCTGTCTTAGCTGAGATAGGGATAATATCGACATAATCGTAGAGAGTAGAATAAGCACTGATCAAAGGAAGTAGGCTTTCTTTTGTAACGTCATCAGACTTATTTACTGCAAGAACTACCTTCTTATTGTTCTCCTTACAAAGTTCTAGAAGCTTCTTCTCGACGGCACCCGGCTCTGAAAATCTTCCGTCAACGATAAGAAGAACAGCATCTGCGTTCTTTGCACTCGAGAAGCTGTTTCCCACCATGATCTTACCGAGTTTGTTGCTCGGGTTATGGACACCGGGAGTATCCGTAAAGATTATCTGCGCATCATTAGTGTTATAAATAATTAGTGTTATAAATAGATCTGATGTTAGTACGTGTCGTCTGAGGCTTGTGAGAAACAATTGCGACCTTCATACCGGTTATATAGTTAATGAAGGTTGACTTACCTACGTTAGGACGGCCCAGGATGGAAACATAACCGCAGTGCTTGGCAATGGACCCTGCAGGATATGCGATATTGTCATCCTTATGGTCAGTGATCTCTGCCTGCTCATCGCCTATGGCAAGACCGATTTCTGCCATGAGCTCCTTCTGAGCCTTGATCATACGTGTCTCATCGGATTTCTCGTTATGGTCGTAACCTACGAGGTGAAGCAGCGAATGAGCTGTCAGAAATGCGATCTCACGCTCAATGCTGTGACCGTATTTATCAGCATTGTTATAAGCTTCATCGGGATTGATAAGAATATCTCCCAGATTCAATATCTGATTACCGTCTTCGTCCAATTCGAAGTCTATACCGGATGACTTATCGATCAGTTTTCCGTTATGCATATCAAGTATAGGGAAAGACAATACATCCGTAGTCTTATCTATTCCGCGCTGCTCGTTATTTGTCTCACGGATCTCAGCGGCACCAACAAAAGTAAGTGTCGCATAAGCATCTTCCATTACCCTAACAGGGATATCGGAAGCGTAACCTCTGTCACCGAACACAACAGCTAACTTATCCAGATAAGTCTTCCAAAGTTCGATCTTGGAATCTTCGAGGCCAGTACATTCATTAATAATATTGATTCTCATTGAGGATACTGTATCCTTTCGTGAAGTGTTCCCGCATATACCTGCTTAAAGGCATTTACTATCTTCTCGAGATCGTCGAAGGAAAGACCAGAATTTACAAGCTGATCCTGGTCGATCTTGTCCTTAATAAGTCTTCTTATAAGCTTCTCGATCTCGTTAACATCCGTAAGCTTATTGGATCTGATGGCAGCTTCAGCAGTATCGGAGATCATTACTACAGCAGACTCCCTTGTGCTCGGGATCCTGCCTTCGTATCTGAATTCGTCGACATTGGGTGCGGGAAGTCCCTGCTCCTCTGCCTCCTTGCAAGCCTTGTAATAGAAGTATCCGGGATATGTTGTACCGTGATGTTCTTCGATTACATTTACAAAAGTCTCAGGCAGATGATACTTACGTGCAAGCTTAACACCGTCCTTGGTATGTGAGGTTATTATGCTGACGCTCTCCATTACAGGAAGATCATTATGAGGGTTATACCCGTCACTTTGGTTCTCAGTAAAGAAGTTAGGATTCTCAAGCTTACCGATATCGTGGAAATAGCTTGCAACTCTGCAGAACAGTGAATCTGCTCCGATGGCATCAGCTGCAGCATCGGCAAGGGACGCGACCATCATTGAATGGCTGTATGTGCCGGGAGCTTCAAGGAACAATCTCTTAAGCAAAGGATTTCCGGGCTGTGAGAGTTCGATCAACTTAACAGGCGATACTACCTTGGAGAACAGCTCAACGATAGGCATTACACCAATCGCAAGGATAATAGACAAAATAGCGGATACGCCGGTCCATACACCGGATTCGATAAAGCTTTGAAGCGTTGTCGAGAATATCGCATTGTAGCTTACAACGGACAAAACGCATGCGAGCGCAGGAAGGATAATAAGGCTCGCACTGTTGTAAGTACGGTTCTTCTTACCTGCTATCGAGGCTGTTACTACGATGCCTACAACGGATACATATACGAACTCCGGATCGAAGTTATAAAGAGGCCACATCATCAGTGTCTCGATTACAGAAAGAACGATACCGTTACGCGTACCCATATAAGTGGAAACAATCGCGGTAAAGAACAGCGTCACTATGATGATGGCAGAGAATTCAGCAAGGTAGACCGAAGCCAATATCGGTATGATAAATGTAATTATGATCATGTAGAAGATACGCATATCCGGGAATCTGTCCGAATCCTTGCGTACAAAGTAAATGATCATTATCAATGACAAAATAACGATATAAGCAGCTATTCTGACAAGGATAAGAAGATCCGTTGTATCGCTTCTTACAAGCTCGAGATCGATAAGACACTGATATGTGTGTTCGGTAACAACATCGCCTGCAGAGATGATCTTGGTACCCTTATCAACCGTGATAGGAGCGTTCATAGCCGTTATGTAAGCGTTCTCTCCCGCCTCGTCTGTGGCATCACTGTCAAATACCGAGTTAGGCGTCAGAAGACACTTCAGGATATTGTGGATCGCATCGGAATACGAAGCAAATTCAAAGTAATTCTCATTAAACTGCTGTACTCTGGAATCAATCTCAAGCGTTAACGTATCCGAATTAACGTTATCCATCATAATGATCTCGGCCATCGAGACTGACTTATCTTCGATGAAGTTGAATGTTGAGGTCGACATCGTAAGGAAAGCATCAAGAGTATTATCGTCGGGCATGTTGGTGAACTCGGATGCAAGCTGAGCTCTCATCTGTGCAAGAGTCTCATCCCAGTCATCAGCAACAACACCGTACATATTGAAGCGGTGATATCTCGCCTCTCTAAGGATCGAGAAGAAAAGCTCGACATTGGTAATGCTGTTATTGGAAAGCTCCTCGGATCTTATAAAGATCGGGCTTACGGAGTTCTTGGCAATAACAGCCTCGTATTCGGTCTGATATGTATCGATAAAGCTTCTTTGTGCATAGATATCGATATTGGACACGGATCCGACGGAAAGATCGTAGCTTACCGGCCTGTAGCCGTAGAATACGAGCAGAACGATAATAATTACGCTCAGGATAGTAACAAATATCTGCTGGAAAGAAGACTTATACATAAAGCAACCTGTCCCTTTCTTCGTAAGCCGCAACTATCTTTCTTACGAGCGGATTTCTTACAATATCACCGTTCTCAAGTGCAACTACACTTATTCCTTCTATATCCTCGAGGACGCTGATACAGTCCGCAAGTCCGCTTTTCATGCCCTTGGGAAGATCGATCTGCGTAAAGTCACCGCACACGCACGCCTTGCAGTTAAGTCCTAATCTTGTAAGGAACATCTTCATCTGCTCGCAAGTGGTGTTCTGAGCCTCATCAAGAAGCACAAAAGCATCGTCAAGGTTACGGCCACGCATGAAAGCCAGAGGCGAAACTTCAATAAGACCCTTCTCGTAATACCTCTCGAAAAGCTCCTGTCCCAGAAGCACTTCAAGTGCATCGTATATAGGTCTCATATAAGGGTTAACCTTCTCCTGTATGTCTCCGGGAAGAAAGCCAAGCTTCTCTCCTGCTTCAACTGCAGGTCTTGTAAGTATGATCCTTGATACCTCGTGTGCACGGAAAGCCTTAACAGCCATGGCAACACCCAGGAAAGTCTTACCTGAACCTGCAGGGCCGGAACAGATAACAAGCTCGGATCTGTTGATGGAATCCACATAGAACTTCTGACCGTATGTCTTAGGTCTTACAGCCCTTCCGGAAGGAGTCGTATAGATGATCTCGAAGTCATCCCTAACGAACTCTTCGATAGCAGCCTGTGCCATATTAACGGAAGATAATGATTCACCCTGTATATCGACGGTATTATCATTGAATTCCACGGTACATCCGTAGAATGCAGCTATGCCCTGAACATAACTGTTTATCTTACCGTCCTTAAAGATGTCATTCTCGTAAAGGCTGTTCATATGCTAATTTTATCACATTAAAGGGCTGTTAACCTTTTAAGCAACTCCTCATAGTATTCGGGGAGCTCTGTCTCGAAATAAAGTTCCTCCCCTGTTCTCGGATGGATAAACCTTATAGACTTACTGTGAAGGCACTGGCCGCTCAGTCCGTAAGAATCTCTCTTGGACGCATAAAGCGGATCACCGAATACAGGATGACCGATGTAAGTCATATGAGCTCTGATCTGGTGAGTTCTTCCTGTCTCAAGTCTAACCTCAAGATCTGTTCCTTCCCTGTATCTTCCGACAACTTCAAAATGAGTAACCGAAGGCTTGCCGTCTTCGACTACAGTCATCTTACGTCTGTCCTTGGATGATCTTCCGATAGGTGCATCGATCGTTCCTTTATCTTCGGAAATAACGCCGTAAACTATAGTCCTGTACGTTCTTTCGATCTCATGACGGCTCAGCATATCTGAGATCTTAATATGCATCTCATTATTCTTAACAGCCATCATAACTCCCGATGTATCCTTATCGATACGGTGAACGATTCCGGGTCTTATTACTCCGTTGATATCTGAAAGATTGCCCTCACAATGTGAAAGCAAAGCATTGACCAATGTCATATCATGATGACCGGCACCCGGATGAACAACCATTCCCTGGGGCTTGTTGATGATTATAAGATCATCATCCTCATAAAGGATATCAAGCGGAATATCCTGTGCTACAGTCTCATCACTTAAAGGTTCGGGAATATCAACGGTTATCTCATCACCCGCAGAAACTTTATATCCCGACTTTGTAATAACCTTGCCGTTGACCTGAACCTTGCCGTCAGCGATAAGGCCGTTAAAATATGATCTCGTATAGGAATCGATCTTCGAGCTTATGAATACGTCAAGTCTCGAAGTCTCTTCAGCTTTAAGAACAGTAGTACCGCTTACCATACTTTCTCCACCCTCTTGGG
>CADAXO010000021.1 GCA_902791885.1 Oscillospiraceae bacterium | reverse complement strand
GATCATGATCGGTGCAGGCGGAGTTGAGAAGATCATCGAGATGGAGCTCAACGAGGATGAGAAGACTCTCCTCCAGGCTTCTTACAACAACATCCACGAGGCTATCTTGAGCGTAGAGGGACTTTGATCTCCTGACTTAAAGACAGATTTATAACAGAAGGCTGCTCATCTGAGCAGCCTTTTTATTTGTCAATATCATAAAAATAAGGAGTGTGATCTCTCACACTCCTTTAAATTTTGCTTCAGTTCAGTCTACATCAGAATGTTGGGCCTTTATACTGTCTGACATCGCTGCTTCTTCTCTTGCGCGGCTTGTTGTACTTGATGCTCCTGGTGATAAGGATGATGACAAGGATAATGATCGTCAGAACCAATACCGCTATAAGCACCGATACACCGGGATTTATATAGATGAACTTGCCGACGCTTGTAGCATAGAAACCGGAGGGTTCCGTCTCTTCAACGGCAAGGCCGTCGGGCGTATCTCCCGCATCTCCGATTATTACTTCACCTATTGTTTCTCCCGGGGCGAGTCCCGACTCATAGACTTCCGACTCTTCCGTCACTGGTGCAGGAACATAATCTATTCCGTCAAAAGGAGAGATAACCGTATCCAATACAGGATACTCGTCAGCCGTCCAGTTGAATCTCTGGTAATCGCCCAATGTACCCGGGATAACCGTTACAGGATCCGAATTCCAGCATGCGAGATTACCGTAGGCAACAGCCGAAGTAACATAACGAGTCTGATTGGAAGACTCCTCATAGGGAATTCCGCAGACTGCGATCATCAGTTCGTGACCGTTCTCATTGACACTGTAGGTCGTCATTCCCGTACCTGCGACGGATGTCGTTCCGGTCTTACCGCCGATGAATGCGGCGATATGTGTATCCTCTCCGTCTGCAGTCTTAGAGGTCATCCACGGATCGAGAAGGATCTGGTTGGTATTCTTAACCGTTGACCAGCCGTCCTCGGGATGACAGTTGGTTGCCTGGAATACATGCGTAGGAGAACTGATGACTGTATTGAAGTCAGGATTTCTCGTGGCATTGGCCATCATAAGGCACAGATCGAACGCTGTCGTATAGTGATCGTCACTGTGATATCCGTGTGCATTCGAGAAATGCGTTCCCGTGCATCCGATGTTTCTTGCACGGAGCGTCATGAGCTCGGCAAAAGCGGACAACGGATACGAAGCCAGGATCTCTTCTGCGGATACACCCAGCGTATCGACAAAATACTGTGCGTTGACGCCGTCAGGTCCCTCAGGACCGCCCGCAGGATAATCCCTGAATAAAGCGTTGATTACCGACTCTGCGATAACATTGGCCGCATCGTTGCCCGAAGGGAGCATCAGACCGTAGTAAAGCTCCGATACCTTGATCTCCTCACCTACGCAAAGATACATCATGGTGGAGTCTGACGGTACGCTCGTTATCGCATTCTCGGATGCGGTAACGTAATCATCGGGGTCTAAGTAATCAAGACCTAACTGGAAGGTCATGATCTTGGTCATCGATGCAGGATAGATCCTGTTGTGCGACTGCTGCTCAAGAAGGATAGTGTCTGCCGTGAAATCGTAGACACAGTAAGATGAGCAGTGGATCTCGTCGATCGGCGTGATCGTTATATCGGGCTGTTCAACGCCTGCGAGAACTGTCTGTCCCAGCGTGAACGGTACGACGGATGCTGCCGCGATAATGACCGTAAGCAGCAAACCGATCAGACGGTTGTTTCTTCTGAATTTAAGCATTTACATCCCCTTCGGACTGTCCTTCTGAAGCTTCAGAAGCCTCAGCTGACTCTGTAGGAGCTGCTGACACGGAACCGTCAGAGGATTCTTCACCCTCTTCTGCTTCCTCAGGCTCCGGCTCTTCATGCTCGGTAACCGTGAAGTCAACAACAGATGCACCGTTCGATCTCATAAGCTTAACACCGGATGTGGCACGTGAAAGCGTCGGAATCTCCGTCGTAGCAACGCGGATGATCATACCGGTATCAGTGATCATGAGAAGATCGAGCGAATCGTCTACGAGAGTACATCCTACGAGAGGACCTGTCTTCTCACTGATCCTGTATGTGATAAGACCCTTACCGCCTCTGTTCTGCTGACGGTACTCTTCAACTGAAGATCTCTTACCCATACCCTTCTCGGAGATAACAAGGAGCTCTCCGCCTTCGGTAACGGGAACCATGCCTACGACCTTATCGTCGTCAGCGAGGTTCATCGCACGTACACCGGAAGAATTACGTCCTGTCTCTCTTACGTCGTCAGTATTGAATCTGATGGCCTTACCGGAGGAAGATACAACGATCACTTCCTGTCCCGGAGCCGTCATGGCGATATCCACAACGCGGTCGTCGTCACGAAGCTTAACTGCGATAAGACCGTTCTTATTGATGTTCTTGTAGCTCGACAGAGGTGTTCTCTTGATGATTCCCTTACGGGTTACGATCGTGAGGTTGATATCCTCTGTATCGAGGCTGTCTGCAGGAATGATATTCCTGATCCTCTCGCCTTCCTGAAGGCTCAGGAGGTTAACAAGAGCAGTTCCCTTGGCGCTTCTTGAGAGTGTCTCGGGGATCTTGTAGCCCTTGATCTTAAATACACGGCCGGTATTCGTGAAACAAAGGAGGAACTTGTGTGTAGTGGTCGTAAGGATCTTCTCGACATAGTCCTCTTCACGTCTTCCCTGTCCGGATATTCCTCTGCCGCCTCTGTGCTGGCTCTTATAAACATCGATACGCTGACGCTTGATGTAACCGTAGTGTGTAAGCGTAACAACGATATTCTCTTCCTGGATCAAAGACTCGTCATCAACATCCTCGAAAGAACCGTTGATGATCTCGGTTACTCTCGGAGTAGCGAACTTACGCTTGATCTCAAGGATCTCCTTCTTGATAGTCTCGTGGAGCACGCCCTTATCGCTCAGGATAAGCTGGTATGCTGCGATAGCTTCATCGAGGGACTTGATCTCAGCCTCAAGCTTCTCTCTCTCGAGACCTGTGAGACGTCCGAGTCTCACCTGTGAGACGTCCGAGTCTCATGTCTACGATGTGCTGTGCCTGCTTATCGGAGAAGCCGAATCTCTCGCACATTCTCGCCTTGGCATCAGCCTCGGTTCTGGAAGACCTGATGATATTGATGATCTCGTCGATGTGGTCGATCGCAAGGAGCAGTCCCTCATCGATATGTCTCTTGCCCTGTGCCTGCTCGAGGTCGTACTCGGTCCTTCTTGTAACGACGTTCTCCTGGTGCTCGATATAGTATCTGAGCGCATCGAAAAGCGTGATCGTCTTAGGCTCAAGCTTGCCGTCCTGATCAGGTACAAGCGCGATCATATTGGCGCAGCATGCATCCTGCAGTGCGCAGTTCTTATAAAGCTGGTTAAGTACAACGTCGGGGTTGGCTTCCTTCTTGACCTCGATAACGATACGTACCATCTCATTACGGTCGGACTCGTCACGAAGGCCTGTGATGCCTTCGACCTTCTTCTCCTTAACAAGGTCAGCCATTCTCTCGATGAGACGTGCCTTATTAACGGCGAAAGGAAGATCGTGGATTATGATCCTCTGTCTGCCGCTGCCGAACTCTTCGATCTCGGCATGAGCTCTTACCATGATCCTTCCGCGGCCCGTTGCATAAGCCTCGCGGATTCCGGATGTTCCGAGGATCGCACCGCCTGTAGGGAAGTCAGGTCCCTTGATAACTGTAAGAAGCTCATCCAGAGTAACCTCGGGATTATCGAGCATCATTACAACACCGTCTATAACCTCACCCATGTTATGGGGAGGAATATTGGTCGCCATACCTACGGCGATACCTACGGAACCGTTAACAAGAAGGTTCGGGAATCTTGCCGGAAGAGCCACAGGCTCGAAGTCGTGCTCATCGAAGTTAGGTCTGAACTCGATACCCTTCTTGATATCGGTCATCATCTCGAGAGCTACCTTGGCAAGTCTTGCCTCAGTATAACGGTAAGCAGCCGGCGGGTCACCGTCGATGGAACCGAAGTTACCGTGGCCGTCAACGAGAGGATGTCTCAATGAGAAATCCTGTGCAAGTCTTACGAGAGCGTCGTAAACCGAAGCGTCGCCGTGAGGATGGAAACGTCCGAGAACGTCACCGATCGTGGTAGCGCACTTACGGTAAGGCTTATCAGGGGTAAATCCCTGTGTAAACATGGAATAAAGTATTCTTCTCTGAACCGGCTTCAGACCGTCTCTTACGTCAGGAAGAGCACGATCGGAAATAACCGACATAGCATAGTCGATAAACGACTTCTTCATCTCCTGCTCAAGGTCAACCGGGACTATGGTCATCTGTTCGGATCTGAACGCCAGATCCATCTCAGCTTCCTGCTGTTTCCTCAGTTCCTTGGACTTATCAATATCTGCCATCTTATCCTCCGCAACCGGTGAATCAGTGTATCTTCACCGATAGAAAATCATACCCGTACATTATAACATACTTATATCTATAAATATAAAAAATATTATAATATATAGAGAATTCCTTTAGAGAGGATTCTTGGAGGGTTTTCCGGCCTGTCTGGGATATGCGGGAGGTGTCGGACGCACCTTCCTTACCACTACTATCGATCTGTTCATATCAGTTCCGGAAAGCAGGAACTTATCCGTTTTCTCTTTCTTGCCGCCCAATACGGAAACGGCTTTTACCGAAGCCTGCTCTTCCTCATCAACGTTGCCCTTCATCGCGAGGAAAGCTCCTCCCTGCTTAACAAAAGGCAGGCAGTATTCACACAGCACAGGAAGATTTGCAACGGCACGTGCGCATGAGATGTCAAACTTCTCGCGAAGCTTCTTGTCCCTGCCTGCGTCCTCAGCCCTTCCGTGCACCGTATTTACATCAGCAAGACCTAATGCGGTACTGACTTCATTTAAGAAGTTCAGGCGCTTATTAAGCGAATCCAGAAGCGTCAGACGAAGCTCCGGCATTGCGATCTTAAGTACAACTCCGGGGAAACCCGCGCCGGTACCTACGTCGATGATGCTGAGGCTCTTGCTTTTCGCCTTCTCCTGCTCCGCCTTTATGTAGGGCACAAGTGTCAGCGAATCGATGAAGTGCCTTACGGCAATGCCTTCATCATCGGTTATGTTGGTGAGGTTCATCACCTCGTTAGTCTTAACGAGCATGGAAGCATATGTATCGAGCTGCTCAAGCTGCTCCGCGCTTAAGCCCAGCCCTTCGCGGTCCGAGTACTCTTTTACGATCGACTTAATTACTTCCGACATCTGACCCTCCCCTGACCGACTCAAGGTATACGAGGAGCACAGAGATATCCGCGGGAGACACACCTGAGATCCTGGATGCCTGTCCCACGCTTGAAGGCTTCATCTTATCAAGCTTCTGTCTTGCCTCGAGCCTTAAGCCCGTTATGGCCGAATAATCCGTATCCTCGGGGATAACCTTTTTCTCAAGCTTAGCGAATTTATTTATCTTCTCTTCCTCAAGCTTTAAGTAGCCCTCGTACTTTATGTCCGTCTCGACTTCCTTGCAGATATCTGTTGTCAGCGCAGGCCTGTTCTTATCGATGGGCGCGAGCATATCGTAAGTTACGTCAGGGCGCTTCAGAAGGTCTGCCAAAGATATACCTGAAGGCGGCAGGACCGAACCTACGGAAGCTAATATCTTCTCAAGCTCGGGAGTAGGTCCCACATAAGTCTTGCCGAGTCTTTCACGCTCGTTTCTTATTGCTTCGTATTTCTTCTTGAAAGCTTCGTATCTTTCCCCGCTTATAAGCCCCGCCTCATATCCTATCGGCGTAAGTCTCATATCGGCATTGTCGTATCTTAAGAAAAGCCTGTACTCGGCGCGTGACGTCATCATGCGGTAAGGCTCGTTTGTGCCCTTCGTGACGAGGTCGTCAACAAGCACTCCGATGTAGCCCTTGGAACGGTCGATTATCACAGCTTCTTTGCCCTGCACATATCTTCCTGCATTTATTCCCGCGACAATGCCCTGCCCCGCAGCTTCCTCGTAACCCGAGGAACCGTTGATCTGGCCTGCCGTAAAAAGTCCCGACACGATCTTGGACTCGAGCGACTGCTTTAATGTGGTGGGTTCGATGAGGTCGTACTCGATGGCATACGCGCTTCTTTGAATCACCGCGTTCTCAAGGCCCGGGAGCGAGTGAACCATCTTCACCTGCACGTCCTCGGGAAGACTTGTGGAGAAACCCTGGAGGTACATCTCCCTCGTATTTGTGCCCATGGGCTCGATAAAGATCTGGTGCCTTACCTTGTCCTTGAACTTCACGAACTTGTCTTCGATCGAAGGGCAGTATCTCGGGCCTGTGCCCTTGATGACGCCGCTGTAAAGAGGCGATCTGTCCATGTTATCGAAAATAACTTCTCTCGTCTCAGGCGTGGTCCACACGGAATAGCACGGAGTCTGCTCCTCAGGAACTCCTTTGCCGTTCATCTCATTCTCGAAAGAAAACGGCGGTACATCGTGCTCCCCTTCCTGTATCTCCATCACAGTGAAATCCACGCTGTTGGCGTTGACTCTGACAGGGGTTCCCGTCTTGAATCTTAAGATCGGAATATTGTAGCTGCTTAATGACTTCGAAAGTCCTACGGATCTCGGAAGTCCGTCGGGACCCGACTCGGTTATAACCTCGCCTCTTATGGTCCTCGATTCCATATATGTGCCCGAGCAGATTACGACCGCACGCGCACCGTAGACGGCTTTGCTCTCCGTCATGACGCCCGTGACTTTATATTTTCCGTCGCCTTCATCTTCCGCCAGAAGCTCGGTTACGTGTCCCTGTCTGATATCGAGGTTCTCCGTATCCTCAAGAAGTTTCTTCATCATGACGGAATATCTGCTTCTGTCCATCTGGGCACGCGGCGAATGAACGGCGGGGCCCTTAGTGCGGTTAAGCATCCTCATCTGGATCAATGTACTGTCCGCGACCTTGCCCATAACGCCACCCAACGCATCGACCTCTCTTACGATCTGACCCTTGGCCGTGCCTCCGATACTGGGGTTGCACGGAAGGTTAGCAAGGGAATCAAGATGCAGCGTGAAAAGTATCGTCTTAAGTCCCATAACGGCACAGGCATGAGCCGCCTCACAGCCCGCGTGGCCTGCGCCTACGACAGCGACATCATAGTCGCCTGCAGCATATGCATTAGTAATCTTAAGTGCTTCTTCTTTGTTCATTTTATTTGCCTATACAAAATCTTGAGAATATTGTCTCAACGAGCTCTTCCGAGACCTCACGGCCCGTGATAAGTCCGCTGTCGTCCAATGCAGCTCTTATTACCTGTGAGCACACGTCGACTCCGAGACCGTTTCTTAATACTGAGATCGCTTCGTTAAGCTTTTCGACGGCACTTAAAAGAAGTGCCGCGTGGCGTGAGCTTAATACCGTTATGTCGCTCGCATTGATGCCTCCCGCGCTCTCGTAAGTCTCCTTTACAAACTTTCCGACAAGATCCGTGTTGACGTCTTCCTTGACGGATACGGAAGCAAATCCGGTGACACCCTTATTAAGAAGCTCCCGCTCTATCTTCTCCCTGTCGGGATTATTGCCGATGTCGCTTTTGGTGAAGATGATGCGGATCTTCGAAGCATCAAGCCCGTCTATGGTCCCAAGAACATCATCACAGGAAGTCTCTGGAGCTATAAGGTACAGAACGAGGTCTGCCTCGGATGCCGCGATGCGTGCAAGCTCAACGCCCCTTGCCTCGATAACATCTTCTGTATCGCGGATGCCCGCAGTATCGACGAATGTAACCGGCACGCCCTCAATCTCCGTATTAAATTCAAGCGTGTCTCTCGTAGTTCCCGGGATATCGGTTACGATCGCCCGTGTGTAGCCTGCGAGAAAATTAAGAAGCGTGCTCTTGCCGCTGTTCGGAAGGCCAAGTATCGCGACCTTCATCCTCTCCGTAAGAAGTCTGCCCCTGCCGAAGCTTTTGGCGAGAGAATCGTATTCATCCCTTACGGAAACGATCAGATCCTCCACGGCTTTTGTATTCTCGGGAGTGTCGTCGTGCTCGGGGAATTCTATCATCATCTCTATCGATGAAAGAGCCTGATAAAGCTTATCCTCGGATGCCGTTATCCTCTTGAGCAGTTCTCCCATAAGCTGGCTGTTCGAAGCCTCGAGAGCACGTGAGGAATCGGCCGAGATGACGTTCATTACAGCCTCGGCCTCCGTAAGGTCGAGCTTGCCGTTTATGAAAGCCGTCTTCGTGAACTCCCCGGGAGCCGCAGGTCTTATGCCGCAGCTGTTCAGAACGCGCAAGATCTCCTGCCTTACGGCTTGTCCGCCGTGACAGGAGATCTCTATCATATCTTCGCCTGTATAAGAGTGCGGCGCCTTAAAGAAGGTCACCACAACATCATCTATTGTCTTGTTGTTAACCGGATCCGTAAATCTTGCGTAAGCAGATTCATAACCTTTAAGATCCGTAAGAGCCGCATCCGTCCTCTCACCGGTCGTGCGAAGTATCTTAATTGCTTTCTCAGCCTTTAAGGATACATCCTCTCCCGACGCCCTGATCACCGCTATTCCGGAAAGCCCGGCGGGTGTCGATAAAGCACAGAAAGGCTCCATCGTATGTAGGATTACTCCGCTGCTTCGGGAGTAACGATAACGCGTCTGTTGGACTCGTCGCCCTCGGAGTGAGTTGTAACGCCCTCAACGCCCTGAAGATAGGAGTGAACCATTCTTCTCTCGGCAGGGTTCATGGGCTCCATAGCAACGGGCTTGCCGTAACGGAGAGCCTTGGAAGCAGCACGGTCTGCGAGGCCTTCGATGATCCTCTCTCTGTGCTTTCTGTAACCGCCTACATCAAGATGAACATGAACTCTTTCTTCGCTGTGCTTGTTAGCGATGAGATTTGTCATGTATGTGATAGCCTCGAGAGTCTCGCCGTGACGGCCGATAGCTGAACCGCAGTCGCCGCCTGATACGGAGATATAGATCGTGTCATCCTCTCTGTAGGAATCCATATTACCGTGAATGCCGATACCGGAAAGAACCTCAGCTACAAAAGATACAGCTGCATCCTCTGCCTCGCTTACGGCATCACCCTCATAGCTCTCGTCATCACCGTAGTAAACTACTTCTTCCTCTGCCTCTTCTACATCAGCAGTAACCTTTACTTCAGCCTGCTTACCTATCCCGAGGAAGTTACCGTCGTTCTCGCTTAAGATCTCTACTGTTGCCTGATCTTCGGATACGCCGAGCTCCTCAAGAGCTGCAGCCTTTGCTTCCTCTACTGTCTTGCCTGTCTTAACAACTGACTTTTCCATATTGTACCGATAGCCTCCTGCTATTACTTTTTCTTCTTATTCTTCTTCCTGTTCTCGTCCTTGTCAGAGGAGTTCTTCTTGAAAGCTTCTGCCTTCTTCTGCTCCATCTCGAGCTTCTTGAGCTCATAAGGCTTTGTGAACATGAAGTATGTGATGAGCTGGGTAATGATTCCCATGATACCACCGACTACCCAGTAAAGACCCATTGCAGCGGGGAGGGTAAATGTCGTGAAGAGCATCAGGATAGGCATCATCCATGACATCATCTTAGTTGTCATCTCAGCCTGGTCCTTAGGAGTCTGGCCTGCTCTTGCGGGATTCTTCTTCTCTCTTTCCTTAGCTTCCTTCTGCTCCTTATAACCGGGCTTTAACCAGTTTGTCATTCTCATCGAAAGCAAAGTCGTGAGGATAACGAGGATAGGGAACATCAAAAGAGGAAGATATGTGGAAGGATCAGACATGATCGTAATGGGATTCCATGCAGGTGTGATCGTAAGATCCATACCGAAGAAATGCAGATCAAGGAGCTGACCCATGGCGATATAGCCCTTAGAGATACACTCACTAAGGAAATCGCTGTTGTTATGCAAAATGTTGATAAGCGGGATATGGAGCTGTTCGGAGAGTCTTACTCCCTTGCCAACGAGACCCTGCGATGTTGCAAGATCGATCATTGCCTGAACATTCTCCTTGGGAACCTGTGAAAGGTAGATCAAAGGTCCGGAAACGATTCTATAGATAGGCCAGATAAGAAACAACTGAATGAAGGGGAGCAGACATCCGGAGAAACCCATTGCACCGTTCTCCTGCTGAAGCTTCATTACCTCTTCCTGGTACTTCTGCTTGTCGTCGCCGTACTTACGCTGTAATTCGGCTGTCTTTCCCGAGAGAGCCTGCATCTTGATCATGGACTTCTGGGACTTGACGTTAAGAGGGATCAAAGCCGCTCTGATGATTACCGTCAGCATGATGATGGCCATACCGTAGTTGCCGAAGAATCCGAAAAGGATTCTCGTCAGCCATCCGAAAAACTGGTAAAGAAATGTCATAAAACTATCTTATCTCCTTATGCGGAACCGGGTCGTAGCCACCCTTCGAGAAAGGATTGCAGCGAAGAATCCGCCATATTCCGAGGGGAAGCCCTTTAAGGACTCCGTGCGTTTCCAGGCATTCGATCATGTATTCGGAGCAAGTCGGCTGAAACCTGCAGTGAGGTGCCATGTTAGGTGATATGTTCTTCTGATAAAACCTCACGGTCTTGATCATTGCTCTTCTCATCATCACAAGCTCCGGTCTTGAAGACCTTAAGTCTGGACATAAGAACTTCCATCTCTGCACTAATAAGTGCATAAGACGGCAGTTCATCGACGCTTTTCAATGTGATAACAATATCATTTCCTTCGCGGATCCGCGGTTCGAGGTGTCGATAAGCCTCCCGCATAAGGCGTCTTGCTTTATTTCTGCCCACTGCGCCCATAGTCTTCTTCGAGGCGCAGAACCCTACTCTTAAGATGTCTTCGGGTATGCGTGTATTGTTATGTTTAAGACCTTTGGGACGGCGGAATACATGAACCGTAATATACCGTCCGGTTGCGAAAGCGGCGCGGCGATACACTCTCGAGAATTCATAGTTGAATCTTAAGGGTAAAGCCTTCAATTGCTGCCTCTTTCACAATAACGAAAAAGGACCACAGCCGTGATCCTTACGCTGCAAGCTTCTTTCTGCCCTTAAGTCTTCTTCTCTTAAGAACGTCGCGTCCGTCACGAGTAGCCATTCTTGCACGGAAACCGTGAACCTTGGCTCTCTGCCTCTTCTTGGGCTGATATGTCATCTTCATATCATCGTTCCTCCATATCTTTATTATGCATACGCATACTTTCGCATAAATAGCCTAACGATTATAAACGCGGTTCGTGATAGTGTCAACAACTTTCGGACTTTTCGAACTTTTGCTGCTCTTTTGTACTCTTCTTTAATAATAGGAAGAAAGCAAATCCGACGGTTGCGGTTACTTCTTCCCGAAGATCCCTCCCAGCAAGCCCTTCTTATTTGGTTTGATTGATTCCTCAAAAGCCGCTATTTCAGCCCTCTCTGCCTCTATGGCTTCACGATATGCCTTCTCTTTGTCGGGGTGAGCTTTAAAATGCCCTTCTAGTTTCGTTTGATATTCTTTTTCAATTCTTTCACGCTCGGTTTTTATACGAAGCTTCTCATCGTCCGAAGTGTTGAGTTCATCAAAGAACTTCAGCTCAACGCCTTTCTGAGAAGCAAGCTCCTTGACCTCATCACATTCCGCAGCCGTCAATTCAAGCAGGAAGCGTTTGTAACTGCGCTTGACCCTGTCGGAATCCATATTAGCGGCATAGGCCTTCTCATACGTTGCCGTACCTGCCACATAATCCCAGTGGCTTATATCTTTCTCGAATCCGGCTATCTTCTTAAGAGCATCTTCTGTATTCACAATTGCATCACTATAATAATCCGTTTCTTAACTCAACTGTGCCGTTAACTGCTCAAGAGTCATCGTGCCGCTCACTTCAACGGGATCGCCTGTTCCTGACGTAGCGTTATTGAATTCTTCTTCAGATATCCTGGTAATCTCATAAGTAACCGGATCATCAGAGTAGTAGTACCAGTCGTCAGATGCAGCACCTGAGTCAAGACCCGACCAGATATCAGGATATACTTCCATATCGACTGCACAAGCTTCGAAGAGAGAAGTATTTATTCCATTACCTTCAGCGTTGATACTGTATGAAGTAGTAGAGTAGTGACCACCTGCATAATCGGTATAACCGTACATAGGTCCAAAGACATTCTCACGAGGATAGTATTCAAAATCTACACACATATGACAAAGCTCAATAACTTCGCCATTATGAAAGGTATAAATATTGGCATACGTAAATGTCTGCTCTCCTGTTCTGGCATAATTCTCTACCACCTGAGTGCTTACAACCAACTCAGGAATATCATCTGCGTTGATGTAGGCCAGATCATAACTGAATGTGTCTGAGCAATGAGGTTCGTCCCATTCATCGAGAAAATCATTGGCAGAAATGGAACTGGCCTTCTCAAGATAAGCCGGAGCCCAGTCGCCTAAAGCATTCATGGTCGGTGCGGTACTGAAATCGAAAGATGTGCTTGAACAATCAATCATAGTCCAGAAATCTCTGCCGTCAATATTTCTGTACTGCATAGTGAAGTAAAGATTGTATTCAAATGGAGAATCACCTTCATAACCATGCAGATCAGTAGTTACATAATAGCAAATCCCATCATAAAGAATATCTCCGCTGATATTTACAGAGTTGTAACCGCCTCCGGATGAATAATCAATCCTTATATATCCATCGGAATCGAGGAAAAACATTTCGACTGAGGGACTTAAAGAAGAAATCTCACTATCTGTAAGATTAATTATATTTTCTTCAATCCAAACTAATTCTACTTCTGTCATTCGATAGCTATTGTTAGTAAAAATTATATCATCAGCATATAAAGAATAATCCAAAGGTGTACCGGATTGCCCACCATTAAACAGTGAATATGCATCTAAGTACCCTGCATCTATAGCTTCATGATAACCACCAAAAGTCCATGTAGTTACAAACGAGGAAAGCTGATCATAATCAGGAATATCACTCGCTGAGACAACTACAGGTGCAAATGTCTCAGGCTCTGTTTCTTCAGGCTCCGTCTCGACGACAACTTCTTCAACTACCAGATCCTCAGCATAGACGACGGTTGTGGCTTCGATCTCGGAATCCCACTCGCAAACGTATACGATAGGACCGTTCTCGTAAGAAGGTGTGTATTCGCAGTCATACCAGCAGCCGTTATAGACCAATACTGCATAGTCCTCGCCCTCGGTAAAGCCGTTAGGTTCGCCTTCATTCCAATTGCTGTAGTCATAGGATTCTCCATTTACCCATGCCCATACACCCTCTTCAGCTGTATCGGAAAGACCAAGGTAAACGTTATCACAGCTCATTGACTGAGCAAATGCATATACTGCATCGTTCTCTTCCTGAGAAGTGATGGTAGCAAGATGTCCTCCCAGAGACTCGCAATACTCTTCGGCCTCTTCCCATGATGAACAATTGTCAAACAGCGAATAAGAGTGTCCGTTCCAATTCATCACGCATCCATCAAGTACGAAGACATCCTCTTCCTCAACTTCCGGCAGATAATCCGGGAGATCATCGAATGAAACAAATTCATAAACCATAGGATCTGAGTCAGGATCGGAATCAGGAGTAAGAGCTATGCCATTTTCATCCATCTCTCCAACAAATACTATTGGATCAGAATCACTGTCGATTGTAATCGTAATAGTATTGTCTTCTATCTCGTATGTACCTTCATCAACACGGGAATCATCGGATTCAATGGTAAACCACGAGCCGACAGGGAACAAACTGTCTGAGTCTTCCTCACCAAACTCGTATGATGTATAGATCAAATCGCCGTCAGGATAGAATCTTAAGCAGTTGTTGATCTCATCTTCCTCATCTACAAAACTGTAGATACCATCGTAATCAATCTTGAAGTCCTTGGGCTTCTTGTCAGTGACTTTCTTGATAATCACAATCGTCGGAATAGCCACAGCTGCGATGGCAACTACAGCTATTGCTGCCTGGATAATCGGAGAAAGTGTAACCGTGCCCTTAGCGGCTGTTCCGCCGACTTTAGTTGCAGTACTTGCAACATCCTTGACGGCACCTACAGGCTTAGAAGCAGGAACGGACTTGGGCAGAGTAAACTTCGTGGACGGTACAGGAATATCCTTGAATGTCTCCGAGAAGAACCTTGTAAGGAACGGAACTCCTGCGGCAGCACCCATGAGGCTGTCTTTGTTGATCTTCTCGTATTCCTTAACTTTGGCTACTATGATTTCCCTGGATTGCTTAAGTCTGTATTTTACAGTATCGGTGGAGCACTCCATGATCTCGCTTATGTCTTTGTAAGAGAGCTCATCGTAATAGAACAGTAGTATTGTCTGATACTGAACATCTTTCAGATTACTTTTCATGATATTAAGCAAAGCATCCCTCTTTGCCTTATCCATGATGTAAGTATCGGGTAACAATTCAATATCATCGTTGCCTTCTAGGTCTTCTCCGGATTCAATGGCATCATCGTAGGAGATATCTCCCTTTCTTACCTTAAACTTATCGCGAGCTTTGTTGGCTGCGATTCTTTTAAGCCACTGTAGGAATACGTTCTCGTCTTCCAACTCTTTTATCTTTAAATAAACGGTGGTATATGTCTCCTGAGATGCGTCTTCAGCATCTTGTTCGTTGCCGAGAATTCCATAGCACGTCGTGTACACAAGTCTCTTTGATTTCTCATAGATCTCGTTAAACGCCAGCTCGTCTCCCGCCTTAAAGCGTCTTACAAGCTCTGCATACTGCTCGAAAATGTTCTTGTCTGAATTAGTATCCATTTTAAACCTCGTATGTCGTCTCGCTAGTATAGTCAACGAGTTGATTCTGTATTACATTAGCATAGAGATCCGCTAATTCCTGATATCCTACGTAGTAGTGATAGTAATCCTCCTCGAAGAAGAATGCTTCTCCGGTAATGCTTCCGGGAACAAACATATGACCTGTTGCGCGATCATAGCTTGAAGCATCCACCGTTACAGTTCCATCGTTATATTTTACGATATCATGGAACCCAACATAATAATAGTATTCAAATTCACCCACATAATCATTTGAGGCATTGACCTTGTAGATCATATAACACTGGTTATAGTACCAACTGTCATTATTCCTTGTGTACAGGAAATACATTCCGTCATATTCGATTGAGATAAGTTCTTCCTCGTCATCCCAACCGTTTTCAGAATAGAAGACATTCATTCCCTGTTCCTGCATCAAATTCATAACATCTTCAGGAATATCGTTTACTGTAGACACATATTCATCAAGACCTTCGACAGTGACATCCATAGTATCTCTTGTAAGCGTATAGTTCTGCTCATCGGCGACAATTGCCAAATCACCATCGTAACTCATGGCAGTAACAGTGATAACATCTCCGTTACTCAGATTGTTCTCCTCAGACAGAGAATAATAGACATCTCCTATCGGTGTTGTCGCTGTATATGCAACAGCCTGACCTGCCGGAGCAATTCCCGTGTACTCAATCTGAAAATATTCGAACGGATCAAAATCCGGCTTAATCTCCAATCCCTGAACTAATACTTCCATATTCTCATCGCTGAACGATACACCGTAATCGTTCTCAAAATCCCTGAAACTGTTAGACCACTCAAAAACGATAGAATCCCCGTTTGAAAGATTGTCTGTCTGACTCCATGATCCGTTAATACTTCTCTCAAGCTTTGAAGATCTGCACTCGGCAAGTGCTTCATTCTGATCAATGATGGCTTCGTAATCGATGCTGTATTCGATTATTCCGTCTCCATCGTATCCAACAAATTCATACACGACATAGTCATTAAGATCAATCTCTGTTTTCTCATTCTCTACGATGCTTTCCGAACAACCTGCCATTGTGAACAATAAAGCCATTGTCGTAATTCCTACTGCTAATTTCTTCATAACAACCTCCTAATTAAAGTGATTATTCACTGTTATATCTATAAGACGATCGGATTAACCCTAAAGGGTAAATATTTTTAAAAATTCATTTCATAACTCCGGGGGATCGTTTGACCTTCTGCAATCGACTGTATCTTTCATTACCCCGGCTACATCAATTTCCGGAATATCCAAATCCTCAGCTACCGCTCTAAAGAACCTGGTGAGGAAGGGAACCTTTTTAATATCTTGGTTAATCATAATGTGTCCTCCTTCCTGCTTTTTGATATTTATGAAGCATTCTTAAGGCTTTCGAGCTCAGCTCTTGCCTTATTTGCTCTGGAACTCCAATACTTCGGGTCTACTCCTTCGCCCTGGATATTGAATCTTCTGTTGTTATACAGATCGAGATTCTTCTCGCTCTTTCTGATCTCATTTTCGAGAATTGCAATTCTATTTGCCTTTCTCTTGCTATCTGAACTCGAGACACCTGTTCCGACGGAAGAACCGCCATTGGAAGCTGATCCGCCATTGAAAGCTGATCCGCCATTGGAAGCTGATCCGGAGAACATTGCATTGCCTGTAAAGTTACCAACTACAAAGAAGACAACGGTGAAGATGACAAACGCGATAATACCAATGAGATTCTCAACGATGAGACATGTCAACGGAGCTACTGTAAGACAGAAGATCGAATTGATAAGACATCTTGCATACTCCGTGTGCTTGGACAGCATTATTGCATCAACAACAGCCATTACAACACTCACACCTGCAAAGATTGCGATAATCCCGACAATTTCATCACTTCTGCTGCTGATTCCCATAAAATCCGCAACAAATTCTTTTGCTTCGAAACTAAGACCGAGTACAACTGCGATCGATGCAGCAACAGCCATCACAGAAGTGACAATAATAAATGCGGCTTTCTTACCCTTAGATCTATTCTTGAAAAGATCGATAGTAGCCATAGCCGTAAGAGCGAGGAATGCAGCACCTACAGGGATAAGCGACCAGAGACTGTAGAAATTTCCTGCATTACCGCTTGTCCATACATTGCTCAAAGCATCAAAGAATCCGTCTTTGATCATATTGATTTGATCCGCGTAGAAACCACCGGCGATGAAACTGATGATCGATACCATAAAGACAACTGCTGCAACGATCAAAGGAAGAACCGAGAGAATGTTCAACACCAGGGTCTTGACCTTGTGTTCAGCATTCCTGCTGTTCTTGATTGCACCAACCGTCATGACGGCATTTCTGATAACCATGCGATAAGGTAAACTTGCGAGATTTAATACGAACTTCATTTTGAATTCCTCCTGTTTTTAAGATGTTTTTCATCCTTATGTCTAATAGACGAATGAAAAATCCCAGGAGGGTAAAGTTTTTAAAAAAATATTTCACTTTTTTTGAATCGCTTATTTAACAGCTGTTTATGCATCCAAAGCATACGAATATTCTTGATGCGTATATTTCTAACACGCATCATGATAAAACAAATCTGAGGGTTAGATATATGCCAAAAAGGCCACGAGAAGTGGAAAAAGAAAGACTCTCACTATTCCTGCCTGGCTTAATAACATAGCTATTGAGCAAAATATAGACTTTTCCCAGTCCTTCAGGAAGCTCTGCTCACCAAGATCAAAGCCGATTAATACTCCGGCAGCAAAACCTTGATCGTAAGCTTCGAGCCCATAGGCTCCGCGGATATGCGGCCCTTGTGGGCAGTAACAATGGCCTGTGCGACTGAAAGGCCTATGCCGTAGCCGCCGGTCTCGGAGTTTCTGGACTTGTCGGTCCTGTAGAATCTGTCGAACATACGCTTTGCCGATTCTTTATCTATAGCATTGGTCGTATCGTTTGTAACCTTGAGGCTTATCCCCTTGCCCGTCTTCTTCAATATGACTTCGGTCATTCCCCCTTCGGGAGAATACTTCAGTGCGTTATCAAGAAGAATGGACATCAGGCGGGACAGGGACTTCTCATCGCCTTTGACGCTTATATCCGAAGATATATCTTTATTAAGCTTCTTATTGCCGGTAATGAACATCGAGGAGAATGAATCGCAGGATTCTTCAGTGATCTTCGTGAGATCGACCCTGACCATGGATAATTCGGGGAGGCCCTCTTCCATCTTGGAAAGATAGATAAGCTCGTTAGTAAGCTCCGTAAGTCTTCCGACCTGCTCCTTGATGTCATCCGCCCATGAGTTATCGCCGTCCGAGAGGATAACATCGGCATCGGCGTTAATGATCGCAAGAGGCGTCTTGATCTCATGACCTGCATCGGTTATGAACCTTTTCTGCTTCTCATAACTCTCGGCAAGAGGTCTTACAACGCGGCCTGAAGCATAATAGATAAGAACAAATACTACCGTTATGCCTATAACTGAGATGATAATGCTGGCTTTAAGAAATGACCTGAAACTGTCGAGACTTCTTCCGCAGTCGTAAAAGATTACCCTGGTATTCTCTTCGACTATCGTCTTCAGGAATCTGTAATCTCCTTCGAAACCCTTTTCGGAGTGCGAAGTAAACACCTCACGCGCCATGTTCTGAGCCTCGCCTTCATCAACGGCAGCTATCATTCCCGTGTCAGTCTCCAGGATCTCTCCCGAAGGAGAAAGAAGCACCGAGAAATATCTTGATTCGAACATGAGTTCCTGTGATCTCGCGGGATCCCCGGGACCCGGCAGCGGCATAGGAGGCGCGTCACTCTCCCCTTCACCTCCCCATTCAGGGAAACGGCCGCCGTTTTCGGCGAGCATATTAAGGATCATGTCCGCGTTTTCGACTGTGGAGCGGTAGCTTAAGATGTTGATGCCCGCGATGATCACGCCGAGAACCAGGGTCACCGACAGCATCGATATCAGTATGAATCTGATCCTGAGTTTCCCGAACATCCGTTACTCCTTCATCTCAAGAGAATAACCCTGCCCGCGGGATGCTTTGATCTGTACATCCGCGCCGACAGACACAAGCTTCTTACGAAGATAAGAAAGGAAAGTCCACACGACGCTTATGTCGGCTTCGGAATCGAGGCCCCAGAGTTTATCCAGAAACTTCTCGGTAGAGATAAGCACGGAAGGGTTCAGCATAAGAAGCTCGAGCATCTGGTACTCCTTGCCCGAGAGCTTAACGCTTCCCTCAGGTCCTTTAAGCTCACACGTTGTCCTGTCCAAAGAGATATTGCCGTACTTAAGCACCGAATCGGCCTGCACCGTGGAGACACGCGTCATGGCTCGGATCCTGGCAAGAAGCTCCTTCGAATCGAAAGGCTTGGTGAGATAATCGTTTGCCCCGCTGTCGAGACCCTCGATCTTGTCTTCGACCTGAGACTTCGCGGTGAGCATAATGACAGGTATGAGATTTCCGTCTTTACGTATCTGCTTAAGGACCTCTATACCGTCCATCTTCGGCATCATGATATCCAGGACAGCGGCATCGTAATCGCCGGTACGAAGATACCGGAGCGC
>CADAXO010000020.1 GCA_902791885.1 Oscillospiraceae bacterium | reverse complement strand
TTAGTGGGGATCTGGATAACGTCGAGGTTATAGATCTGTCTGAACTCGGCTTCCTCTGTATATGCAGTACCTGTCATTCCGGAGAGCTTGTCATACATTCTGAAGAAGTTCTGGAAAGTAATCGTAGCAAGAGTCTTATTCTCGTTTGCAACCTTAACACCTTCCTTAGCCTCGATTGACTGGTGAAGTCCGTCACTGTATCTTCTTCCCGGCATCAGACGTCCTGTAAAGTCATCAACGATAACAACTTCGCCTTCCTCTGTAACGATGTACTGCTCGTCCTTATGGAAGTTACCGTGTGCCTTCAAAGCATTGTTAATGTAGTGCTGAAGATCGAAGTTCTCGGGATCTGAAAGGTTAGTGATATTGAAGTACTTCTCAGCTTTCTTGATACCGTTGGCGGTAATAACGGAAGTCTTGGCTTTCTCATCAATAACGTAGTCAGCATCACCTACGAGTTCATCCATATCGATCTTGTCATCAGTCTCTACAACCGTATAAGGCTTCAACTGACGTACGAAGGAATCTGCCTTCTGATAAAGATCTGAAGAAGACTCTCCTCTGCCTGAAATAATGAGAGGTGTTCTTGCCTCATCGATAAGGATTGAGTCAACCTCGTCGACGATAGCGTAGTTAAGTTCCCTCTGAACAAGCTGTCTCTTGGAAACTACCATGTTGTCTCTCAAGTAATCGAAACCGAACTCGTTGTTAGTTCCGTATACGATATCGCATGCATACATGCCCTGTCTGTCCTTGTTGGGGATATCGTGAATGATAAGTCCGACCGTAAGGCCTAAGAACTTATAAACTTTACCCATCCATTCGGAGTCACGCTTGGCAAGGTAATCGTTAACAGTAACTACGTGTACACCCTTTCCTGTCAGTGCATTAAGGTAAACAGGCATTGTAGCAACAAGAGTCTTACCTTCACCCGTCTTCATCTCGGCGATTCTTCCCTGATGAAGAACGATACCGCCGATGACCTGTACCGGATAAGGCTTAAGGCCCAATACTCTCCATGCAGCCTCTCTGATAGTAGCGAATGCTTCAGGAAGAAGACTGTCTAACGTCTCACCTTCCTTGTATCTGGACTTGAACTCTTCTGTCTTAGCCTTAAGCTGCTCATCTGTAAGCTTGGAATACTCTTCTTCAAGAGCCAGAACCTTTTTCTTGATAGGTTCGATCTTCTTGATCTCGCGATCGCTGTGAGTACCGAAAATAGCCTCTAAACCCATTACTTCATGTCTCCTTTAAGTCTCCCCAATGCAGTTCTGTAACCGCCTTCAGGATTGTTATAGCATGCCTTAACACGCGAAATTGTTGTTGAACTTACTTTAGTTGCGTTCCTCTCTTTACCCTTCTTGGTATCTCTCTCATCTCCTGAAGACTTCTTATCAGAAGATTTATCGGGCGCCAGTTCTCTTATTATCTCTTCATAGCTCAAGCCTTCATCAATGAGTTCGAGTATCTGCCATCTGTGTGACATGGAACATAACTCGTTTCTCGAGCAGAGATCTTCGAAGAACAGATGAAGCTCTTCCGGAGTCTTAAGTGTGAGGATCGCTTTATACAGGCTGTCCAGAGCCTTTCTCTCGTCTGTATTGAATTCCATCATCAATCAATAAGAGCGAAAGAAGCATCAAGCAGGTCGGATACCGTACCGCTTACAAACAGATATACTACCCAAAGGACAAATAAAAGTATTATAAGTCCGAAGCAGATCCGTCTGATGATAAGTTCCTTCTTAGCCTTGCGCAGAACATCACCGATCGACTGTTTACCGTCGATACTGCTGCTTACCGAAGTAACGGCTATGGAAGGCTTTCTTACATTGCTGTTCATCGCTGAAGGACACACCTTTCTAAAATAATCCATACAATAATAACCCAACTTATCCCTTAAAACAAATAATTATTTATAAAGAACAGCCGTCTTCCACGACCTGAAGCTCTATTCCCCGCACATTTGCATATTCTGTTAAAGAGTTTATCGCAGACCTTCCCGATTCGGGAGAATCCTCGGGAATCACCACAATCAAAGTTCTTTGAGTAATATCGCTGCCGTTTACCACATACCTTGAACCGCTGATCTGAACATCGGCTCCGTCAAATGCTGCCAATTGTTCTATTTCTTCCGTTATCCTCATCATGGTTACCGCAGGCGAAGAATATGTCGAACGGTTAAGATCGATACTTACGATAGAGCTTATCCTGCCGTTGTTATAGGAATTGATGGTCGGAAATGTCGAAGGAAGATTGGCTCCGTACTTATCCTGGAAGTATTTTCCCCTTACAAAGTTATTTTGCTGCCATATACTGTCTCCGTCAGTCTCCTCCGCCTCACTTTCAGACAGGAACAGCTCGAAATCGCCGTAAAACGGGATCGCAGCCACAATCTGTCTGCTGACAGGTCCGATAATGGTATTTACGCTGTAAACTACGTAAACGTCGATATAATAATCCTCGATGTCAAAATCAACATATATCTCATCCGGACCGAAGAAACGGCTTCCGTTATACTCTGCATATTCAGAGGCTATGTCATCTGTAAACGACCTTCCGAACAAAAGATTCATGGCCCCTGCCCTTAATCCGTTATTTGAAAATTCATCCACACCTGCAACGATAGATCCTACGCGTTCGATCATACTTGTATCAGATGAATTATCCGGCAGAGCATTAACAAGAGTAGAAACCGAATCAGATGCTATTATCGAGAAAGGCATATAGTAAGCTATATCCTCACAGCTTTGTTCGACAGCTCTTTGCATAAGGATATCAGTTCTCAGAAATGCCGTAACGCTTATGATCGCTGTTATAAAGACCATAACAACTGAAAATGATATGGCCGTCTCGAGTGAGATAGTTCCGTGCTTATTGATAATATTCATATCGTCCCTCATAAATAAGTGTCTCATTTCCGTAATCCGTCTCTGTATCTATACCTGTAAGATAAGAAGGAAAATCCCTTTGTAAAACGTTGACCATACGTTCCAACAGCAGACCGTCCGGCACGTAATTCATAAAAACAGTAAGAAATGACCTGTAATCAAGTGTAAGTGCATCTATCGCCCCTATACTTAAGAAAGTGATCTCCCCGCCACTTAAAACCGTATTAAGATCGATAAAAGCATCTATCTCAGCCAAAAGCAGCACAATTACGATCTGATATACATATGGCGGCAGCGGTAAGGCTCCTGCAGATACTATGGTGATTACGGCAGACAATATATCTGCGACTGCGGATATTATCTCAGCTTTAGTCGGATCCGTAAGATTTACCACTATGCTTCTAAGATACAGACATCCGAAGATATAAAAATCTGTAAGGGCGCACGCAGGCACACCTTCAAGACCTGTTAGGATATATTCCGAGTCACAGATATTGCTTTCATGAAACTCCTCAAACGAAGTACCGTTAAGTGTTGTATCTTCCTTCATGAAGCAGTCGAAGTTATTTGATGCATAATCGGCAAGACATGCATGAATATTGAAGTTCTCGTTGAAATCAGTTCCGACCTCAAACATCGTCGAACTGAGATTCAGTATGTCGTATACGAATCCAAGATCCGAAGGATCAAAGCTGTTTCCGAAATCCGGATTCTCATTCGTAATCGCACCTAACGTCGAGATGATGTTAAGGAACGTCTGAACGGCAGGCGACGATTCATCAAAGCCTAAGGTCTCTATTGCGGTTGATATCGCTTCCGTAATCTCAGAACCTCCGCCGATTATCCTTTTCAGAATCCCTGCAGCAGGGCTTGAAGTAAACTCTCTAAGCTGAGATATGATGCCGTTACTAACCTGATCTATAAGTGCCGTAATCTGAGAAGCAAACCTTTGAAACAGGATTCCTGTTGTTCTGTAGGCATAAAAAGATGCGACCGAACGCCTTAATACTTCGGTATCGATATAATACATGCCGCTTGCATATATCACGTCGCCCGTCTCATACCCGTTAGCCGCCAGGACCTCATCAAACACCCGCGAATCGATCGAAGACGAATCAAATGCATATATCCCGTAAGCTTTAAATAACTGCCTGTCGTAACTTGCAAGATAAACTTCAGTCTGTTCTTTAAGAGCTCTTGTATATGTAAGCCTTCTGCTGAGATCCGCGACATAAGCAACATAAGTAGTCTCCACAAGGATCAAAGCAGAGAGAATTATAGCCAGAAAGAGCGTTGTTGTTCCTCTTTTATTCATCTTCAGAAACCTCCTCAGCTATGGATCCGTAGATGATCCTGTAGTTTTCAGAGATTCCTGTAAGGAATGTGTTAAGTCTTTCTGCCGACATTGTATCGGAGTCAGGCTCATTAACATCTTCGATCGCAAGCCTGCAGTCCGTGACCGTATCTGCGCAAAGCCTCGCGGGAAGAATGATAAGACCGCACAGAACCAGCATAACAAATGTGATGACTATCGATGTCTCCAGTGTACTCATAATAAAAACCCCCGTATTCCTTAGTCTTACCTAAAGGATACAGGGGTTTGGGGTACTATATTACCGACAATTGATAACAAAAATCGACAATTTTCGACAAAGTTATCTCAGGTGTGCATCGTATGTTTTCTCGAGCTTGGCGATAATAGTGTCGTAAGGTCCCTTAATGTCAGTATCTGCAAGTGTTCTGCCGTCATCTCTGAAGATAAGGGATATAGCTACAGACTTCTTGCCTTCGCCGAGCTTGCTGTCTTCATAAACGTCGAAGAATTCAACTTCCTTAAGAAGTTTGCCGCCTGCGGACTTACATGTTCTCAAGATATCTCCTACAGCTGCTTCCTTATTAACGACGATAGCAATATCTCTGGAGATTCCGGGGAACTTAGGGATCTGCTTATAAACTCTTTCCGTCTTAGCTGCATTGATGAATGCATTTGCTTCGAATTCGAAGAAGCAGGCCTTCTCAGGAGCCTCGAAAGCATCGGCGACTTCGGGGTGGATAATACCGATAACACCGCACTGCTTATTGTTAACGATGATCTTGGCAGTTCTTCCCGGATGGAATGAAGGATTGTCTGTCAAAGGCTCGAAGTTCAAAGACTTGATATCAAGAACCTTGCCCAATTCCTCGATGATTCCTCTTACATGATAGAAGATACCTGCACTGTCACCTACGGCGTTATCATAGTAGAAGCCGCTTACCATAGGTCTTTCCTCAGGGAGCAAAGCGGGATCCTCATCAGGGATATAAACATAAGCAAGCTCGAATACCTTCGCGGAAGGAACACCTCTGTTGGAGTTTCTTGCAGCGATTCGAAGCATCGAAGGAAGCATTGTTGATCTCATTACGGAAGAATCGTCACCCAAAGGATTAGAGATCTTAACCTGTCTTCTTAAAGAACTGTCTTCGGATACCTTGAGAAGATCAAGATCGGAAGGGCTCTCAAAAGAATATGTGATAGCTTCATAGAAACCGCAGTTAACAAGCGTATTTCTGATCTTCTCAGCAAGATTCTGCTCACGTGTTCTTCCGCCGAGAGTTGTCTCCTTACCTGAAAGAAGTGTGGGCTCGATGTTGTTATAACCGAAGAATCTTGCGATCTCCTCAGCGATATCAGCTTCTCCCTCAAGGTCAGGACGGAAAGTCGGAGGTACGATCATCTCCTTTTCGCCATCCTTCTCGAAGCTGCAGCCGAGATCGGCAAGAGTCTTTCTCATGAAGTCCTCAGTTGCATTGATTCCGATGAAGTTATTGATCCAATCTGGTCTGAACTCGATCTTCTTCGCAGGGCGCTTTGTAGGGTAAACATCGATCAGGCCCTTACTTACCTTACCGCAGCCGAGAAGCTCAACAAGCTCGCAGGCACGGTCGAGTGCTCTTAAAGCATTCTCGGGATCAAGTCCCTTCTCGTATCTTGAGGAAGCTTCTGTACGAAGTCCGTTTCTGATAGCAGTTTTTCTTACGCTTACGGCATTGAATGTAGCCGACTCGAAAAGAATGCTTTTCGTTGTAGGAAGAACTTCGGAGTTCTCGCCTCCCATTACACCTGCGATGGCACAGACCTTCTCCTCATCAGCGATAACAAGCATATCCTTATCAAGAATGTGCTCATTGCCGTCCAAAGTAACAGTCTTCTCACCGTCCTCAGCAGTTCTTACGATAATGTGATTATTCTTAAGATAATCAAGATCGAAAGCGTGCATAGGCTGACCTAATTCGAGGCAGACATAGTTTGTGATATCAACGATATTGTTGATGGGTCTCATGCCTGCAGCTACAAGCTTTTGGGCAAGCCACTCGGGAGAAGGTCCGATAGTAACGTCTTCTACCGTTCTTGAGCAGTAACGGTAGCAAAGATCGGGTGCAAGGATCTCTACCTTGGCAACATCTTCAGAATTCAAAGAACCCTCAAGCTTTAACCTGGAATCAACAGGTCGGAAAGGCTTGCCGAGTGAAACTGCAGCCTCACGGCCCAATCCTTCAACAGAGAAGCAGTCAGGTCTGTTGGATGTGATCTCGAAGTCGATCGTGATAAGAGCATCAACCTTAAGGAATTCACGAAGGTCTGTTCCGAGTGCCGGAGGCTCGGGGAGCTTGCTTAAGTCCCAAAGACCGTACTCGTCAGCGCCGGGCTTGCCGTTAGCTATAGCTCCGAGCTCTTCGCCTGAGCAGCACATACCGAAGCTCTCAACGCCTCTGATCTTGCCCTTCTTAATGGTGATCTCGGGAAGAACTGCTCCTACTGCAGCGACAGGACAGAGCATACCCTCATAAACATTGGGTGCTCCGCATACGATCTGAACATCGTGGCCCAATTCATCAGAACCGAAGTCAACCTTAAGAATATGAAGGTGATCGGAATCAGGATGCTCGGCAACGCTTACGATCTTAGCGGCATAAACGCCGGAAAGCTTATAATCTATAACTTCCTCAACCTTGGAACCGGTGAGTGTCATCTTATCTGCCAATTCCTTGGCAGAAACATCAATATCAGTAAAATCCTTTAACCAAATTACAGGTGCTTTCATCAATCTTTCTCCTTACTTGAACTGCTTTAAGAAACGTACATCGTTCTCATAAAGAAGTCTGATGTCATCAATACCGTATCTTCCCATAGCCGTTCTTTCTACACCGATACCGAAAGCGAATCCGCTGTATACAGAAGAATCGATACCGCAGTTCTCAAGTACTTCCGGATGTACCATACCTGCACCGAGAACCTCGATCCAGCCTTCGCCCTTACAAACGTTGCATCCGCAGCCGCCGCACTTCCAGCAGGTAAGGTCAACCTCAACAGAAGGCTCCGTGAAAGGGAAATGATGGGGTCTTAATCTGATCTCTGTCTTCTCGCCGAAGAGTTTCTTGGCAAAAAGTCTTAAGGAACCTACAAGGTCGCCCATAGTAACGCCCTTATCTACAACAAGGCCCTCAATCTGATGGAATACAGGGGAATGTGTAGCATCAAGTGTATCCTGACGGTATACCTTACCCGGGCAGACTACCTTGATCGGAGGTTTTCCGCCGTTCTTGGTAAGCTCTTCCATGATACGGATCTGCATACCTGAAGTCTGTGTTCTGAGAAGGATATTGTCGCTTATATAGAACGTATCCTGAGTATCTCTTGCGGGATGTCCCTTAGGGATTCTCAAAAGCTCGAAGTTGTACTTATCGTACTCTACTTCGGGGCCTTCACCGATGCTGTATCCGAGACCTAAGAAGATATCGCAGATCTCGTTGATCGCATTATTAAGAGGATGTCTTGCACCCGCACCTTCGTAATGTGTGGGCAAAGTAACATCGATGATTTCTTTCTTAAGCTTATAGGAGCTCTCCAAAGCCTTGATCTTTGCCTGATTCTGAGCAAAAGCCTCTTCCATCTTCGCACGGACTTCATTAACCATACGTCCTGCTTCAGGTCTTTCTTCAGGCTTAAGGTTACCCATACCGCGCAAAACGCCGGTAAGCTTTCCCTTCTTACCAAAGTACTCTACTCTGATCTTCTCTATATCGGCTAGACTCTGGATCTCTTTGATCTTTTTCTCGAATTCCTCACGGGTCTGATTAAGACTTTCCCGAAGATCGCTCATAAATAAGCCTCCTTAAAACGCGCATTAACTAAAAAAATATAACACAACGCATTTAGAAATTAAAGAAGGGATTAAATGTGAGCTCCTCTTTCATAGTAGTAGCAGGTCCGTGGCCGGGATAAATGTCAGTAGAAGCCGGAATATCCTTAAGAAGCTTCAGCGAATTCATAAGTGCTCTGCTGCTTCCTCCGTAAAGGTCGGTCCTTCCGACAGAACCTTCGAAAACAGTATCTCCGCTGAAAAGCACTTTATCTTCGCCCTCTTCGAAAAGGTAGCATACGCTTCCCATGGAATGTCCCGGGGTCTTGATCACGGTAATACCGTCAAACTTAAGCTTATCCACATCATAAGCTGTGGAAGTATAAGTACGAAGTTCAGAAAACATACCGGATCCGTTCTTCGCCGAATCTTTAAGCATTACCTGATCTTCTTCTGCAAGAAAGATCGGAGAATCCTTGTAGATCCACTTCCATTCATCGACGGCATTAATATGGTCGAAATGGCCGTGTGTCATGAGAATAGCGTCGATCTTATACGGACGCACATCGATAGGCACTTTATCGGGATCAACTGAAGGATCGATAAGAAAACACCCGAAATCGGTGTTGATAATGTACATATTTGACCCTAAAGGACCGTTAGGATAAATATCAACCTTCATCAGGAGACCTTGGAATCCTTAAGCCAGCTTCTGTAATCGAGATCTCCTCTGTCAACTGCAAGTATAAGGATCTCGGCAGTAGCGAGATTTGTAGCATAAGGAATATTGTTCTTATCACAGGTCTTAAGAAGATCGGTAGGTGCGGATTCCACATCAGTGGCAGCTGCATCCCTTAAATAAATAACGCAGTCGATCTCATCGAACTCCGCTCTCGAAGCCAATTGCTCGATACCGCCTAAGTAATCTACATTGAGTCCTGATACTTCAATACCGACAGCAGACTTCAGGTACTTAGCAGTACTGTAAACGGAAATCAGCTGATGTTTTGTGAGTAAAGTCTTATAAGCAATGCAGAAATTTACGAGAAGCTCGGTTTTACGGTTGTCAGCCATCAGAACGATCTTCATTACAAAATTCCTCCATTAAAAACTATTGACATTGTATAAAAAAACAAGCTAAAAAGCAATGATATATTGTTAATCTGTCAGAAACTCTTTAGATTTCAGGCTCTGTTTCCTGTGGAATCGTATCAATAAGAGCATCAAGATCATCGCCCGTAAGAGGTATAGTATCAAGCATTACCTGAGCTCTTGACGGTGCAACATCAAAATAAGCGGAAAGAAGTTTCTGAGCGATTACGGCAGTAGATGCTCCCCACTCACCTCTTTCTACAACAAGAGCGATCGCGATCTGGGGATCTTCGGCAGGAGCATAACACACGAATAAACCGTTCGAATACTCTTTACGTATCTCCTCATAACCCGTCTCAGCCGTTCCCGTCTTACAGACAACATCTATCGGGAAGTTGTTAAAGATATCCTGTGCAGTTCCGGGCCATGTCGAGGTACCGGTAACAACGCAGCGCATAGCATATCTTACGGCTTCGATATTCTCTTCGCTTATATCAAGCGGTATAGACTGGGTCTGTCCTTCATAAAGGATCGTACCGTCATCCGAGGTTACATTATCTATAACATACGGTGTTACGAGACGGTTGGTGGCTATTCCCGCCGTATAACGGCAAAGCTGCATGATCGTAAAGCAGTTATCAAACTGTCCGATGGCTGACTGGGCAGTATCGGCAGGGAACCATGTACGGTCGTATTCATATTCGTGAAGAAGTATCTTAGTCTCACGGCTCGCTCTGATACCTCTGATCTCACCCGGAAGATCGATACCCGTATACTCGCCAAGCCCAAGTCTTTCACCCATAGAATCGATATTATCGATACCCGTATCAACACCGAGTCTCATGAAGTAGATATTACATGATGTAGCCATGGCGCCGTTAAGGTCGAGCGGTCCGTGACCGCCGTCAGCAAACTCGAGGCAGCGGAATGTCCAACCGCCGATATCTATAGGCGAATCACATGAATACCAGGTAGATCCCGGAGAGATAACGCCGGTCTCGAGAGCCGCCAGAGCCGTACACATCTTAAATGTTGAACCCGGAGCATACTGGGACATGATGGCTCTGTTCCACAAAGGCATGTCCTCGGCAGTAATATCCTCATACTCACCGAGGCCGAGATAGTATTCGAGCTGCTCCTCTGCCCTCTCATCTCCGTACATCGAGAGAACGAAGTCATTAGGGTCGAAGTTCGGATAAGAACCCATGGCAAGGACAGCACCGGAGTTAACATCCATAACGACGAAAGCTCCGGCATTAGCGGTCTTATATCCCGTCTGTTCAATAATCTCGGCATTCATGGCATCTTCGATATACGTCTTAAGAGCTTCGATTCCCACTCTTTGAAGATCGGTATCTATCGTAAGCTGAACAGTTGCGCCTCTTTGGGCAGGCATACCGTAATCAGACGGGAAGAATACACCTTCCTGTCCCTCTGTCGTCCATGTGTTATATGTCGAGATACCTGAATAGCCGTGAAGATATCTTTCCATCTGGGACTCAACGCCGGACTGACCGACAAGGTCGCTGTTCGCATAGCCGTAAGGCGCGAGCTGTGTTAAGGACTCCTGTGAGATCCTTCCTACGTATCCTACGACATGGCTCGATAACTGGGCTGCCGGAGTATATGTCCTTCTGTAAGTCTTGGTCGTGATGACTCCCATATAATGGTAGTTTTGCTCATTAAGTATCGTAACAAGCTCATCAGGCACATTGGTAGCGATCTCGACGGGCGTACCCGTGAGGAATGACCAGTTATCCTTAAAGATCTGGAATCTGATCCTTATGATCCTGTATGCCTCTTCTTCGGAATAATTCGTATCGATATCAAAGAACTGTCTTAAGAACAGATAGAAAACCTGCGGATCTGTCTTAACGTAATTATCAGAATACGTGACAATGATTCCTTCGGAATAATCCTCGAGATCAAAAAGGTTATGGTCTGTCTGCCAAAGTCTGATAGCTGTCTCATCCTTAAGGAATCTGAAAGGCTCGGTAGCAAAGTATTCATCGAGTTCAGACTCGCTTATGCAGTTATACTCGTCGAAAAGATAGCTTAATTCCAGGCACATGGCATTAAGATCTTCATCTTCCATATAAGCGTTGGAGATCATAACCGTATTGACTTCCTGGGATGTTGCAAGAACAATACCGTTGGCATCGATTATGTCGCCTCTGGGGGCCGTTACGGTATACTGTCTCGATACACCCTCTGATGATGCGGAGATAGTCCTCTGATAACCTGAGAACTGCAAAGCAGCCGTCATATACAAAATGACAGCACCGAATACGCAGAATATCAGGCCTAAGATAAAGTATCTGTTACCGATAATATCGAGAATCGAAGAGATTGCGGATTCTTTCTTGTCGTTGCTTACATTGTCAGCCAAGCGTTATCCCCCTTTCTCTTCTCATCGATAAGCACGGGATTAACACCGCCCTTGTAAGGGCCTGCGAACCGAAGCAAAAGATATAAAGGTACGGCTGCCACAAGATTAAGAAGCATCTGCGGAAGAACCGACTTAAGAAGTATCTGCGAAAGCTCAAGATTATAGGTCATTCCGACTATCTTGGACCAGATGAATATAACCGTATGACCGACGGTCTTATATACCAAAGTCGCTATTAACACGGCAACCAAAGATAAGACAAAGTTCCTTTCGATCCTTTCGGTAAAGAACGATGAACCGAATGCCGCCGCCGCGAACATCAGAAGCAAACCGATACCGAATGCCGTTGTAACAGTACCGTCTATGCCGGTTATCGAAGGAGCCGAGAAATAGTCTCTTATCATTCCCGCCAAAGCGCCGAAAATGATCCCGTCATAGAAACCGAACATGTAAGCACAAAGCACTACAAGTACAAACATGAGATCGGGACGGATGCCGTAAATAGAAAGATAGCCCGGGAATGTTACCTGGACTGTGGAGAACAGCAAAAGATAGATCGCATATACTACGAACTTACGAATCTGATACGACCGTCTCATCAGTTTCACCTGAATCTATATCTGTCACTGTCTCATCTTCGAAAGGAACCATAATGAAGATATCATTAAGATCCTCTACATCTGAATAAGGTCTTAAAGTAGCCGTTATATTAAGTTCATTTGAAGTGTCGACTGATTCGATAACACCGATCGGAATACCCTGAGGGAAAAGACCGCCGTCACCTGACGTTACGATCTCATCGCCTACTGAAGGGATAGTATCGGGATCGATACCAGTAACGAGACAAAGACCCTGCTGCTTCAATGAAGCATCACCCGTTACGATGAATGTAGCACCGTTAACGGCATTGACCTTACCGCTTACCTGGAATCCTTCGTGCAGCAGCAAAAGAATTACGGAATCATCGTCATTGACTTCGATAACACGGCCAACGAGATTCATTCTTACATCAACAACGGCAAGTGACTGACCGGGTTCGAGGTTAATACCGTCAGAAGTGCCGACACCTGCTCTGATAACGGAGAACCACTCGTCAGATTCACGCGACAAAACAGAGGCGCCGAAGATATCGTAATTACTGAAGACTTCCCTTATGTGGAAAGCCTCCTGCAACTCCTCATATCTTATGGCAGCCTCTTCATTTTGCGTAAGCTGATACTGAAGTTCGGCTATCTCGGCTCTTAACTGCTCGTTCTCGTTTCTGATGGCGATACCGTCAGTAAGTGCTGCCCAGAAGCCGGAAATCTCATTACCGGTAAACTTTACAACTTTCTGAACCGGATTAACGATTGCTCCGACAGGCTTCAAAACTGCATTAAGCGGACTTCCCGGAATAGAACCGAGAATGATCACAGCCAGGATTATCAGTAATGAAACGACTGTTAGGAACCGCTTGTTGGTCAGCAGTCTTCGCATTTTTAAACTTGCTTTTTACCGCAACAATTCTTGTATTTCTTGCCGGAACCGCAAGGACAGGGATCGTTTCTCCCTACCTTGTTGGAATGAGCGATATTAGCTTCTCTGTAAGCTCTTGCGATCTCTGCAGTCTTGTTCTCATCAAGAACCTTCTTCCAGGAAGAAAGCTTGAAGAGCCATGAAGCCTTGGCATCTCTCATGTTGTAGTAAAGCTTCTCATAATCGATATCAAGATCGATCTCGGTATCGTCATCAACATGCTCAACGTCGATCTCCTTGTTAAGAGATGTCTGGATACCGTCAAGGAAACCTACGAAGATATCCATAGTCTCCTTATTAAAGCCGAGCTTAGCAGCAAGCTCAGAAGCTTTGCCGGAAGTTAATTCCTTATTATCAGGATAAGCGGAAAGGATCTTGTCATAAGCATCCCTCTCCATTGCATAGTATGTGTTGATATAACGTGAATAGGAATTCTGATCCTTAACGTTCTCGGAATTATCGATCCATGTCTCGTAATAAGTCATTGTTCTGTCTCCTTTATTAAAGCTTCTCGGCAATAGCCTTTAAGAAGTCTTCTGTATTAACAACATTCTTTACCGGTACATCGATGAGGTTCTTAAGGTCACCTGTGATCGTTCCGGATTCGATAGTCTCGATGGAAGCCTTTTCGAGCTTCTCGGCAAAAGCAGCAAGCTCAGGGAGCTCATCGAGCTCAGCTCTCTTCTTCAGAGCGCCTGTCCAAGCGAAAAGCGTAGCCATAGGATTCGTGGAAGTAGCTTCACCCTTGAGGTACTTGTAGTAGTGACGTGTAACAGTTCCGTGAGCAGCCTCGTACTCGAATACACCGTCAGGTGAAACAAGAACGGAAGTCATCATAGCAAGTGAACCGCAGGCAGAAGCGAGCATGTCGGACATAACGTCACCGTCATAGTTCTTGCATGCCCAGATGAAACCGCCCTCGGATCTCATAACTCTTGCTACAGCATCATCGATAAGTGTGTAGAAATACTCGATACCTGCAGCTTCGAATCTGTCCTTGAACTCAGCCTCGAAGATCTCTGCGAAGATGTCCTTGAATCTGTGGTCGTAAACCTTGGAAATTGTATCCTTTGTAGCGAACCAGATGCTCTGCTTAACCTCAAGAGCATAAGTGAAGCATGAACGTGCGAAAGCCGCGATGGACTTATCTGTGTTGTGGATGCCCTGGATGATACCTGCATCGTCGAACTCGAAGATAGTCTTCTTTTCCTGTCTTCCGTCAGGATATGTAACAAGAAGCTCTGCAGTAGCAGGACCGTCAACACGGATCTCGGAGTTTCTGTAAACATCACCGTAAGCATGTCTTGCGATAGTAATAGGTTTCTTCCAGCAGCTTACGAAAGGATTGATGCCGTTAACGAGTATCGGTGATCTGAATACAGTACCGTCGAGCATAGCTCTGATAGTTCCGTTAGGGCTCTTCCACATCTTGTGGAGATTATATTCTTCCATACGCTGAGCGTTAGGAGTGATAGTTGCACACTTTACAGCGACACCGAGTTCCTTAGTGCGGTTCGCTGAATCTATAGTAACCTGGTCACCTGTAGCATCTCTGTTAGGCAAACCAAGATCAAAATACTCGGTCTTAAGATCTACGAAAGGCAGAATAACGATATCCTTAATCTGCTTCCAAACAACTCTTGTCATCTCATCGCCGTCCATCTCGACGAGCGGGGTCTTCATCTGAATCTTAGACATAATTTCCTCCAACTTCTTATTAACTGCACTATTTTAAAGGAATTACTTACCTGATGCAAGGACAATGAAAGACTCGAGACTGGCTCTCTCGTCCACCGTGCCGTGCTTTAAGTCGTAATCGTTTTTGAAGCACAGATTATATAAAGTCAGAAGCTTGTTCATGTTAAAATTTCTTGACTGCCTTAGGAGTTTGTCGGCATTGAAGCTCTTAACGCCCATTCTGGATACAAGAGCGTTCTTATTGTTGAGCTCCTTGGCACAGATTAGTTCCCTGAAATGCCTTGCCATCATGAATCTTATCTTTGGAAGCGGCTCCTTGAGCTTTATAAGATTATCAAGAAGGACAATAGCCTTAGCGGCATTACCCTCTCCTACGGCATCCATAATATCGAATACTCTGGCATGGACATCAGGCTCACACAGTTCCTCCACGACATCGAAGTCAACATTCTTCGTATCAGTGGCCGAACAATACATCGAGATCCTCTTTACAGCCGAATCGATGCGTCTCATCGACTTGTCGTAACGGCTTATTATACTGTCGCACGCTTCAGGCGTAACGGTAAGTCCTGCTTTGGATAATCCGGAACTTATGATCTTACTTAACACAGCTTCATCAAGATGCTTTACTTCACAGACAATCCCGTTCTTATCGAATGCATCGAGGAGCTTCTTCTTACGCTTGTCAAAAGAAGCTGCTACAAACACCAGAACAGTTCCTTCAGGAAGCTTAGATATTACCGAAGGCAGCTTCTCTGTAGAATCCTTGTCGAATTCGAAATTAACGACTTCTATGACCCTTTTCTTAGAAGCCCACGCGGGGAGCTCGATATTCTCGGTTATCTTCTCTACGGAAACAGCCTTGTTGTTGAAATCGAGTTTCGCATAATCCATCTGTTCGAAGCCTTTCTCAAGGTACTTCTTCTTGATGGTCATGACGGCAAGATCTATGAAGAAATCCTCTTCTCCGTAAAGAAGAAACAGCTTATCCTCATTCTCGCCTATTCTTTTATTCAGGTTGTTTGTGGCTACTATCATTACTTAAAACCTTCACTGTGAGCCCAGCACCAGCAGTATGCCTGCGTTCTAGCGGCAAAATGCTGATCATTCTTAAGAAGCTCACGCATCTCGTCCTTGGTAAACCACAACGCTTCGATCTCTTCCTCGTCAGATGTGGAAGGAGCGAACTCTCCTTCAGCCTCACCTATAACAACAATGGATTTCTCGTTCATTATACCGACGGCACTGAAGCTTTGAGGCCAGACATCCTTAACCTCCGTAAGATTAAGACCTGTCTCTTCCCAAAGTTCTCTTACAGCCGCAGCCTTGTAGTCCTCTCCCGGATCTATAAGTCCTGCCGGGAAATTATAGGCATAATCGCCTACGGCCATTCTGAACTCTTTATTGAGCAGTATCTTCTGACCGCTCTTGTCATGGATTATAAGAACTACGGCTTCAGCGGGACTGTTCTTAAGATCTTCGAAAGACTTGAGATTATTGTTACGGCTTACGATCTCGTAATTCTTGATGTTGCCGAGATTCGTCTTATACTGAACGTTATATCTTGTGATGAATCTGCTCTCATAAAGCTTCTCTATACCTATGAATTCCATTAATTCTCTCCCATTCTCTTTTTTATGATATCTTCGCTTGCTACCGAATAGCCGAAGAACCCGAGTTTTTTCCCTAAGAGGAAATACTCCCCGTGGTTATACGCCACAAGATTGGCATTATCAAGGCAAAGTCTGCCGTTCTTATCAAGAAGATACGAATCTGCAGTAACTCCGACTATCTTAGCCGTAAACATATCATGCGAACCGAGTTCTATCACGGATTCCACCTTACATGATACCGACACCGGAGCTTCCTTGATCGCATAAGCATAATTAAGGCCTTCAGCCTTAACTGCAGTTAAGCCACATGTTTTGAACTTATCTATATCAGCGCCGCTTTTCACTCCGCAAAGATCACAAGGCTTACAAAGCTGCTTGTTTACAAGGTTTATAACAAACTCTCCCGTATCGGAGATAAGCTTATGCGAGTGACGTGATTTTCTTACGGATACCGACACTATCGGAGGTTCTGAATTGATTGTGCCCGTCCACGCGACAGTAATGATATTGGGCCTTTGCGCTTCATCGGAAGGGTCCTTTCCTGCACACGATACCATAACAACAGGCACGGGGTTAAGGATAGTTGAATCACCTATTATGATCTTGTCGTGTTTTGCCATTTCTTCTCCTCCCGTTAAGCCAGCGGCATAGCAGCGAAAAGCTCATGCGTAAGAAGGAAGTCCTTGAACTCGACTCCTCCCGTGAAACCTACAAGCTTTCCGTCCTTGCCGATTACTCTATGGCATGGGATTATTATCGGTACAGGGTTCTCGGAACAGGCGTGTCCCACTGCACGTGTTAGTTTTCTTGCTTCTTTGATATTGCCGTGAGTAAGTTCCAAAGCTATGTCCTCATAGCTTTTGGTATAGCCGTAAGGAATCTTCCTTAAGCACTCCCATACCGCAAGTCTGAAATCAGAAGACTCCGGAAGCTTATAATTTATATCAAACGAAGTTCTTTCCTTATAAAGATATTCTCTTATCTCCTTAACAGCTCTCATAACTTCGGCGGGAAGATCATCTGCCTCATAGGATCAGCAGGTGTCTCATCGAACCTTAAAAATGAGATACGGTCAACATAATCGATACCGCCTGCAACGGCAATTACACCTCTTTGGAACGGTATAAACCCTACGTTGTAATTCGTATACATAGGAAGCGTTATATAAAACAGACCCGCATCCTTGAAGAAGCCGTCAACATAAAGCTCTTCATGAAGAACAGCTTCCTGCATAAACCCGTTTCTTATGAGCACATCTTCAGTTGTCTGATCATCAATCGGAATGATAACGCTTACTTTGTAGATATTCTTTTCGAAGAAGAAATAGCGCAGAAGATCGTCTGTGAGCTTATCCCCCGTCTGTCCCTTGAATCGCATGATAACAGCCCGGGAGCTTGTAAAAGTGCAAAAAGACAGAACTGTAAACTCAATGTCGGAGTAGATCACTTTGCCCCTGATCTTGTTCTCGGCAGCCACAGCCGTGTCACAGCCGAGTATCCCCTTAAGTTTGGATGCATCCTGGATACGAACCTTTCTTATCCCGTCCATATCAAGCCTCCGCAGCCGTATACACAGCCTGCTCCATATACTGCTCGTAAAGCATTGCGGAAGTGCCGAACTTCTCATCGGTACTTATTACATCCCAAACTCCTCTGGAACTTATGGAAGGGAAATAACCGCGCAATGGTTCAAGTCTTCTTAGGAGCATCTGCGCATCCTTATCAAAACAGATGAAAGAAGCAAATCCTGCCGCGAACTCAGGGTCAGACGATGAAGCCGAAAGACAAAGAGGATAAACTACCGCATTAACGTTATCCGTCGGCAGCATCGTAAAGTAAAGGCCGTCAGGATAATAGTATTCCCATGTATCGAATTCTCCGGAGTTCATAAGCCACATGCCGCAGGATCTGGATACCCTGGGATCTGCGCCGAAGTTATCAGTAGTAGAAGACAAGCCTTCATTGATAAGACTGCTTGAATACTCCTCGCCCATGAAAGGAGTAAGACTTCCGGCATCGTAAAACCTCGTTATATAAACTGATCCGTCAGCGTTTATACCGGGAATGCTTCTGATATATTCAATAAGTTCTTCACCGCTTAAGTTGTATGAAGGAACGCCGTCTTCAGGAAGAAACTCGCTGCTTCCCGCGAGCATATAGACAGAAGAATAGAACGGAAGTCCGTAATGATCCTGTCCGTGTCTTAAAGCCTCCACTGCCCCGAGATATATCGACGATGAAGAAAGACTGTAATCATTGGAAAGATAAGGATCGAACGATAATGCTTCATTATGAGAGATCATGTCCTCCATATCCGTTGTAAGGAACAGATCGGGATAAATATCATCTTCATGAAGTGATTCGAATGAAGTATACGTCTCTCCCGTTCCTGCTGTAGTGATCGTATTTACTACCCAGGGAGTACTTATGGCATCAAGATACTCGATACTTATGTCAGCGCCCGTCATACCGTCAGGGAAAAGATTATTACTCTTGGCATAATATAGCTTCATCAAAAGATTGACCGTATCCTCTGACAAAGGAAGTGCTACGGTAATCTCATGAAGATCAGATTCTATAACCTCTTCTTCGGAACTTATCTGGCGTGATGAGCTCAACGATTCGTCTTCAAAATTAAGGTGAGGAAAAACATTCTCTTCGGCAGCACAACCTGACATAAAAATGCAGGACATCATCAATGATATAACCAAAGCTACAGAAATAAGACG
Source organism: Oscillospiraceae bacterium (assembly GCA_902791885.1). The sequence goes on along the minus strand of CADAXO010000020.1, from coordinate 175 downwards.
TTTACTCATATATCCTCCGTAATTGATTATAGCATTATAATGTCAGTTGATTTTAAAGATGATTTAATGTAATATTCCTATGCGTTTTGCGGATGTGGTGGAATTGGCAGACGCGCTAGCTTCAGGTGCTAGTGGGAGCAATCTCGTGCGGGTTCAAGTCCCGCCATCCGCACCA
>CADAXO010000019.1 GCA_902791885.1 Oscillospiraceae bacterium | reverse complement strand
ACTGGTATCCTTCGCAAGGTTGAGCTTGATCGTCTCGATGTCTGACCAGTAATCATCATCGACCTCGTTGGATTCTGTGTGCTTCCTTGTATAGCCTCTTAAAGTAGTGAGGTTGTTAGGAATAATCCTGTCTGACAATTCATACTGCCATCTGTCGAGCATAGCGTGGGAATAGGAAGAGAGGATCTTGTCGTTGAAGACGTTGCCTGCACAGAGGATCTCGGTTGTGCCGTCAGCCTCGAGGAAATTCTTGAGTGAATCGTAAACTGTTGCAGGCGGTGTGCCGAACAGTCTGTCACGTTCTTCATCGTCCATATCCTCGAAGATATCAACTTCGCATCTGTAAAGACGGTCCTGCTCAAGGTAATCTGCAGGAGTTCCGTAAGGCTTTGTGAATTCAGCTTCAAGAGCCTTAGTGTCCTTGCCGGACTTAAGTACGTAGTCGATACCGTCGAGCATGCACTGGTAGATGGCAGAGAGGCAGAGGTATGTGTTTGTATGAGGGTTAGGTGAACGTAATTCGAAACGTGTTGCTTTCGATGTTTCCATGGAACGTACGAGACCCAAAAGAACAGAACGGTTACGGGAAGGTGTGTGTACGTCTTTACCGAGGGAGGCTACTGCATGTGTAGGAGCCTCGAATCCGGGCTGCAGTCTCATGAAAGCGTCTGTTGTGGCTGATACGAACGGGTTGATGAGGTCGTAGTGCTTCATGATACCCATGAGTGAACCCCAGCCGATGCGGGAAAGATAATCTGCAGTAAGATCCTGAGGCGCGAAAAGATTAACTTTCTTGCCGTTTTTAAGGAAAGCTACGGCATTTACGTGCGTATGCTCACCGGAACCGGCAACACCTGTAATTGGCTTGGCATCGAATCTTACGCTCAAGCCGTGCATTCTGAATATCTCTTTGATGAGGATACGTGCTGTAAGCTCGTAGTCTGCACCCTGAAGTGCATCTGAGTATCTCCAGTCAACCTCGAGCTGCTCCATGATGGAGTGGAAGTCGCCTGAAGAAGTAACTGCAGCCTTAACGCCGCCGACTTCCTTATGACCCATCTCGGGATTGAAGCCGTACTGGTCAAGAATGAGTATAACCTGCTCGAGAGCTGTTCTTACGACACCCTTTGTACGCTTCCAGTATGATTCCTTAAGAACCTGGGAGATGGAAAGCTGCTCTGTAGCAATCTTCTCGTCAGGGGAATTTACCCAGAACTCAAGCTCGGTAGCCATAATGAGAGTGATCTTCTCGAGGTCTTCAGGCTCGAATCCGCATTCCTCGCAGAGAGCCTTGTCGGCTTCGTAGTAAGCCTTAAGTCTGCTCTCGAAGTATTCTGCCGATCTTTTAAGTACGGATCTGGAGCAGACAGCCTCGCCGTTATGGTACAGGTAAGAAGGGATTCTTAATGTTCCGACGGGAAGACCTGTCTTCATGTCGATGTGTTCATAGTTGTAGTCAACGTACCATACAACGTCCGGATCGGGAACGAGGTCAACTTTACCGTCGTTAAGTGTAGCTATTCCGGGAAGGACAACTGAAGAACCGTCGGTCTGGACGGCCTGACCGTTGAGATAGTTCTGAAGATTGTCATGGAAATCTGCTATCGGTATTCTCTCATCCGTGTCGTTGCCTGCAAGGTCAACGGCTGCGAGTGAAACGAACTTTATCTCGGGATGAGCCTCAAGTATAGCCGTTACGTCGCTGACTGAGTGTTTCTCGGGTGGGATAATACAAAGTAAATCGGGGTTTACTTTAAAATCTGTCATGTTCTGTACCGTCCTGATCTATTTAATACGGAGAAATTTTAACACATATTGCCTTATATTAAACTTGTTTTTATGGTGTCATTGTTGCAAAATTTAAGCCATGACTAACTCGATTTTTGATGTATTCAGAATAGACCGTTTGGGTAAAGGTATTTTTACTAAAATTCTATTTACATTTGCCCTGATAGCAGGAGTTTCTGTTTACTTTTATCCCTTGGGAGATACAGATTTTACGCCCTTCCTGGTATGGGCGCAGGAAGCGTTCTCCGATTTTGAGTTATTCATGACTACCGATGTCATGAGTATTCCTCTTTCCACGGGCAATATCATTTATCTTATGCATATCATGGCGGCAGACTTCGTTATGGTGTTCTGCGGCTTTATCTACTGCGGTGTATATATCAGGCAATACCGCAAGGAGCATGACATTATGGATCCCGGAGACTCCGGATATCTGATTCCTCCAAGATTTTTGACACCTTTAAATGCAGGGAAGCTGATGTTAAGAATGGTTATTGTTTTTTGCTTTTCATTGGTTATTTTTCTTCCCGCCATGTTTACGTTGTTGTATTTGTTTTTGATTTTTATTATCATTCTGCCGTACATCAGCATGTATCCTGCTTGCTATCTGTCCGGAGATTCAGGTTTCTTCGGCAGTTTCACGGAGATGGTGAGGGTTACGAAGGGGTATTATTTCGTAAATGCAAGGATAAGCACTCTTATAATCATGTTGATGCTGATAGGCAGATGGATCACGACAGGACTTATGTCTTTTCTTCCTTCAGCGGCTTATATCATTGGTCCGCTCATTAACGTGACACTTGTGTTAAGCTATGGAAGATTCGTCGGCAAGATCTACTGCAGGATGAGAGAAGTCCCCGGGGGACTCAGGCTGTAACTAACTTCGTAAGAAGAAGTTAATAAATAAATTTTTGTTTGGAGGACGCTGATAATGGATAACAATGAACTCGCCATTCAGAAGCACACAGAATGGAAAGGTAAGATCGAAGTAATTTCCCGTGCACCTGTAGGAAGCAAGGAGGATCTGGCAATCGCATACACACCCGGTGTTGCTGCACCCTGTCTTGAGATCTCCGATAATGTAGAGCTTTCTTATAAGTACACCAGAAGATCTAACCTCGTTGCTGTTGTTACTGACGGTACTGCTGTTCTCGGTCTCGGTGATATCGGACCTGAGGCAGGTATGCCTGTTATGGAAGGTAAGTGTGCTTTGTTCAAGGCTTTCGGTGATGTTGATGCTTTCCCTCTCTGCGTCCGTTCAAAGGAAGTTGACGATATCGTTAAGACAGTTAAGCTTCTCGCAGGTTCCTTCGGCGGTGTAAACCTCGAGGATATCTCTGCACCCCGTTGCTTCGAGATTGAGAAGAGACTTAAGGAAGATCCTGAAGTTGATATCCCGATCTTCCACGATGACCAGCACGGTACAGCTGTTATCACACTTGCTGGTATGATCAATGCTTTGAAGCTCACAGGCAAGCACATTGATGACATCTCTGTTGTTGTTAACGGTGCAGGTGCTGCAGCTATCGCTATTACAAAGCTTCTCATCTCCAGAGGTCTTAAGGATGTTATCCTCTGCGACAGAACAGGTGCTGTTTATAAGGGAAGAGGCCAGAACATGAATCCTGCTAAGGAAGAGATGGCTCAGATCACTAACCAGAAGGGCAAGAAAGGTACTCTCGCTGAGGTTATCAAGGGCGCTGACGTATTCATCGGTGTTTCCGCTCCCGGCGTTCTCACAGCTGAGATGATCTCCACAATGGCTCCGAATCCTATCGTATTCGCTTGTGCTAACCCTACACCTGAGATCATGCCTGACGAAGCTAAGAAGGCAGGCGTTGCTGTTATGGCTACAGGCCGTTCCGATTTCCCTAACCAGGTTAACAACGTTCTCGCATTCCCCGGTATCTTCAGAGGTGCCCTCGATGTAAGAGCTTCCGATATCAATGACGCTATGAAGATCGCTGCTGCTGAGGCTATCGCTTCTATCGTTTCTGAAGATGAGCTCACAGCTGAGTACATCCTTCCTGACGCTTTCGATCCCCGTGTAGGTAAGGCTGTTGCTGAGGCTGTTGCAAAGGCTGCAAGAGATTCCGGCGTAGCAAGAATCTGATAATTATCATTTTATCCTTCAATATTACGGCGGTCGGGTTTTCCCGGCCGCTGTTTTTATCTTTGAATTCAAAATAATAGTTCTTAGTGTTATCATAGCGGCATGGAAAAACTGAAAGTAATAATAATCGGCTGCGGAAGAGTAGCTTCCAAGCATCTTAAAGCCATCGAAAAGAATAAGAACAGTGTCGAATTGGCGGCACTTGTTGATGTTTCTGAAGAAGCGGCAAAGAGGCTTTCTCCCGATGCCGCTTATTTCAAGGATTATAAAGAAGCGATAACTTCGGTACATCCCGATATCGTTGCAGTAACGGTTCCGTCGGGACTTCACTTCGAGATCGCCAAGTTCGCATTGGAGAACGGATGCAATCTTCTTCTTGAGAAGCCTATGACCATGTCTTCCGATGAGAGCCGTGAGATCTACGAATTGTCCGTCAAGACCGGTAAGAAGATCGCCATGGGTCATATATACAGATATTTCCCGATCGTAGGCCTTGTTCATGATGACATCAAGAACGGCAAATTCGGTAAAGTAACACACGGTACCATCTGCGTAAGATGGGGACACGGTGATGATTACTATAACAGCGCGGCATGGAGAGGAACATGGAAGTCTGACGGCGGAGCGCTGATGAATCAGACTATTCATGCTATAGATCTTCTCGTATGGCTTATGAACGGAAAGCCCGTTGAGGCTGTATCTATGATATCCCAAAGAAGGGCGAAGATAGAGGCGGAAGACCTCGGTATGGCCGTGCTTAAGATGGAAGACGGTTCGCTTGCTTCTATTGAAGGAACCACTTGCACATCCGATAAGGATAAGAGTGCCGAGTTTACCGTATTCTGCGAGAAAGCTTCCGTAACCATGGGAATCCGTAACAAGAAACCGTCGCTCAATATCAGAACTTCTGAAGGTAAGAAACTCAATTTCTATTACATAAGAAAACAGATCAGCAAGGGCGGGGCAGGATCATTGCTTTCCGCACTGAACCCCCATACGGCTATCTACACCGATCTTATCGATTCGATCAATAATGATAAGCAGCCTGTTGCCGATGCATACGCAGGTTATACTTCGGTTGATAATCTGATGGGAATATATAAATCCGCTAAGACCGGAAAGACTGTTAAGCTTCCTCTAGAAGAAAACTTCTCTTCCGTTGATATGACAGGATATTTTGAAGGGAATTAATCTATGAGAAGAAAAGTTATAACACTCCTTATTGCAGCAAGCATCGTATTCTCCGTGTTTACAAATGTTGCCGCTGATACGAATGCGGATATCTCGGCTTTTGTCACAAGACTTTATGAGATCTGTCTCGACAGGACTCCCGATCAGGGAGGTCTCGATACATGGGTTGCTAACTTAAGCAACGGTTCTGTATCCGGCTCAGATGCTGCAAGGGGATTTCTCTTCTCAAGTGAGTTTACAGGAAGAAATTATGATAACCGCACTTTCGTTATGTATCTTTACCGTGCAATGTTCGGCAGGGAAGCAGATGAGGCGGGACTTAATTCATGGACCGAGTCACTCGACAGCGGAATGTCCAGAAATCAGGTGTTTAACGGATTTACAGGTTCCGATGAGTGGGCAGATATCTGTTCTTCTTACGGCATCGATCCGGGATCTTCATCATCTGAGGCTCACGTTAATTCCGGTATCGAAGAATTCGTAAGCAGACTTTATTCGGGATTTTTGGGAAGATCAGCAGATCCTACGGGACTTGCCGACTGGAGTGCCAAGCTCTCATCCGGAAATACTACGGGTTTTGAAGCTGCATACGGATTCATGCACAGCAATGAATTCCTTTCGAGAGCTGCATCCATGAGCAATACGGCTGTCGTTAACGTTTTCTACAATACTTTCCTCGGAAGAAGTCCTTCTGCTTCTGAGGTTTCTTCGTACACGGAAAGAATGACGGGCAATCTTAATGCCAACCTTGAGATGCTCTTCTTAAGCTTCGCGAACTCAGCTGAGTTCGTTGATTTCTGTGAATCTAACGGCATTATCCCCGGAGCAGGCAACGGAGCATCTATCATCAGCGATGCCGAAGTTACGGAGTTTTTTAATAACGCGGTTCTTATCGGAAGCTCTACTTCTGTAGGATTCGATCTTTACTTTAACGCTTACGGCAGAGGAGTTATGGGAGACGTTCTTGTTTGTGCCCGTGTATCATATTCACTTCTTAACGACCAGGCTGCAAGAACTTCTTATATCCCGATGTTAAACGGTACTCCCATGAGAGCCCGCGATATTATCAGAAATTCGGGAAGACGTTATGCTTTCATCTGCCTCGGTACGAATGACATCTTCAATGGCGTCGTTCAAAGATACTATGACTATCTCGACGATATAAGAAGCGTTAACCCCAACACGGTAATCTTCATCGAAGCATGTACCCCCAGCAGAGATAATCATCCCAATAACGCTGACATTAACGCTCTTAACACTGCTTTGCGCCAGTACTGCAGTTCACATGCGAACTTCTATTATGTAGATACGAACACACCTTTGCTGGATTCTACGGGAAGACTTGCAAGTCAGTACTGCAGCGACGGTAATGTTCATATCTCATATTCAGGCTACGGCGTGTGGATCGATACATTGGTCGACGCTGCAAGAGAGTACATCTATGAGCAGCGTGTAACCGGTAATTACGATATTTAATGGTATTCAGCTCGATAACATTCCTTTGCATATTTCTGCCTTGTGTCCTGATACTGGACAGGGTGTTGCGTAATGTGCACCTTAAGAACGCTCTGCTTCTTATGGCAAGCCTTCTTTTCTATGCATACGGGGAGCCAGTGTATGTTTTCCTTATGGCAGCATCGGCTCTTCTTAACTATGTGTCGGCGCTGCTTATAGATAAGTTTAAGAACAAAGAAGCACCCCGAAAAGCTTTTCTCACAATTGGCGTACTTGTTAATCTCGGCGCACTCGTGTTCTTTAAGTACACCGTCTTTCTCGTAACTTCATTTAACTCAGCGTTCGGTCTGTCACTTCACGTTCCTGACGTTACGCTGCCTTTGGGTATATCGTTTTTTACATTCCAGGCGATGAGCTATGTCATCGATGTCTACAGGGGAGACTGTGATGTTCAGAAGAACTTCGGTAAGCTTCTTCTTTATATCTCGTTCTTCCCGCAGCTTATTGCAGGACCTATCGTTAAATACCGTGATATCGCTGCTGAGATCGATAAGCGTGTTATCGATCCCGATACAACGGCTTCGGGAATCAAGAGATTCGCAACGGGTCTTGCAAAGAAGGTCTTCATTGCCAATAATGCGGCGGTGATAGTTGATACTGTGTACGGCGCACTCGGCACGGGTATCGATGCCAAATGTGCATGGCTCGGCGCCGCAGCATATATGCTTCAGATATTCTTCGACTTCTCGGGATACAGCGATATGGCAATCGGCTTGGGTCTGATGTTCGGCTTCCATTTCAAGGAGAACTTTGATCATCCTTATATTTCCGGAAGCATTAAAGAGTTCTGGAGAAGATGGCATATTTCACTGTCTTCCTGGTTCAAGGATTATCTTTATATCCCTCTCGGCGGCAACAGGAAGGGAAAGGCCAGAACTGTTATCAACAAGTTCATCGTATTCGCATGTACGGGTATCTGGCACGGAGCCAACTGGACATTTCTTCTGTGGGGCCTTTACCACGGAACTTTCCTGATGGCAGAGGAGTTCGTTCCCAAAAGTGAGAAGAATCCTTTCCTTAAAGTGCTGTCGCATATCTATCTGATACTTGTCGTAATGATCGGATTCGTGCTCTTCAGAGCAGAATCTCTAAGTGAATTCGGAAGCATGATGAAGGCTATGTTTACATTCGGGTTAGCAGGATCTTCATCGGATATGCTTTTCGCGAAGCTCCTTAATCCTCTAAATATTGCTGCTTTGCTTGCGGGTGTTGTTTTCTCGATGCCTGTGGGAGATAAGCTCAAGAAGTTTAAGTTCTCCGGTGCACTGTCTTACATAGCTGCGCTCGGTGCTGTTGTTATCGCACTTTTGTGCCTGTCTTCAGGTTCATATAATCCGTTTATTTATTTCAGGTTCTGATATGAGAAAGTACTTACCGACATTGTTTTTTATAATCTTCCTGGCGGTGCTTCTGGTACCTTCTCTCGGCATGTTTATCTGGGGCCCTTCAGAGTCCGAGAACGGGGAAGAGCTTACCATGCCTGTTATCTACAGTGAGGAGGACGGCATCAACAGAAATTACCTTTCTGATCTCGGTGCCGTGTTCGAGTCCAGATTTGCTTTAAGAAAGCAGATGGTTACCGCATATTCCGTAATTACCGGCAGAGTGTTCGGCACTTCATCACAAAGCGGAGTTATCGTCGGAGAGGGAGACTGGCTTTTCTATAATGATACGCTTGCGGATTTCCAAAGGACTAATATACTCACGGACCGTCAGATGCATAATGCCGTCAGACATCTTGAGCTTATTAACGAGTACTGCAGCGATAACGGAATTGAGTTCCTATTTGTGATCGCTCCGAATAAGAACACTTTGTATCCTGAATATATGCCGTATTACCTTCTTCCCGGGGAGGGTATGTCCAACAGGCAGATCTTTGACGGAATACTTAACGGAACTTCGGTTAACTATATAGACTTCGGCACATACGATGCTTTTACGAATCCCGATGCGGTTTACTACTTCCACAGAGATTCACATTGGAATAATACGGGTGCTGCCATTGCATCAGATGCGATCCTTTCATCTTTGGGTGTGGAGCATCACTATTATCCGGACGATGAGGTGTTCGTGACAGAAGATCATATGGGCGACCTTGAACAGATGATCTATCCTGAGGCCGTCAGGGGAGAAGATGACACAGTATTTGCAGTTATGCCTGAATTTACTTATGTAACGGAGGTCGAGAGCAACTTCGACTACAGGATAGAGACAACTGCTTCCGGTACAGGCAGCCTTCTTATGTACAGGGATTCGTTCGGAAGCGGTATTCTTCCCTTTATGGCTGAGCCTTTTGCAAATGCGTTCTTCTCAAGAGCCAATGCCTGTCAGATCACCGACTTTACGGCTCATACTCCGGGATTCCTGGTGGTAGAGAAGGCTGAGCGCTTTATCTATCAGCTTGCAACTTCGCCTTCACGTCTGCCTTCTCCTGCAAGAGAATTGCCTTCAGATGCAGTCCGCATCGATGTTTCCGATCTGTCGACGGTCGAGGCGGGGGAATACATAACCGTAACCGGTACACTTCCTGAAGGATCTTACGAAAGCGATTCGATGATACTTATTGTGAGCGGTGATTCCTGCTTCGAAGCGTATCCCGTATCAGACTTGACTTCGGGCGCCGAGAGCTTTCAGGCTCTGCTTGAAAAAAATAGTGTTTCGACGGATAATATTATGGTTTTTATTGTTTGAAAGGAATGGAATTATGAGTAAAAGAATTATTGCATTGATCACATTGGTTTCTGTTTCAGCACTTTGTATGGCAGGCTGCGGAGATAAGACAGCCGAGACATCTGCTGCTGAGACTTCCGCTGCAGCAACTACTGTTGTTGAGACAGCTGAGCAGACAGCAGCTGAGACTGCTGCTGAGACAACAGTTGAGGAGACTGCTGCCGAGACTTCTTCCGAGAATGCTGACGGTATTCCCCAGCCCGGTGATACATATAACGGACATACTGTTGAGCATACTGAAGATCAGCCTAACTGCGATGACGGCAGCCACGGAACGATCTGGATCTTCTACTCTGACAGCGAAGAGATCGATTATATCGAGTATTAATAATTATTAACTTCAGGAGTTATATCTCATGTATCAAAAAGTAAGTAAAGACATGAAATTCATTGACAGAGAGCAGGAAGTGCTTGCTTTCTGGAAAGAGAACGATATCTATAAGAAGTCTTTAAAGTCCACTAAGGACGGTGCACCGACATTTACGCTTTTCGACGGTCCTCCTACGGCTAACGGCAAGCCTCATATCGGTCATATCAAGACGAGAGTTATTAAAGACCTTATTCCGAGATATCACTCCATGAAGGGTGAGGCTGTAAGCTTCAAGGCAGGTTGGGATACACACGGACTCCCGGTAGAGCTTGAGGTTGAGAAGTCTTTGGGTATCAACGGTAAGCCTCAGATCGAGTCTTACGGTGTTGAGCCTTTTATTAAGAAGTGTAAGGAATCCGTATGGACCTATAAGGATCAGTGGGAGCACATGAGTGACCGCGTAGGATTCTGGGCCGATATGGAGAATCCTTATGTAACTTATGATAACAACTACATCGAGTCCGAGTGGTGGGCATTAAAGACCATGTGGGACAAGGGCCTTCTTTATAAGGGTCATAAGATCGTTCCTTACTGCCCGAGATGCGGAACCGCTCTTTCTTCACATGAGGTAGCACAGGGCTATAAGACGGTTAAGGAGAGATCCGCTGTCGTAAGATTCAAGGTAATAGGTGAAGATGCTTATTTCCTCGCATGGACGACAACTCCCTGGACACTTCCTTCCAACGTAGCTCTCTGTCTTAACCCCGAGTCAGAGTATGCCAAGGTTAAGGCTGCAGACGGCTATACATATTACATGGCAGTTGCTCTTCTTGATAAGGTATTGGGCAAGCTTGCCAAGGAAGACGAGGGCATCAAGGCTTACGAGATCTTAGAGAAGTACAAGGGTACCGATCTTAAGGGCAAGGCTTATGAGCCTTTGTTCGAGTGCTCCGGTGTTGAAGCCAAGAATCAGAAGAAGGCAGCTCACTTTGCCGTATGCGATAACTACGTAACTATGGAAGACGGTACCGGTATCGTTCATATCGCACCCGCATTCGGTGAAGATGACGCGAGAGTAGGAAGAGAGAATGATCTTCCTATGATCCAGTTCGTAGATACAAGAGGTAACCTTACTGAAGAGACTCCTTATGCTGGAACTTTCGTAAAGGATGCCGATCCTTTGATCCTTAAGGATCTCGATGCCAAGGGACTTCTTTATGATGCTCCCAAGTTCGAGCACGAGTATCCTTTCTGCTGGAGATGTGATACACCTCTTATCTATTTCGCAAGATCTACATGGTTCATTGCAATGAGCACTATGAGAGAGGAGCTCCTCAAGTCCAACAGAATGATCAAGTGGTATCCGGAGTCCATCAGAGACGGACGTATGGGTGACTTCCTTGAGAATGTTATCGACTGGGGTATCTCACGTGAAAGATACTGGGGTACACCGCTTCCTGTATGGGAGTGTGAGTGCGGACACCGTCACTGCATCGGTTCCATCGAAGAATTGAAGTCCATGAGTGATGACTGCCCGGATGATATCGAGCTTCATAAGCCTTATGTTGATAACGTACACATCAAGTGTCCCGAGTGCGGCGGCAAGATGACCAGAGTATCTGAGGTTATCGACTGCTGGTTCGATTCAGGTGCTATGCCTTTCGCTCAGTATCACTATCCTTTCGAGAATAAGGAATACTTCGAGAGCCACTATCCCTGCCAGTTTATTTCCGAGGCATTGGACCAGACGAGAGGATGGTTCTATTCATTGATCGCCGAGAGTACGGTTCTCTTCGGAAGAGCACCTTTCGAGAACTGTATCGTTATGGGTCTCGTTATGGATGAGAACGGCATCAAGATGAGTAAGCATAAGGGTAATGTTGTAGATCCCTGGGATATCCTTAATCTTGAAGGTGCAGATGCCGCAAGATGGTACTTCTACAGCACAAGTGCTCCCTGGCTTCCCAACAGATTCTCACATGATTCCGTTAAGGAAGGTCAGAGCAAATTCATCGGTACATATTGGAATACATATGCTTTCTATATCATGTATGCCGATATCGATAACTTTGATCCTACTAAGTACGAGCTTGATAAGAATAATCTCTGCGCTATGGACAGATGGATCTTAAGCAGACTCAATTCTTTGATCAAGACAGTTGATACCAAGCTTGCAACTTACGATATAACAACAGCTGCACGTATGATCCAGGACTTCACTGACGAGCTTTCCAACTGGTATGTCAGAAGAGGCCGTGAGAGATATTGGGCAGGAGATATGACCAAGGATAAGATCGATGCTTTCATGACTCTTTACACAGTTCTCGAGTCATTGACAAGACTCTGCGCTCCTTTTGTTCCGTTCGTAACTGAGTCTGTATATCAGAACCTCGTAAGAAGCGTTGATGAGAATGCTCCCGAGTCAGTTCATCTTTGTTCTTTCCCCGTAGCAGACGAGTCTATGATCGACACTAAGCTTGAGACAGAGATGGATCTCGTAAGAAATATCGTTGAGCTCGGTCGTGCTGCAAGAAATGCCGCAAACATCAAGAACAGACAGCCTGTTTCCGATATCTTTGTCGTATCCGATACAAAGCTTGATGAAGAGTATCAGGGTATCGTTAAGGATGAGCTCAACATAAAGCTTATCAAGGTGCTTGATGATGCAGCTTCACTTGTTGACTATAAGTTCAAGCCTCAGCTTCGAACATGCGGAAGAAAGTTCGGTCCTAAGCTTAATGCTGCCAAGGAGATCATTGCCGCGCTCCCGGGTAAGGAGACAATGCAGGCACTTAAGAACGGTTCGATCAAGATCACCGTTGAAGGTGAAGAATTTGATATGACTGAAGAGGATTTCCTTGTAGAGACTGTTCAGCCCGAAGGACTTTCAACACAGTCCGATAAGGGAATCACAGTATCTTTGAACACTGTTCTTACAGATGAGCTGATCGAGGAAGGTCTTGTAAGAGAGATCATCTCCAAGATCCAGAATCAGCGTAAGGAGACAGAGGGACTTCAGGTTACTGACAGGATCGCTCTTACATACAGCGGCAATGAGAAGCTTGCTTCCGTTATCGCTAAGAACAAGGACAATATCGCTTCCGAGGTTCTTGCAACTTCCATCGAGGAAGGTACAGGAAACGAAGAAGGTCTTCGTGAGTGGAATGTAAACGGCGAGAATATCGCTTTCAGCTTAAAGAAGGCTTAATCAACCAATGCTGATACAGTTACTGAGGAACAGCGGACACTATACGGTACCCCAGTTGATCATGATGGCGATCATCATGTTCTTCGCGCTGGTAATCTCGTTCTCGTTCCATGAGTTTATGCATGCTTTTGTAGCTGACTGGCTGGGAGACAACACACCGAGACTTTACGGAAGAGTAACCATGAATCCCAAGGCTCACCTCGATCCTATGGGAACGGTCCTGCTTCTTCTCGTAGGCTTCGGATGGGGTAAACCTGTTGCTTATAATCCCAATAAGCTCAACAGGTTTAAGAGCAGACGCTTCATGAATATAATGGTCAGTCTTGCCGGTGTATTCGGTAATTTCCTGATCGCACTGGTATCGATGATCATAGTGTCGATTATCATGCTTGCCACGGGATTTGCAACCAATAATCCTGTTGTTACCTGCATGTATTACGTTTCCGACGGTATAGCGGGACAGGGTGATGTTCCCATGTACGCTGCAGTGTTCTGCTGGCTGTTCTATTACACATTCCTGTTCTCTTTGTCACTGATGGCATTCAACCTTATTCCGATACCGCCTCTTGACGGATTCAGGGTTCTTGAATTCCTGCTTCCGTTGAAGGTCACTTATTCGGACGGATTCAGGAATTTCATGCGTTACGGTCCTATGGTCCTCATGATCCTGATAGTTATCGGAGATTTCGGCAGATTCAATCTTCTCGGAACGGTAATGACTTATATCGAGATGCCTGCACTGTACCTTATAAACTGGGCAGCAGGTCTCATAGGAATGCTGGGGTAAGCCATGAGCGAGGCTTTGGCACAACCTAATATTCACATTCGGGAGTTTGAAGGTCCTTTGGACCTTCTTTATTCTTTAATCCAGAAGAATGACATCGACATTTACGATATCCCGATCGCCGAGATAACCGAGATGTACATGGATTACCTGAACCAGATGAAGAAACTCGATATGGAGATAGCATCTGAGTTCATCGTAATGGCGGCCACCCTTGTTCATATCAAATCCAGGATCATGCTTCCTTCGAGAAGCGATATGTCCGGCGATGATGTTGAGGACCCGAGAGAAGAACTTGTTATCTCGCTCCTACGTTATAAAAGATGCAAGATGCTCGCCAAGGAACTTAAGACCAGAAACGAACTTTACAGGGACTGTGTTCTGCGTCTTCCTGCAACGGCAAAGGAGATGAACATAAACATCATTTATCCTCCGCAGGAATTTGTTCCCGAAGAGTTCTCTAAGGCGATAGATAATATCTGCAAACGTAATGAGATAAGATTTGCGGATATCTCCACCAAGATCACACACATCCTCAAAAGAGACAAGCTCTCTGTAAGGGAGAGGATGAAGAGCGTATGGCTCAAGATAACGGGCAGAGGCAAGCTGTTCTTCCATGAGCTTTTCGAGGGCAAGGATGCAGACAGAACGGACAAGATCGTAAGCTTCCTTGCAGTGCTCGAGCTTTTGAGAAACAACCGTATCGATGCCACGCAGAAGAAACCGTTTGACGTAATACTTATAGAGCAGAAGGGTGAAGGTAAATAATGGAGAAGGATGAATTCAGTCTGACATATCAGGAACTGTCTCCCGCATGCGAGGCTATCCTTTTCGCGTCCGGCGATCCCGTAGCAGTCGACAGAATAGCTGAGATACTTAATGCGGACGTTAAGACCGTCGAAGAAGTCATGAGCAAGCTCATCACCGAATATGAGCACAACCCCTGGGGCGGACTTCTTGTAAGAAAAGTTGAGAATTCCTATGTAATGTCCACGAAGCCCGGAATGAAGAAGGTTCTTGAGCGCATGTTCTCGCCCAAGATGCATCCGCCGCTTTCACAGGCTTCTTACGAGACGCTTGCTGTAATCGCTTATAACCAGCCTGTTACACGTGCACAGGTAGAGTCGGTCCGAGGCGTATCTTCCGATTCAATTATCTCCAGACTTATAGACAGAGGATGGATAGAGGAGTGCGGCAATCTCGACGCTCCCGGAAGACCTGCGCTGTTCAAGACTTCAAAGCAGTTCCTGATGGAGTTCGGAATAAGTTCTGTTGATGAATTACCTTCACTTGAACTTATGTCTTACCAGACTATACGTGACCTTGAGGAATCCCTCGATAAGGCCGCAGGCAACGATGACAAGCAGATAACTATAGAAGGATTCATGGACGGCAGTCAGGAATCCGAAGAAGGAGATGAGTACGATGGAGAGCATAATTGAGCTGATAAGCGACAGCCTCCCCAAGATGAGTAAGGGGCATAAAGCTATCGCCAATTATATTATCGAGAGCTATGACAAGGCTGCGTATATGACGGCCTCAAAGCTCGGTGAAGAGACCGGTGTATCGGAGTCAACGGTCGTAAGATTTACTACCGAACTCGGATTTGACGGCTATCCTCATTTCCAGGCAGCTTTGAAGGAAGAACTTAAGTCCAAGCTTACTTCGGTGCAGAGACTTAACTATACAGAGAGATTCGTCGATGACGAGACTGCCGTAAGAGACATCATCAAAGGGGATATGGAGAACCTTAAGGAGACTCTTGCTAACCTCGATGATGCTTCTATGGCAAGCGCTGTTAACGCGATCTTAAATGCCCGTAAGATCTACATAATGGGATTAAGATCGAGTGCTCCGTTGTCGGCATTTATGCACTTTTACATGACACTGCTGTTCGACGATGTTGTGCACATCCATTCCAACAGTACAAACGAAGTGTTCGAACAGATAATGCCTATCACATCCGATGATGTCATGATAGGAATATCGTTCCCCAGATACTCACAAAGAACAGTCAATTCCATGGAATATGCGAAGAAGAAAGGGGCTACGGTCCTTGCGATCACTGACAAGGACAATACTGCTATGACTGAGCATGCCGATATCAAGCTTTTCGCAAAGTCGAGTATGGCATCATTCGTTGATTCGCTCGCGGCTCCGCTTTCCCTTATCAACGCACTTCTGGTTACTTTAGGTATCCACAGAAGAGACCATATAAGAAACTCGTTCGAATCACTTGAGATCTTATGGTCTCAGTATCAGGTATATAATGGCGGTAAAGATCAGGCTGACAGAACAAATGCAGGAGGAGATGAATTAATATGAGTGACAATGTTTATCAGATCGCAATCGACGGACCTTCAGGTTCCGGTAAGTCGACACTTGCCAAGGGTGCGGCCAAGAAGTTGAACATAATGTATCTTGATACAGGTGCCATGTACAGAACATGTGCTCTGTGTTCCATTAAGACAGGCATTGACCCCAAGGATGAGGAAGCTGTTAAGAAGATGCTCGAGACTATGGATCTCAAGATCAAGTTCGAGGACGGCGTTCAGCACATGATCCTGAACGGTGAGGATGTAACAGGCTTCATCAGAACCGAGGAGGTATCGAAAGCCGCTTCCAACATAAGCACATGGCCTTTTGTACGTACTGCACTTGTTGATATGCAAAGAAAGATCGCAGCTGACCAGAGCTTTGTCGTTGACGGAAGAGACATCGGTTCAGTCGTACTTCCTAACGCCAAGTATAAGTTCTTCCTTACGGCTTCGGCAGAGGCACGTGCCAAGAGAAGATTCCTTGAACTTCAGGAGAAGGGCGACAACAATCAGACATACGAAGAGGTCTTGAAGGATATCATCTGGAGAGACAAGCAGGATTCCGAAAGATCCGCTTCACCTCTTGTTAAGGTTGATGACGCGGTCGAGATCGATACTTCCGAAATCGGCATCGAAGAGACACTGGATCTTCTGTTAAGTTATATAAAAGAATGAAAGTAGTTACGGCAAAATACGGCGGCTTCTGCTTCGGTGTTAAGAATGCAGTCGAGACTGCTTATAAGATGGCAGCTGAGTATAAGAACGGCGAAAAGCTCGTCATGCTCGGTGAGCTGACGCATAATGACACCGTTACGTCTGAATTGAAGTCCCAGGGCTTTACTATTATTAATGATGCCGAAGATGTTCCGGAAGGAAGCAAGGTCATCATCAGGGCTCACGGTGTTACTCCTGCACAAAAAGAGCTGCTTGATAAGAAGAATGTGACAGTCTATGACTGCACGTGTCCTTTTGTTGCCAAGATACATAAGATCGTTTCCGATGCAGCCAAGGAAGGTAAGTCTGTAATACTTACGGGAACTCCCGGACATCCCGAAGTTCTCGGCATAATGGGGGAAGCCCCTGATTCCGTACATCTTATCAGCAAGACTTCAGACCTTGACAGTCTCGATATAGATTATGAGAACACCATCGTGATTTCCCAAACGACATTCTCGACCCATACCTTTACTGATATTTGTGCAATTATTGAAAATAAAATTGCAAAAGATCAGATTTTTGATACAATATGTAATACGACTGTCTGCAGGCAGAGGGAAGCTATGCGCATTTCCGAGCAGGTCGACGTGATGCTTGTCATCGGTTCGGCTCACAGCTCGAATACGATGAAGCTTTTCGATATTGCTGAGAGTCGCTGTTGTAGAACGTTCCTTGTCGGCGATGCCGGGGATGTCCGCAAGCTTATCGATGAAGGTAAGATCTTGCAGGATGATACCGTAGGAATCACGGCGGGTGCATCTACACCGGAAGCAATTATTTTGGAGGTTGTTCAGGCAATGGACGAGAACGAGAAGGAAATTCTGGCGGATCAGGAACAGACTGATACAAAT
>CADAXO010000018.1 GCA_902791885.1 Oscillospiraceae bacterium | reverse complement strand
TGAAAAGGCGAGGTAAGAGCTCACCGGCGGTATGGAGACATACCGGCCTTGTAAACCCCACCCGAAGCAACGTCGTGGAAGGCAACCGTGGTCCGCGGGTCTTAGGAGACGGCTTGAGCCTGAGAGCAATTTCAGGCCACAGATAGATGATTGCATATAACAGAACCCGGCTTACCGGCCGTGTCGGAAAACATTAATAACGAAGGAGAGACATCATGAGCGCAGAATCTTACTTGAGCAGAGGCGTATCACCTACAAAGGATGAGGTAAAGGCAGCTGTAAAGAATCAGGATAAGGGAGTTTTCCCCGGAGCATTCGCAAAGCTTATCCCCGATATCGCAGGAGATCCGGAGTATTGTACGGCTATCCACGCTGACGGAGCCGGAACCAAGTCTTCTGTAGCTTATCTGATGTTTAAGGAGACAGGTAACTACGACTGGTTCAAGGGCCTTGCACAGGATTCGCTCGTAATGAATACTGATGACCTTGCCTGCGTTGGCGCATATAAGAACCTTTCACTTTCAAATACTATCGGACGTAATGCCCACCGCGTTGACGGTAAGGCTATCGCTAAGATCATCGAAGGTTATGATGAGATGATCGCGAAGCTTTCTGATCTCGGCATCAACATCACAATGTGCGGCGGTGAGACTGCTGACGTAGGAGACCTTGTTCAGACTCTTATCGTTGACTCCACGATCGTTGCAAGAGCTCAGAGGTCAGATATCGTAAATGCCGCTAATATCCAGCCCGGCGATGTTATTGTCGGCCTCGCATCATTCGGTCAGGCAACATACGAGGATTCATACAATTCAGGTATGTCTTCTAACGGCCTTACGGCTGCAAGACATTTGCTCCTTTCCAAGTACTACTATGAGAATTTCAAGGAGTCTTTCTCCGCTACTATCCCTGAGGATAAGGCTTACTGCGGTAAGTACAGACTTACGGATAAGCTCCCCGGGTCCGAGCAGACAGTAGGTGAGGCTATCCTTTCTCCTACAAGAACATTCCTGCCTGTAATTGCCCGGGTTCTTGATAACTACAGAGGCAACATCAACGGTATCATCCACTGCACAGGCGGCGGACAGGCTAAGTGCCGCGACTTCGGTAAGAACGTAAGATACGTTAAGGATAATCTTTTCGAGCTGCCCCCGCTGTTCAAGGCTATCTATGAGTCAGGCGACATCCCGATGAAGGAGATGTTCCAGGTATTTAACTGCGGACACAGAATCGAGTTCTACTGCAATTCCGAGGAAGCTGCAGCAGGAATCATCGCCATCGCGCAGTCCTTCAATATCGAAGCAAAGATCGTAGGTCACGTAGAAGGTCTGCCTGAGGGCTCCGAGAACGAAGTTGTAATCCGTTACGGCGGTGAGGAGTTCATCTACAACTGATAGTTTTCAGCTTTAAGTTACGATTAAATTATAAAGCGCGTCGCATAGTTGACGCGCTTTTCTTACATTGTAAAATATAATTATCTATTTCCCATATAAGGAGGACTGTGCTCATGGAGTCTATCAAGAAGTACGTTGCTGAGTTTATCGGCACATTTGTACTTGTCTTTGCTGCCTGCGGAACAGCTGCCGCAGTAGGTTGTAAGACAAGCGAAGCTAACGGTGCTTATATCCTTACGGCACTTGCTTTCGGCCTTGTAATCGTTGCAATGGCTTATTCTATCGGAAACATCTCAGGATGCCACATCAATCCCGCTGTTTCTATCGCTGTATTGCTTTCAGGTAAGATGACGGCTAAGGATTTCTGCGGTTATGTTATCGCCCAGTTCTTAGGCGGTATCGTAGGTGCTGCATGCATCGGCGTAATGCTCGGCTTTGACTGCGGCTTCGGTGCTAACGGCCTTTATAACGGCAACATTCTTTTGTCGCTTTTCATCGAGATCCTTCTCACATTCATCTTTGTACTTGCAATCCTCGGCGTTACATCCAAGCCCGAGTTCTCAAATGTTGCAGGTATCGTTATCGGTCTTACACTTACACTCGTTCACATCTTCGGTATCCACTTCACAGGTACTTCCGTTAACCCCGCAAGATCATTCGCATCTGCTATCTTTGCACAGGGCGATGCACTTGCAAACTGCTGGGTATTTATCGTAGCACCTCTCGTAGGCGGCGCACTTGCAGCTTTTGTTTGGAAGTTCCTTTCAGAGGGAAAGAAAACATAATATAATAAGTATTACCGAATACTTTGAGAAAGCCTCTGCCGTTCGGCGGAGGCTTTTTTGGAAAATGACCATGACACAGAAGATACTGGCAGATCACGCGGGACTTTCTGAAGTTCATGCAGGCGATCTTATCGAAGCGAGGCTTGATAAGGTTCTCGGTAATGATGTAACAACGCCGCCTGCGATCCAAGTGTTTGAGAATATGGGAGCGGCTGAAGTCTTTGATAAAGATAAAGTCATCATGGTTCCCGATCACTTTACTCCCAATAAAGACATTAAATCCGCTGAGTTAAGTAAATGCATGAGATGCTTTGCAAAGTCTCACGGCATCAGTAATTATTTTGAATTAGGTCAGAAGGAAATGGGTATAGAACACGTTATCATTCCGGATAACGGTCTTATCTTCCCGGGGGATGCCATCATCGGTGCCGATTCGCATACCTGTACCTACGGCGCTCTCGGAGCTTTTGCCACGGGCGTAGGCTCTACTGATCTTGCATGTGCAATGGCATCGGGAACGACTTGGTTTAAGGTTCCTGAAGCCATCAAAGTCGTTCTTACCGGAAAGCCGGGTCCTTATGTTACGGGTAAAGATATAATTCTCCATCTTATTGGCATGATCGGCGTTGACGGAGCTTTATATAAGTCTCTCGAGTTCACGGGTGACGGTGTCCACGAACTGTCGATGGATCAGCGCCTTACGATATCTAATATGGCTATCGAGTGCGGCGGCAAGAACGGAATATTTCCTGTAGATGAGGTAACGCTCAATTACATTGCCAAGACCAATCCCGAGAGGTTCGAAAAAGAAGAGTTCACGGCTTATGTTGCTGATGACGATGCAGAATACAGTGATGTCATTGAGATCAATCTTTCGAAAGTTCCGCTTACAGTCGCGCTTCCTCATCTTCCTTCCAATACGAAGGCTGCTTCTGAAGTTAAGGACATGAAGATAGATCAGGTCGTAATAGGCTCGTGTACTAACGGCAGAGAAGAGGATATAAGGATAGCAGCTGAGCTTTTCGCAGGAAAGAAAGTCGCGGAAGGCGTAAGGTGTATCGTGATCCCCGGCTCACAGCGCGTGTACCGCAAGGCATTAGATGAGGGATGGCTTGCCATATTCGACGACGCGGGCTGCGTTATATCGACTCCTACATGCGGACCGTGCCTCGGCGGCCATATGGGCATACTTGCCGAAGGTGAGAGGTGCGTATCGACCACCAACAGAAACTTTGTCGGACGCATGGGTCATGTTAAGTCCGAAGTCATATTAAGCGGAGTGCCCGTCGCAGTTGCTTCCGCCGTAATGGGCCGTGTGGCGACACCTGACGAGATCTGACGGAGGTAAGAGTATGTCTGTAAAAGGTAAAGTATTTAAGTATGGCAACGACGTCGATACAGATGTAATTATCCCCGCAAGGCATCTGACTTCAGCGGATCCCGCGCATCTTGCTTCTCATTGCATGGAGGATATCGACCGTTCTTTTGTAAACGAGGTCAAGCCCGGAGATATTATGGTGGCAGGAGAGAACTTCGGCTGCGGTTCATCGCGTGAGCATGCTCCCATAGCGATCAAGGCAAGCGGCATTTCTTTGGTTATCGCTGGCAGCTTCGCGAGGATCTTTTACCGTAATGCCATTAACGTAGGTCTGCCGATAATGGAGTGTTCTGAGGCGGCAGCAGCCATTAATAAAGGCGATGAGGTAGAGGCTGATTTTGATACGGGAATAATTAAAGATCTTACGACAGGTGAGAGCTTTACAGCGAAGCCTTTCCCTGAGTTCATTAAGAAGATAATCGATGCCGGAGGACTGGTTCCCTACACGAAGAGTAAGTCGGAGGGTTAACATGAAGACATATAAGATAGCTGTAATTGCAGGTGACGGTATAGGCCCCGAGGTAACAAATGCTGCCGTTGCGGTATTGAAGAAAACGGGAGAGCTTGAAGGCTTCGGGTTCGAGTTTACTTACTGCGATGCAGGCGGATGCTCCATAGATAAGTACGGCATTCCTTTGACAGAGGAAACGCTTAATACTTGTAAAGCATCTGACGCGGTGCTTTTGGGTGCTGTCGGAGGTCCGAAGTGGGATTCTGTCGAGCCCTCGAAAAGACCCGAGCGTGCACTTCTGGGACTTCGTTCCGGATTAGGTCTGTATTCGAACTTAAGACCTGCGCTCATGTTCAAGGAACTTGCTGCAGCTTCTCCCGTAAAGAATGTAGAGACTATGGATATACTTATAGTCCGTGAGCTTACGGGAGGCATCTACTTCGGTAAGCACGGGCGTTCCGATTCTTCAGAGGTTCTGCCTGACGGCTCTGTTAAGGGCATTACGGCATATGATACGGAAGAGTATTCGACAGCTGAGATAACGCGCATTCTTAAAGAAGGTTTCCGCTATGCTCAGGGCAGATCCAAGAAGCTGACTTTAGTCGATAAAGCCAATGTTCTCGAGTCTTCAAGATTATGGCGTGAGATAGCATCTGAACTTGCTCCGTCGTATCCCGATGTAACCCTCGATTATCTTTATGTGGATAACTGCTCGATGCAGCTTATCAACCGTCCGTCTACATTCGATGTTATCGTTACGTCCAATATGTTCGGTGATATCCTCTCGGACGAGGCGGGTATGATCACAGGTTCTATCGGTATGCTACCGTCTGCTTCTTTGGGTGTGCCGGGAACTCCCGGTATGTATGAACCGGTTCACGGTTCCGCGCCTGATATTGCAGGTACGGGGAAGGCGAATCCTTTGGCCACAATCCTGTCTGCATCAATGCTTCTTCGCTGGTCATTGGGCGAGACCAAAGCTTCTGACCGCATAGAGAAAGCCGTCCGCGATACATTGGCAGACGGCTTCAGGACTCCTGATATTAAGAGGGACGATGATCCTTCCGGTGTTGTTCTTACAGATACGGAAGGAATGACCGCCGCGGTTCTTGAAAGACTTTGATCAGCCTTTCTTAATTCCCAATTCTTCAGCTATCTTCGCGAAAGCTTCGCGGGAATTTCTTATAGTGCTTTCCGATACGCAGAATGCAAGTCTCATGTAACCTTCCCGCTTGAAAGAAGCACCGGGAACGAGGAGGAGGTTATATTTCGCGCATACTTCCTGGAACTCGACATCCGTAAGTCCGTCGGGTGTCTTCATGAAGATGTAGAGCGCACCGTTAGGCTTAACTGCTTCGAAGCCTGCATCTACGATGTTGGAGTAGAGAAGATTTCTTCTGTTCTCGTAGTTTGCGACGTCGACCTTCGCGTTAAGTGCCTTTTCGACGACCTTCTGCCAGATGGCAGGAGCATTAACGCTGCCGAGGATTCTGTTCGAAAGTACGATCGCTCCCGTGAGATCCTCGTAGTCCTCGTTCTTAGGGGAAACAAGTGTGTAACCGATTCTCTCACCGGGGAGGGAAAGGGACTTGCTCCATGAGAAGCAGATGATCAGGTTGTCGATATACTTCAAAGCGGAAGGAACCGTAAGTCCATCGTAAACGAGATCGATATAAGGCTCATCTGAGATAACCTGGATAACGTGATCCTGAGCCTTAAGAAGCTCGTTAAGCTTGATGAGTACATCCTCGCCGTAGACAACACCGGAAGGGTTGTTGGGGGAGTTGACGATGATCGCCTTTGTCTTAGGTGTGATAGCGGCCTTGATGGCATCGAAGTCAGGCATGAACTTATCGTCGGTCTGTACGATAACGACCTTACCGTTGTGGTTCTCGATATAGTTGATGTATTCCATGAAGAAAGGAGCCAATACGATTACTTCATCGCCGTCATCGAGGAGAGAGTGGAGCACATCGTTCATGGCGCAGGCCGCACCTACAGTCATGCAGACAGCGTCAGCACCGATAGTAAGACCGGACTGTGCAGATCTTTGCGCTGCGATAGCCGCTCTTGTTGACTCGTATCCCGAGTTGCTCATGTAGCCGTGCATTCCGGGTGTGGGATTATTGGCAAGCTCCTTTAATGTCTCGGCTACTTCCTTCGGAGGCTCGAGGTCGGGGTTGCCTATGGAGAAATCGAAAACTTTGTCCTCGCCGTAAAGCTTCTTCAGTCTGTTGCCTTCTTCAAACATCTTTCTTATAGCTGAACCTGAAGAGAGCTTGGCTTTGATCTTAGTGGATATCATATGAACACCTTCTTTTAATTGATACACAAGATTATATCACTAGATGATTGTTTGACTGAGAAAAACCAAAAACCCGCTTGACACGAACTTATTCCTTTGATAATAGCAAGACGCGGTCATGGCGGAACTGGCAGACGCGCACGTTTGAGGGGCGTGTGGTTAACCCCATACGAGTTCAAGTCTCGTTGACCGCACCAGTTCAATACCGAATCCCAACGGATTCGGTATTTTTTTGTTCTTCAGGATTTTTTTGAGGTAGCAGTACCAAATCATCGAAAAGCCGGTTCTGGTACTGTAAAATCATTTAAATTACAGTATCAAATTATTGTCATTGTCAAAATGGTACTGTGATTGCATCAATTTACAGTACCAGATAACGTTGGCAGGCAAAGTAGTACTGTAAAATCATTAAAATTACAGTATCAAAACGATGGTTTTGGAAATATGGTACTGTGTGCCATATTATGAGCTGTTGTAGTTGGCGTGAAGGAATATCAGGTCAGCTTTTCCCAAACACTTCGCGAATAATCGTTATTTTTGTTCTAATTATCATAAGATTTTCTTACATATTCAGACCTGAATGATGTTATTATATGCCTATGCGAAAGCTGTTTATCAGAACAATGGCAGTGGTTACTGCAGTGATCATGCTTATACAGGTACCGCTTCTGGCGGCGAAGACCGAGACCAATGTTAATCCCGGTGCCGGTGAGTTTGTTACGCGCCTTTACAACTATGCATTGGGAAGAAATCCGGATCCTGACGGTTATGCCGATTGGTGCAACAAGCTTTTGTACGGTGAGGTCAACGGTGCACAGGTTGCAGAAGGCATCCTTTTCTCGGATGAATACATCGGTCAGGGTGCAGATGATGCTTCATATGTAAATACGCTTTATCACGTGTTCTTTAACAGAGATCCCGATCCGGCAGGTCTTGAGGTTTGGACTAATGCTCTGGCAGAGGGGACCGAGAGACGTGAAATCATGACAGGTTTCATCAATTCCACAGAGTGGGCTAACCTTTGCACATCTGCAGGAATCTATTCCGGAAGTACTGCCGAGCCTACTGTTGAACTCGAGGTTACGGACAGCAGCGTAAGCTATATCAGCAACCTTTACAGGAACTTCAGTCTTTTCCCGCCTTCAGATGCCGAGATTCAGGCTGAAGCGACAGATCTTCTGTATCTTCGTACAACATGCCGTGAGATCGCTTCGAACATAATCTTCAGTGATGACTATATCGCCATAGCGAAGATCTCTTCACCTTCGAAGGTCGTATCCACATTCTTCAATGCTTTCGAGAACAGAAGTCCGCTTCCTGCCGAGTCTTATGCTCTCATCAACGCGATGAACGGCAATATCAATCTCGATTATCTTTATAACTACTTCGTTAACAGGAAGTCGTTTGCCACATTCTGCGTAAACAGAGGCCTTATGCCCGGAACCGTTGTTGAGGTAAGTACGGCAGGCGTAAGTGACGAGACTGTCACGGATTATTTCTCCGATGCGGCTTTTGTAGGTAATTCCGTAACTGCCGGTTTCCCTATGTACTTCTCTGCTAACGGAAGAGGACTTCTCGGAAATGTTCAGGTTTACGCGAGAGTAAGCTATTCATTCCTTTCAGATATGAATAGTCTCTCGGGTTATATGCTCCAGTATAACGACGTTGAGATGCAGGTCGCCGATATATTGAGTCTTGCGGGCATCCGTAAGGTATTCATCTGTATGGGTACGAACGATCTTGTTGGTACTGAGGCGGATGTTGTACGTGACAGATATATCAACTACATCAACGGCATAATCGATGCGAACCCCGGAATCCGTGTATTCATCGTATCCACACCGCCGAGAGTCAATTCGACTCAGACACCGGGTCTTACCAACGATAAGATCAATGAGCTCAACAATATGATGCGCACTTACTGCAGCGATAATAACCTTGATTTTATCGATATCAATACGCCGCTTTGCAATAACAGCACACAGCTTTATTCCGGATACACGAGCGACGGATATGTTCATATGAACAACACTGGCTACGGCGTCTGGGCTAATGCGGTCACTTCGTATGTAAGATCGATGCTCGCTGCCGAAAGACATATCTACAGGTATAACGGAAACTGATATGTCTCTTATAAGAAGAGCTTCCGAAAATGATATACCGAGGATACAGGACCTGCTTTTACAGGTGCTTACGGTTCATCATGAGCTAAGGCCCGATCTTTTTAAGGGAAACTGCCGCAAGTATAACGAGAGGGAGATCTATGCTCTTCTCGGAAATCCTCTTCGGCCTGTATTTGTCTATGAAGACGATGAGGGCGTAGTTCAGGGTTACGCATTCTGTGTTATCGAGCAGCATCCCGGCAACAATATCCTTACGGACATTAAGACATTGTATCTTGATGATCTGTGTGTTGATGAGATGGTCAGGGGCAGAGGCATAGGCAAGCAGATTTACGAGTATGTTCTTGCTTTTGCCAAGGAAGAAGGGTGTTATAACCTCACTTTGAACGTATGGGAAGGCAACGGAAGCTCTATAAAGTTTTACGAGAGCCTGGGGCTTAAGCCTTATAAGTATGGAATGGAGACTATCCTCTGATTGTGGTACAATAAAGCTTTGTAATAAAGCTTTAGGAGAGTCCACATGAAGAAGATCATGCTTGGTAACGAAGCAGTTGCCAGAGGAGCTTACGAGGCGGGAGTTAAATTCGTCTCATCTTATCCCGGAACCCCGAGTACCGAGATCACAGAAGAAATAGCAAAGTACCCCGAAGTAGCCTGTGAATGGGCGCCGAATGAGAAGTGCGGAGCCGAGGCTGCCATAGGTTGTTCAGTAAGAGGCGGCAGGGCGATGACCTGCATGAAGCACGTAGGTATGAATGTATGTGCAGATCCTCTTTTTACCGCATCATATACAGGAGTTAACGGAGGCCTTGTTTTCTGCGTTGCAGATGACCCCGGAATGCATTCCTCCCAGAACGAGCAGGATTCCAGAAACTATGCGCGTGCATCCAAAGTGCCGATGTTCGAGCCTTCCGATTCCGAAGAGTGCAGAGTGTTCACAAAGTATGCTTTCGAATTCTCCGAGAAGTACGATACTCCCGTTATCTTAAGACTTCACACAAGAGTTTCCCACTCAAGGTCTGTAGTTGCTACGGAAGATCCTCAGCCTATAACGATCAAGGATTATGAGAAGAATCCTCCCAAGTACGTCATGATGCCGGCATATGCTATCGGCAAGCATGTTGTAGTAGAGGACAGAACATCTAAGATTATAAGCGATGTTGAAGCAGATCCTGAGAGCGTTGGCCTTCATAAGATCGAGATGCGTGACACTAAGCTCGGTATCATCACCGACGGTGCCGCTTACCCGGACTCGTATGGCCCCTTTCCGAGAAGGTCATTAAGGACTTCGCTTCCAAGGTCGAAAGACTCGTAGTGGTTGAGGAGCTCGATCCTTTCCTCGAGACCGAGATCAAGGCTATGGGCGTTAAGTGCGAGGGTAAAGAGCTTTTCACGCTTCAGGGTGAGTATACTGCAAGACTTCTTAAGGAGAAGCTCACAGACGAGGATCTTCCTGCAACAGCTTTCGATGTTGCTAAGCTTCCCGAGATCCCGGGCCGTCCTCCGGTGCTTTGCGCAGGATGTCCCCACAAGGGCCTGTTCCTTGCCTTGAAGAGACTCAAGGTTAACGTTACGGGCGATATCGGATGCTACACATTAGGTGCGCTGCCTCCTATGCAGGCCGTTGACACTGTTGTATGTATGGGTGCTTCCGTAGGTATGGCTCACGGCTTTGATAAGGCTACGGACCACGAAGATTCCAAGAAGACAGTCGGCGTTATCGGAGATTCCACTTTCCTGCATTCAGGTGTAACGAATCTCATGAATGCCGTTTATAACGGAAGCTGCATCACGCTCATCATTCTCGATAACTCCATCACGGGTATGACCGGCCACCAGCAGAACCCTTCCACAGGTAAGAACATAAGACTCGAGGCTGCTCCTGCAGTATCGCTTGAGAAGCTTTGCGAGAGCTTGGGCGTAGTACCTGAGGCCATCAGAGTCGTTGACCCCGTAGACACATTCGACTGCGAGAAGGTCATCAAGGAAGAGCTCGAAAGGGATGTCGTCTCTGTTGTTATCGCGAGAAGACCCTGCGCACTCATCCCCACAGGAAGAGCAAAGAAGGGTGTTGAGGCTTCCGTTGATTATGAGAAGTGTAAGAAGTGCGGTGCCTGTGCAAGGATCATGTGTCCTGCACTTACGATCGACGCGGAAGGATTCCCGTCAATCGATGCAGAATCCTGCAATAACTGCGGACTTTGCGTGAATATGTGCCGTTTCGGTGCGCTCGAGAAGGCGGAGGAATAAGAATATGAGTAATGAGATTAATGCTTCAATAGTACTTGCCGGTGTCGGTGGACAGGGAACACTTATCGCAGGTAAGCTTCTCGGAATCCTTGCCATGAACTTAGGCCTTGATGTTAAGGTTTCTGAGGTTCACGGAATGAGCCAGAGAGGCGGTTCCGTAGTAACTTATGTAAAGATCGCTCCCGAGGTTCATTCTCCCATCATCGAAGAGGGAACAGCTGATTTCATTCTGTCATTCGAAGAGGTTGAATCCGTAAGATGGGCTAAGCTTCTTAAGAAGGGCGGCACTATGATCGTTAATACACAGCAGATCAAGTCTCTGCCTGTTCTCATGGGACAGATGAAGTACCCAGAGGGCGTTATCGACAGCTTGAAGGCTGCAGCAGGTGATGATGCCAAGATCGTTTCCATCGATGCTACGGGACTTTCACTTGAAACAGGTACAACCAAGGCTACAAATATCGTTATGCTCGGCGCTTTGTCCAATTACTTCGGAGCTGATGAGGACGAGTGGAAGAAGGCCATTGAAGAGGCATTCGCCTCTAAGGCCAAGACGATACCCGGCAACTTAAGCGCATTCGAGAAGGGCAGGACGGCAGGTCAGGCATGAACATAGGTAAATTCAACGATACAGAAGTCGGAAGCACTTATAATTACACCGTTCTCGTAACCGAGATGACGGAGAAGGTCAGTAAGACGGATAAGCCTTTCGTCAACTTCGTTTTCTCTGACGGCGTTGATAAGGTAACGGCTAATTTCTTCGATAAGACCGAAGAGACGGTCAAGTCGTTCGGTGTTGATGTCGGTAAAGTCGTAGATCTTACTTTCAGTGTTAAGACATACAACAATAAGAAGAACTATATCGTTGAGAACGTTGCCGTTTGCCGTGATCCCGAAGCCAAGGTCGAGAAGTTCGTTCAGGCTCCTCCTTATGACATCGAGGATATGTATAAGAAGATCATCGATTCGATCAAGAAGAGTACCGGAAGAACTTACGACTTTAATTCTTACAGCGTTCCCGATGATGATT
This sequence comes from Oscillospiraceae bacterium, assembly GCA_902791885.1. Next base: position 15,648 of record CADAXO010000018.1, on the reverse strand, counting down.
ACAGCGCAGCGGCTCTTACGATAAGACTTCTTAATAAGAATAAAGAGAGCTTTTGTAAGTCGTCTGCCGCACACAGCATTCATCACGATATGAGAGGCGGTCTTTTGTACCATACATTCAGAATGGTCTATTCGGCATTCTATATCTGCAAGGTATATAAGCACGTTAACCTCGAGCTTCTTGTATGCGGCACGGCTTTGCATGACATCGGTAAACTTCACGAGCTTGATACCGATGAATTGGGAACAGCAGATTATTCCGTCGACGGAAGGCTTTTCGGACACGCCGTTATCGGTATGGAGATGGTTGCTGAGGAAGCCAAGAACGGACCTTATAACGAGGAAGAAGTACGTCAGATCAGGCACATGATCGCTTCTCATCATGGCTCTTTGGAGTACGGTGCGATAACGACACCCGCTACGCCTGAAGCATTCCTTCTTCACGAGCTCGATATGATCGACAGCCGTATGTATATCTTCGAAAAGGAGATGGGAAAGATCGAGCCCGGCGAGATGACGGACCGTGTCTTCGCACTTGAGAATTCTTCACTTTATAAGCCTAAGTGATTTTTATTTGAAACTCATGGTTTGAAAAGAACAACTTTTATATTCATTATTTGAAAACGAAGGTTAATATTGACTAACCTTCGTTGTTTTTATGTTCATTTCCTTGTTTATAATCTTCACGTAAAATAAATCTTTCAGGAGGAATATCAGTATGTTCGATTATTCAGGAAAAGTTGTTGCGATCACAGGTGCGTCATCCGGCTTAGGTAAGCAGATGGCTGAGGGATTCGCACAGCAGAAGGCTAATCTCGTTCTTCTCGCAAGAAGAATTGAAAGACTCGAGGCAAGTGCAAAGGAGTGGTCAGAGAAGTACGGCGTTGATGTTCTTCCTGTTGCATGTGATGTTACTGATTCTGAGTCCATTGCCAATGCAGTAAAGGCTGTTAAGGAGCACTTCGGTCACTGCGAAGTTATCATCAACGATGCAGGCGGAGAGAAGGGTACAGGTACACCTTTCGTTGATTTTAAAAGAGATGACTGGGACTTCACTGTGAATCTCGATCTTACTTCCGTATTCTCTGTTACACAGGCATTCGTTAACCTCATGAAGGAGGCAATGGCTGATGGTAAGCAGAAATACGGCCGAGTAATCAACATCGCATCTATCTACGGCATCGTAGGTAACACAGCTATTCCTACTATCGCTTATCACACAACTAAGGGTGCTGTTGTTAACTTCTCAAGAGGTGCAGCTGCTGAGCTTGCTACATCCAACATCACAGTTAACACGATCTGCCCGGGTTACTTCTATACAGAGCTTACAACTGATACTCTTAACTCTGAGTATTTCCAGGCTTTCGCTAACCAGTCCGTTCCTATGAAGAGATACGGTAACGAGGGTGAGCTCAATTCCGTAGCTGTATTCCTCGGCGCTGAGGAGTCTTCCTATGTAACAGGTCAGACGATCGCTGTAGACGGCGGCTATACCTGCGTATAATAATTGAATATTAGAATTAAGAAAGCCGCGGCAATTGTCGCGGCTTTTTTGTTTGATAATAAATCAGCGGATCAGATGATATTCTTGATGCCGTCGCAGATCCTCTTAACTGCGGAAGGACGGTTCATTGTGTAAAGGTGGATTCCGTCGCAGCCTGTTGTCAGAAGGTCGATGATCTGGCTGATGGCATATGCAAGACCTGCATCGAGGAAAGCATCGGGATTATCGCCGTAGCGGTCTACGATTCGCTGGAAATTCTCGGGAAGAGTAGCTCCGCATGTGGATACCATTCTCTTGATCGATGCTACTGTAAGACACGGCATGATACCGGGAGTTATCGGTACATCGATACCTGCGATCCTTGCACTTTCGACCATGTCGAAAAAGTACTTGTTGTCGAAGAATAACTGCGAAAGAAGAACGTCTGCTCCTGCGTCGACTTTCTTCTTAAGGTTACGGATCTCCGTAACTTTATCGGGAGATTCACTGTGGCACTCAGGGTAGCAGGCTCCTGCGATACAGAAATTTGTCTTAGGCTTGATGTATTCGATAAGTTCGCTTGCGTGTGAGAATACTCCCTTTGCCGGGGCATTGGGGTTAACGTCGCCTCTTAAAGCGAGAATGTTCTCGATACCGGCATCCTCAAGTTCTTTGCTGAATTCATCGATCTCATGCTTGTCATATGAAAGGCAGGTGAGATGTGCGACAGGCTCAGTGTGATACTGTTCCTTGATCTTCTTGCAGATGGCGATCGTCTTATTGTTATTGGATGATCCGCCTGCACCGAAAGTAACCGAGATATAATCCGGATGAAGATCGCAAAGCATCTCCAAAGTCTCGTCGATGTTATTGAGCTCAGACTCCGCCTTGGGAGGGAAGATCTCGAATGAGAGTATTGTCTTATCCTGGTTATATATATCGGTAAGCTTCATATAATGTGCCCCTTATTATCTTTGATTTTACCGCACTATTTTAACATATAGTGCTTTTATTATCAGACAAAAAAGGATAGAGTATTTCTATGTATTATTTGATCGAAAGCACATTAAGAGAAGTCGGCCGCGATGAATGTCTAAGCGGAAAGAGTCAGTATGTTGTTATCCTGACGCCTGAAGAGTGGGCGCAGAAGAAGGATGACTTCGAGATGGGAATCGATATGGAGTTTGACGGCTCTGAGCTTTATACGACTAAGGCCGAGGTTAACTATGATTCCGTAACAGGTACGTTCTCTCTGCCTGACAGGAAGAATATCTCAGGAGACTACAAAGACTTTGCATTCGCTCTGGATGAGAAGGGAATCGTTTTTATCGATCCGAATGACAATGCTCTTAAGATAATCAGGAAGGTCATCAACACCAAGAAGTGGAGACTTCCGAGTCTTGAGCGTTTTATTTATGATTTCCTGGAACAGATCATCCATGAGGATCTGGCGATGCTCGAGTCTTATGAACGCGAACTTGATAAGATCGATAAAGATATAGACAACAATGCCGATAACGAGGCTGATCTTGAGCGTGTAAATGACATAAGAGGAGAACTCAGAGATCTTCGTATTCACTACAGCCAGCTTATCGATCTTTCACAGGAGTTCGAGGAGAATGAGAATAACTTCTTTAAGACTGATAACATCAGATTCTTCAAGCTGTTCTCGAACAGAGTCTCAAGGCTTTACGATGTGGTCAACTCGCTGATCGATTACACGAGCCAGATCCGTGATACATATGAATCAAGGATCGAAGTCAGACAGAATCACATCATGACTCTGCTTACGGTAGTCACAACAATATTCATGCCGCTTACACTGATAGCCGGATGGTACGGAATGAACTTCAAATACATGCCCGAACTTAACTGGGAGATAGGATATCCTCTTGTATTTGCCGTAAGTGTTCTGATCGTGATCTTGAGCCTTCTGTTCTTTAAGAAGAAAAAGTGGCTGTAATGCATAAGGAACGTATAGATTTCTTCGACCCTTTGAAGATCGCGGACAGCGGTCAGGCTTTCCGCATTCATCCGATAGATGATACGCATGTGGAGACGGTCGCCTTCGGGAAGTATCTTCAGATCGCTTCATTAGGTGATAACGAATACGCATTCTCATGCACGAAGAAAGAATTTGAAGATATCTGGATGGATTATTTTGATCTGTCCTATGATTATGATGGCGTTGTTAAGAGCATAGATAAGGATGATGAATTTCTTAGCGCCGCTGCTTCATACGGCCACGGTATAAGGATCCTGAAGCAGGATGTGTTCGAGACAGTTATTTCCTACATAATCTCCCAAAGAAGATCGATACCGTCCATAACCACCTGTGTAGACAGATTCTCCGAGCTTGGCGGTACGCGTATAGATGCGCCTGAACTCGGTAAGCCTTTCGTAAAGCCTTTGAAGGAGATTTACTATTCGTTCCCGACGGTCTCTCAGGCTTCTTCCATTACTGCGAAAGACCTGGATGCGATCGGCGCGGGTTACAGAACTGCATATATCCTGTCGGCCATTCATGATTTCGAAAGCGGCAAGCTTATCCCCGAAGCCATGATGAAGCTTTCAGATGAAGAATTATATGAAGTCCTTACAGCTATGTACGGCGTGGGTACGAAAGTCGCGAACTGCGTCATGCTCTTCGGCTTTCACCGTATAGGAAGATTTCCTGTGGATGTGTGGATAAAAAGGATTGAGGATAAGTACTACGGCGGTTCCTTCAATAAAGAAAGATACCCGGAAACAGCGGGTATCCTTCAGCAGTTCATGTTCTATTACATCAGGAAGGGAACAGATCTTTAAGATTTGTTCAGCTTGAAGTAGTTGTTAAGCTGGCACTTTATGTTGCCGTTATAAAGCTTGAATCTCTTATCAGCCTTGTGTCCCGTTGCCTGCTCGAACGAATCGTCGGGGGAGATTACGGAAAGTCTCATACCGGGACGGCAGAAGCCCTGATTTGTAAGGTAAAGGGAAGAAATCATCTTATAGATCTCGTATGCTTCCTCGACAGTCATGAGTCTGCCTCCGTAAGGCGGATTGGTGATTACCATCGTTCTTTTGAATCCCGTTATGTTTTCAAATGAAGACGGAGTTCTTGTAGCTGCATCTGCAACATTGAACTTTATGTGATCGAAGACGCCTGCGCTCTTGGCATTCCTTATAGAAGACTCGATAGCCTTGGGGTCTATGTCAGAGCCGTAGAAGAAGCAGTCATCCGTCTTTTCGGTGTCTTCGAGGGACAAAGCTTCCTCGTATGCCTTCTTTCTTGCGTATTCGCCGATATAGGGAAGGGTCTCGTAAGAGAAGTGTCTGTTCTTGCCGGGAGCGATGTTACATGCCATCATGGCGGCTTCGATGAGGATCGTGCCCGAGCCGCAGAACGGATCTGCGAGAGCTTCCGCGCCGTAAGGCTTGTATCTTGCGAGAGTGATCATGCCTGAAGCAAGTGTTTCTCTAATGGGAGCTTCGTGTGTCAGGGGACGGTAGCCTCGCTTGTGAAGGCCCTCGCCCGAAGTGTCTATCATAAGTGAGACAACGTCGTTAACGATGCCGAACTGAATCCTTACCGTGCCCTTATCGGGGTCTTCCGCGATGATGCCGTCAGCTTTAAGTCCGCGGCTTATGCACAGGGATTTAACAACAGCCTTCTTAACAAGGCTTTGGCATGCGCTGATGCCGTAAAGCTTCGACTTTCTCGAGTAACCGTTGATTATGAACGCATAGCCTTCGGGAATGAATTCGTCCCAGGGAAGCTTGCAGGTGCCGTCGAAAAGCTCTTCAAACTCTTTGGCAGGGAAGGAGCCCACTTCGAAAAGCACACGCTCCGCTCTTCTTGTCCACATATTGACTCTGGCGACATCCGATTCCCATGTATCGTCGTCGGCTTCGAGTGTGACCATTCCGTCGGAAACGTTGATATACTCGCGTTCATAGCCTATTGCCGTGAGGTCGTCACGGACGCAGCTTTCAAGACCGAAAAGACATGTAAGTACGATTTTCATACGTGCAATTATACCCTATGCAAAAATCAGCGTGTCAATATCTTTTTTTGATTTTTGACTGTATTTCTCCCGTGGACACTTCTGATTCGTTCTTCTGTGGAACTTGTCATAAAGCCCCATATTATGGGCATCCTTGTTTGTGCAAACAGTTTGTAATAATTTGGCAATACTTTGGACATATTTCTCGAAAACCTTAGAATCATTGACTTGATAAGTTATGAACTTTTGAAAGGCTTGTTTTGAGGTTATCTACAGAGTTATGAACATTATGAACACTTTTTGTTTGAAAAAAATCAAAAATCACATGGATATTGATTTATTATATCAATAGAATTTGATAATAATTATAGTCTGTTCTTCTTAATTACTTGTAACATGAGTGTTATAATCGTGTGAGTTCGAGAGGTGGCTTATGTCTGATTTATATTCTAAAGCAGTAATGTCCAAGAATGCGTCCTTTACGATGGCTCTTCTGGACAACGATACCAAGAACAAAGCACTTGAAGCAGTAGCTTCAGCTCTTATTTCCAACAAAGAAATGATCTTCGAAGCCAATGAGGCCGATCTTGTCAGATCCGAAAGGGAAGGCCTTGAGGGACCTTTGCTTAAGAGACTTAAGTTCGATGAGCATAAGCTTAACGATGTTGTCTCCGGCATAAGAAGTCTTATCGGTCTTGAAGATCCTGTAGGAAAGATCAAGCTTCATACTTCACTTGATGACGGTCTTGAGCTTTACAGGGTTACATGTCCTATAGGTGTTATCGGCGTTATCTTCGAGTCACGTCCCGATGCTCTTGTTCAGATCGCATCCCTTTGTCTTAAGAGCGGCAATTCCGTTTTCCTTAAGGGCGGAAGAGAAGCTATCGAGACTAACAAGGCTTTGTATGATGTAATTAACGAAGCATCTTCCGCTTACTGTCCCGAAGGATGGATCAATCTTCTTGAGAGCCGTGAGGATGTTAACGGCATGCTCGAGTTAAGCGACTGCATCGATCTTATCATCCCGAGAGGATCTAATGCTTTCGTTCAGTACATAATGAAGAACACAACGATCCCTGTTATGGGACACGCTGACGGCGTATGCCACACATATATCGACAAGGATGCCGATGAGGCTGTAGCCATAAAGGTTGCCGTTGATGCCAAGACCCAGTATGTGTCTGTATGTAATGCTACCGAGACTATCCTTATCGACAGATCTTTGGAGAATACGGTCCTTCCCAAGCTCGTAAGTGCCCTTGAGGATAAGGGTGTAACGGTTCATATGGAGAACGAGGTGTCTGACTGGCATCATGAGTATCTTGATTATGCCGTATCCGTTAAGCTTACGGGCAGCGTAGATGAGGCTATTGATCATATCAATAAATACGGTTCCGGACACACGGACGCGATCATCACGACCAATAAGGAGACTGCGGAGTACTTTATGAACAAGGTAGATTCCGGCAGCGTTCTTCTTAACTGTTCCACGAGATTCGCTGACGGTTTCAGATACGGCTTCGGTGCCGAGGTCGGTATATCCACGAGTAAGCTTCATGCAAGAGGTCCTGTAGGACTTGAGGGTCTCGTTTCCTATAAGTACAAGCTTTACGGCAACGGCGACATCGTGGCCGATTATGCTTCCGGCGAAAAGAAATTCAAGCACATAAGGAGAGATATATGACAGTATCAATTGCATCAGACCACGCAGGTTACGACATGAGACAGCTCGTTATCGAGCATCTTAAGTCAAAGGGCTTCGAAGTTATCGACGGAGGAGCTGTATCGGCCACAGAGAGATTCTCTTATGTAGAAGCAGGCAACAAGGTTGCCGAAGATGTTATCTCAGGCAAGGCCGACAGAGGAATCGCTATCTGCGGAACCGGTATCGGTATTTCCATGGTATGTAATAAGCATAAGGGAATCAGAGCCGCTCTTTGCAATAACGAGTACATGGCAAGAATGTGCCGTCAGCATAATGATGCCAATGTCCTTGCGTTCGGTGCAAGAGTTGTAGGCCCCGAGATCGCTTTTGCAATGGTTGACTGCTTTTTCGAAGAGGAGTTTGCCGGCGGAAGGCATGCTGAGAGAGTCGGCCAGATGAAGCAGACCGAAGAAGAGAACTTCAAGTGATAAATACATGAGAGGTACAAGTTATGTCAGAAAACGTATTCGTATTTGATCATCCGCTTATTCAGCACAAGATATCGCTTCTTCGCGATAAGAATACATGTACCAAGGAGTTCAGAGAGCTCGTATCGGAGATCTCGATGCTCATGGCTTATGAAGTAACACGTGATCTTCCCATGAAGGAAGTCGATATCGAGACTCCTGTTGCCGTAGCACACACCAAGGTGCTTGCAGGCAAGAATATCGCTATTGTTCCTATCCTTCGTGCAGGTCTTGGTATGGTAGACGGTATGGTGAAGCTTATACCAAACGTAAAGGTGGGACACGTAGGTCTTTACAGAGATCCCGTTACTGTAGAGCCTCACACATATTACTGCAAGCTTCCCGAAGACATTAACGAGAGGGAGGTAATCCTCTTAGATCCCATGCTCGCTACGGGCGGTTCCGCTTCTGCAGCTATCGGATACCTTAAGGAAAAGGGTATTAATAATATAAAGTTCATGTGCCTTATCGCTGCTCCCGAAGGTATCGCAAGGATCACAAAGGATCATCCTGATGTGCACATCTACTGCGCGGCAAAAGATGAGAAGCTTAACGATCATTCTTATATCATTCCGGGTCTCGGAGATGCCGGCGACAGAATATTCGGTACTAACTGAGGAAAGCGTGATTAACTGATGGAATGGTTATCGGAATTCGGAGCTTCTTTCCTTGAGCACCTCAAAGAGCATTTCACCATAGGCAACATCGGTGAAAAGATCAATGAAGCTATCCTGCAGGTACAGCACTATCTGCAGGTCGGGGATGTGAAGCTGGTTCTTACGGATGCGGTTATTGTCACATGGATAGCCGTAACCATAATGATCATACTTTTTGCCTTACTTACCAGAAAGGCTTCCATAAGACCTACTACGGGACAGACATTGGTCGAGATGCTTATCGGAGTTTTGATCTCATCTGCTAAGAGCTTCGGCCTTTCAGATGAAGAGGCCAATCATATCGCTCCCATGATAGGAACATTCGCGATCATGATCACAGGCTGTAACGTCATTTCGGTATTTAATGTCGTTCCTCCTGCCAAGAATATCGGTTTTCCTATCGCTATGGCTTTGGTTGCCATTGTCTATGTAATCTATACTTCGATCAAGTTCGTGGGATTTAAGGGGTTCATCAAGTCGTTTACGACTCCTATGACATTCCTGTTCCCGTTCAAGATAATCGATGCACTCGTTAAGCCCGTATCGCTGGCGCTCCGTTTGTTCGGTAATGTATTCGGTGCATTCGTATTCATGGAGTTTCTGCACATCATATGTCCCATAATCGTTCCTGCGATCCTGGGTCTTTGGTTTGATATCGCTGACGGTATGCTTCAGGCGATCATTTTCTCTTATCTTACGATCTACTATATCGGCGAGTTCTGTGAAGTAGGACATGAGATGAAAGAGCATCCTGAACATTTTGTGAAGCAGAAGAAAAAGAAGAATTCAACAGCTGAAGTTGCAGCTGTCGAGAATTAATGGAGGTTTATATGGAACTTTTTAATCTTTCAAATGTATTGCTTGATGCAACAGCAGCAATCGAGCCCAGAACTCTGGCAGCTCTTGGTGCAGGTATTGCAATCGGCCTCGGTGCATTAGGTTCCGCTCTTGCTATGGGTAATGCGGCTGCACATGCGTTTGAAGCAGGTGCAAGACAGCCTGAGATCTTCGGTAAGATTCAGACTTTGCTCCTTATTGCTATCGCTTTTATCGAGTCAGTATGTATCTACTCTCTCGTAATCGCGCTTATCCTGATTTTTGCTGTAAATTGATCGGAGAATATAAACAATGAACAATTTTTACGGGATGATAATGTTGGCGGAAGAGGCGACCGAGAAGTCTTCGCTTTTCTCTGCCGATCAGATGGGCGGATATGCTGCAACGATACTGATAACGATCTTCAATGTTGCTATCGCCTATATATTCATCAAGTTTGTAATCTTCAAGAGAATTTTGAAGATAATTAAGAACAGGGAAGAGCTCATAGCTTCCAGGATCGATGATGCCGAGAAGGCAAAGGCTGAGGCTGAAGCGAATGCCGAGACTTCAAAGCAGACCATAGCTGATGCAAGAGTTGAGGCTTCCAAGATCTTAGAGGATGCAAGGATCGATGCCCAGAAGCAGTCTGAGATCATTACCAAGAAAGCTTCTGATGAAGCAGCTGAGATCATCGCAAGAGCAGAGAACGAAGTTATCCGTATGAAGAAGGTTGCCATAGAGGAGATGAAGGATGAGATTTCCGATCTCTCTGTAGAGGTTGCCGGTAAGGTAATCGGAGATGTAGTAGAGCACGATAAGCTTAAGGATCTTGCCGTAAAGCATACTGATGCTCTGGTCGGAGGAGAGGTGGGCACCCTTGTCGAGTAAACCCGTTCTTTTAAGAGTAGTAGCTGCGGGTGATATGACCGCGTTTGAGATCGGTCGTATCGCCAATACTTTTGCTATTAAGAATAATATCGAACAGTATGAGATGCAGTTCGAAGTCGACGAATCTTTGATAGGAGGCTTCGTAATCTATGCGCTCGGAACAAGATACGATTATTCCGTTAAAGGTCAGCTCCAAAGACTCGGAACGTTTGTAAAGCGTTCCAGAAATCTCGAGGAAGCTGAATCAGAGGAGGATATCGTTTTCTCTCCGGAGAAGGTTAAGGAAGATATCCGTAAGGCTATCGACAGATTCGAAGAGTCGCCTACGTCGAGCTTCGACAGTGCAGAGATAGCCAAGCTTACCGGAGAAGCGTTACAGAAGAGAATAGAAGATGCTTTCGAGAATGTCGATAACATCGAGGAAGTAGGTATAGTTCAAAGCGTAAGTGACGGTGTCGCGATGGTATCGGGACTTGAGCACTGTATGCTTTCTGAGCTTGTTACTTTTACTACCGGAGGCTTCGGTCTTGCTCTTAACCTTGAGCGTAATGACGTCGGTGTAGTTTTGCTTGCAGGTGCCGATGATATAGTAGAGGGCACGATCTGCATGAGAACACGTACGACTGTCTCGGTTCCAGTAGGATACGGACTTCTCGGACGTGTTGTAAATCCTTTGGGACAGCCCATAGACGGCAAGGGAATCATACGTTATACGAAGACAAGGACTATCGAGTCCCCGGCTCCTTCCATCGTAGACAGATCCCCGGTTAATAAGCCTATGGCTACCGGTATCACGGCTATCGACGCCATGACTCCTATCGGAAGAGGACAAAGAGAGCTCATCATCGGTGACAGACAGACCGGTAAGACAGCTATTGCGATCGATACGATCATTAACCAGAAGGGCAAGGATACGATATGTATCTATGTCGCAATCGGTCAGAAGATGAGTACTATCGTAAACACGGTTAATACTCTCGATAAGTACGGTGCACTCGACTACACTATCGTAGTGGCGGCAAGTGCTGCGGATACGGCTTCTTTGCAGTATATCGCGCCTTTCGCAGGCTGTGCCATGGGCGAAGAGTTTATGTACGGCGGCAAGGATGTGCTTATTGTCTATGATGACTTAAGTAAGCATGCTCAGGCATACCGTGCTATCTCGCTGCTGTTAAGACGTCCGCCGGGACGTGAAGCGTACCCCGGAGACGTATTCTATCTGCATTCAAGACTTCTTGAGCGTGCTTCAAAGCTTTCTGCCGAGAAGGGCGGAGGTTCCATGACGGCGCTTCCGATCATCGAGACTTTGGGCGACGATATATCAGCATATATCCCTACCAACGTTATCTCGATCACTGACGGCCAGATCTATCTTTCACCTGAGCTTTTCTTCTCGGGTCAAAGACCTGCTATAAATGTTGGTCTTTCCGTATCGCGTGTAGGCGGTGCTGCCCAGACCAAGGCAACGAAAAAGGTCGGCGGCCCGGTGCGTATCGCACTTGCACAGGCACGTGAGATGGCTTCTTTCGCTCAGTTCGGAACAGATCTTGATGAGAACACGCAGCTTCAGCTTAAAAGAGGCGTTATTCTTAACGAGGTTCTGAAGCAGGAGCAGTATTCACCTCTTCCTATGGAGGAGCAGGTTATATTGCTTTACATTGCGACTTCGGACAAGCTTACTTTCCTTGCCAAGGAAGATATCAAGGAATATCTCGAGCAGATGATGGACCTGATCCGTGTCGGAAGACAGGATATCCTTATGGAGATCAGTTCCAGCGGTAAGTTCGAAGAAGAGACCGTGAAGAAGATCGACGAGTTTGAAGCCCGTTTCAGAGAGGATTACTTAAGAGATCATCCGGAGTACAACACTGAAGACTGATGGAGACTCTAAACGACGTTAGGAAAAGGATCAAGAGCGTTGAGGGTATAGCTCAGATGACCGGTGCTATGCAGCTTGTAAGTGCTGCAAAGAAGCGCCGTTCTATTGCCATGCTCGATAATACGAATCCTTTCGTTAAACACTGCCTTGATACAATGAGTGATGTGCGTTTCTCACAGAATGCGATCAACAACCCGTTCTTTACTCTTGGACAGAAGGAAGCGGGTCAGACATGGAAGATAGCATACTTTGTATTGAGCGGCGACCAGGGCCTTGCGGGTGCTTATAACAACAATATCGTAAAAGCCTGTGAGGAACATGTTCGAAAGAAGATCCTGGAGAATTCCCACAAGGGGATTACGACTGATTATAAGATGTATGTGTTCGGCAAGATCGCTAAGGAGAGACTTCTTCATCTCGGGTATTCGGTTGATACGGGCTACTCACATCCTATCGTTGAGCCTCAGTATTTCCATGCGCAGGGTGTTGTCTCCAATATCAAGCAGAAGATACTTATAGAGAATTATGATCTGGTGTATCTCGTTTATACACAGCTTGAATCGGCTCTTAACATGAAGGTCAACGTCATAAGACTTGCTCCCATTGACTTTAAGTCGATCGATCTGATGAAGACATTTTACGATGAGATAGACAGCAGCGGAGAGAAGAAGGAGATAACCTATTACCCCGATGTTAATGAGGTATTCGGATTCCTTGTCGACTCTTATCTTAACGCGATGGTGTACGGAGCAATGACACAGTCGTATGCGTGTGAGCAGACCGCGAGATTTGCCGCAATGGATAATGCAACTAACAGTGCCGAAGATATGATGAAGGATCTTCAGCTCAAGTTTAACCGTGCCAGACAGGCCAAGATTACTAACGAGCTTACCGAGATCATCAACGGCGCGAACCAGGTAAATAACCTGTAAGTAAGAATTAAGGAGCGATTGATATGGCAGAAGGCAGAGTAGTACAGATTATCGGACCTGTCATAGATTGTGAGTTTAAGGCAGGCGAGACGCCTAAGATAAATGACGGCGTCAGGATCATAGCATCTGCAGACGGTAAAGAAAGCGACCGGGATGTGTTCGCTGAAGTCCTTCAGCAAAGAGGAAAGGGCATCGTGAGATGTGTTTCCTTCAATGCTACTGAGGGCTTGATGAGAGGGATCAAGGCCGTATCCCAGGGTCATCCTTTTACAGTGCCTGTCGGTGAGCAGATTACCGGAAGACTTTTCGATGTTCTCGGTCGTCCTATCGATAACGGCGGTCCTGTTGATGCCGAAGCATACATGCCTATACATAAGCCTGCTCCGTCTTTTACGGATCAGTATCCTACAGCCCAGCTTCTTGAGACAGGTATCAAGGTTATCGACCTTCTTGTTCCTTTCTCAAGGGGAGGAAAGATCGGTTTGTTCGGAGGTGCCGGTGTAGGTAAGACGGTACTTATCCTCGAGCTTATAAGAAACATCGCTTCGGAACACGGCGGCTATTCCGTATTTACCGGTGTAGGTGAACGTTCCCGAGAAGGAAACGACCTTTGGGGAGAGATGAAAGAGTCCGGTGTTCTTGATAAGACGATAATGGTATTCGGTCAGATGAATGAGCCTTCCGGTGCAAGAATGAGAGTGCCGCTTACAGGTCTTACGATGGCTGAGTATCTCCGAGACGAGAAGAAGAAGGACGTTCTTTTGTTCATCGATAACATCTACAGATTTGTTCAGGCAGGTTCCGAGGTATCGGCGCTTCTCGGCCGAATCCCTTCAGCCGTCGGTTATCAGCCGACACTTGCGAACGAGGTCGGTGAGCTTCAGGAGAGAATAACTTCGACTAAGAACGGTTCCATCACATCGATCCAGGCTGTATATGTTCCTGCCGATGATATTACCGACCCGGCTCCTGCTACAACGTTCTCGCACCTTGATGCCAACATCGTATTGTCGAGATCGGTAGTTGAGCTCGGTATCTATCCTGCTGTTGATCCGCTTGAATCTTCTTCAAGAATCCTCTGCGAGGAAGTAGTAGGACCGGATCATTACTTTGTTGCCAGAATGGTGCAGGAGATACTCCAAAGATATAAGGAACTTCAGGATATCATCGCGATCCTCGGTATGGAGGAACTGTCTGAGGACGACAGACTCACGGTATCGCGTGCAAGAAAGATTCAGAAGTATCTGTCTCAGCCGTTCTTCGTTACTGCAGATTCCACGGGTTATGCCCCGAGATATGTTCCTATTGATAAGACCGTTAAGGCCTTTGGTGAGATTATCTCCGGATCACTTGATCATATTCCCGAGCAGTACTTCTTCATGAAGGGTGATCTTGACGACGTACTGAAGGCATATAACGACGATAACGGAAAGTGATAATATGGCATCCGCATCCGAACGTACTATCAGACTGACGATAATAACGCCGTACAAGAAATTCTTCGACGGTGATGTATCTTCTGTTGTCGTTACGACTATAGACGGACAGATGGGTGTAATGGCAGGACATCCTCCTCTGATCGTTGCTTTAAGACCCGGCATGTCCCACTTTATAAAGGACGGTGAGTCCCGTTATTTCACTGCGTCTGAAGGGTACTGTGATATTTCGTCTGACTCGATTATGGTTATATGCAATGCAGCGGAATTTCCTGAGGACTTAAGCCCCAGAAGGACATGTAAATCCTATACTGATTCCTACAGACAGCTTGAGCAGGCAAAACTTGTCGAAGACAGGGCTGCCCGCGATGTACTGTGCAAAGAATTCGAGATGGCTATGGACAGGGCGAGAGCCAGACGTCATCTGCTGGAGATGCACGGATCCGATCATCAGAAGGAACGAATAGCGATCCTTGTCGAAGAGTACGGCTGGAAAGAGCCTTTCTGATCAGATTATCTGAATATTGTATTCTCTTTTGCCGATCATAAGTGTCTGGTCGCTCTTGATCTCATATTCGCGACCGGGTTCCAGTCTTATGTTGTTAAGAAAAGTCGTGTTATCCGCCGATAAGTCACTTACGTAGTACGTTCTTCCTGTCTTTCTGATCTCAACGTGGACGGGGGATATCTCTTTATCTGCCGAAAATATATCACACAGGAACCTGTCTGATCCGATTGTTGCCCTGTCGGTATAGATTGCTTTCTTCTCAGTCTCTCCGGTCAGCGGGTCTTGGCTTGACAGTATCAATGCGTCAATGCCTCCGTTTGAATTTTCATCTTTTCCGAAGAGCATCTGTTTCTTCGTCTCGTCGGAAGATACAAGTATGACGGACTTATCATTGTTTTTGATGATCTTATATGTCTTTACTGCGAAGTATAATTCGACTGCGATACTTACCCAGACTCCCGGCCATATACCCGTTAATGAGAATATCAGCGACAAAAGACCGGCAAGTATCACGGCTTTGAATTCGTTGAGATTAAGAAGCTTCGATTCTTCTTTAGGTTCAGTGACCGGTTCTTTTATCTTTTCTGATTCCTGTTTAAGAAGGTCGGAATCATTTTGTTCAACGGCATACAGTATCCCGTCGACCTCATCCGGTCTCAATGCTTTCGTTACTGCGGGCGAATTAAGAAAGTCGGGAAGAGATGTCCTGCTTAAGGAATAAATATTCAATGATGACGGATCGGCTTTAACCGGATCGAAGCATACCTTAAGTTCTTCATAATTCTCGTCAGTGAATATAAATCTCTCGTCGAATGTAACTGAAGCAGGTGACAGGAGGTAATCGGGAAGATCGGCCAAAGAGAAGAAAAGGTCCCCGAGAGCCTTTCGAA
>CADAXO010000017.1:2232-20062 GCA_902791885.1 Oscillospiraceae bacterium | reverse complement strand
CGCATCTGGATTACTCGGCTAAAATTGCTTCCTCTATAGCACTTGAGAACGGTCTCCCCCTCCCTAACCGTAGCTTCAGTTCAAGCTCGGGTTCGAATCCCTCACAAGTTTCGTAACAACACAAAAGCGGACACCTTTTCAGGTATCCGCTTCTGTGTTCTGGCGGAGCCGGTGGGATTCGAACCCACGTGGGCGTTAACCCAAACGGTTTTCAAGACCGCCTCGTTATGACCGCTTCGATACAGCTCCGTGCGGTGCAAATTATAACAGAATGCCGAAGCAGTTTCAAATTCTTTATTTATTAACGAATACAGCCGTGTCGCAGGCCATTCTGCCCTCGCTTATGTGATACTGCACGTCTGTGATTCCGAGCCCCTCGAAGAAGTCCTTATACGTATCCACATCAAAATGCCTCTTAAAGCCCGCTCCTGCCCTGTTAAAGAGGTTTGCTGCCACACTCGCGTTAAAGTGGACATACGTGGGTATTATGATCGTTCCTCCGGGCTTTACGACCCTCCTTAACTCATCTATCGCTTTCTTGGGGTCGTCCAACAGATGAATTACATTCGCCGCGACCGCTTTATCAAAGACGTTATCCTCATACTTAAGCGCTGTTATATCGCCGTGTTCCACAGTTACATTACTTAACTTTCTGCACTTCTTTCTTGTCCTCTTAAGCATGCCGTCGGAAAAATCAGTAGCGGTAAGTTCTGCTGCACGCGGTGCGATCTTAACACTGAACATTCCCGTTCCGCATGCACACTCCAGAACCTTATCTTCCCTTTCCATCAGGGTCGCAACATAGTCCGTTACCGCTCTGTTGGTCTTACCGTTATAAACGTTCTCCACAAGATCATATACGCCTGCGATTCTGCTCCAAAACATATTCACCCTCCTATCATATGAGTCGTTACTCATATGAGTAACTGTTCATATGTTATCACGGAATACGATTTTGTCAACATAAAAGGCGCCCGGTATTTCCGGACGCCTGTCGTTTCGTGGGTTCCACAGAGGATTACTTAAGCATCTCAATAAGTCTGTCGAGATCCTCATAGTTCTTATAATCGATGATGATCTTTCCTCTTCCCGCATCGCTGTCCAGTATCTTAAGTCTTACCTTGGATCCGAGGGACTTCTTAAGCGTTGTCTCGACTTCCTTGGTACTCAACTGGAACTGTGCGCTTAATTCCTTCTTAGGAGCCTTCTGTGCCTCTTCAGGATGCTCCAATGAGTATGCATACTTCTTAACGTATTCCTCGGCCTGTCTGACCGTCATATCCTTGGCAAGAATTACGTTGGCTGCCTTACGCTGATCCTCGGGATTCTTAAGCGAAAGCAACGCCTTCGCATGACCTGCCGAAAGGTCGCCGTTAATGATGTAATCCTGCAGTGACTCATCGATGTTAATAAGTCTTACAGTATTTGCAATTGTGGCACGCGGCTTACCCAACTTCTTGGCAAGTTGCTCCTGACTCATCTTGTGTGTCTTAAGAAGATTGTCCATCGCGAAAGCTTCTTCAAGAGGATTCAGATCTTCTCTTTGCAGGTTCTCTATAAGAGCCTGCTCCATGATCTGCTGACTTGTAAGCTCTCTTACGATGGCAGGGATAATCTTCAGACCCGCTATACGTGCCGCTCTCCAGCGTCTCTCGCCTGCGACGATAACGTAACCGTCTTTCTTCTTCGTGACGATAATAGGCTGTATTACGCCGTTCTCCTTGATGGATGAAGCGAGCTCGTTAAGCGCCTCCTCATCGAAAACCTTTCTCGGCTGTTCTGTATTAGGCGAAACATCATTTATCTTAAGCTCTACTACAGAGTCACTGGCATCCTCCGGGATACCGTCGCTTGATAATAATGCACCGAGTCCCTTACCGAGACCTCTTGTTGATGAAGTACTCTTGGCAGGTGTTCTTGCAGTTGTCTTCGCCTTAGAAGAAGCAGCCTTCGCCTTGGTTACAGTTGTCTTCCTTGTAGTCTTTCTTACAGCCATAATATCACCTCATATATAGATATGTATCTATGTTTACCTTGTTCTCTTAATTACTTCTGCAGCCAGTGATTCGTAAGCCTTCGAACCCTTGGAGTTCTTATCGTAATCGAGGATTGCTACTCCGTGGCTGGGTGCCTCGGCAAGTCTTACGTTTCTCGGAATATGGGTATTGAAGACCTTATCTCCGAAGTAGTTGCTGACCTCTTCCTCTACCTGTCTTGTGAGCTGTGTTCTTCTGTCAAACATAGTAAGAACTACACCGAGAATAGAGAGATTCTTATTGAGCTTCTTCTTTACGATATTGATAGTATCGACGAGCTGTGTAAGTCCTTCAAGAGCGTAGTACTCACCCTGGATAGGAATGATGATTCCGTCAGATGCAGTAAGAGCATTGATAGTGAGAATACTGAGCGAAGGAGGACAATCGATGATAATGTAGTCGTAATCATCTTTTACAGGAGCGAGAGCACTCTTAAGAACCTGCTCTCTGGACATTACGTTGACCAACTCGATCTCAGCACCGGCAAGATTAATATTTGTAGGACAGATGCTTACATTTGCTGCCGAGGACTCCCAGATGGAATCTGCCATTGGCTCCTCGTTTACAAGAACATCATAGATTGTCGAGTCGAGTTCTGACTTATCGATTCCGAGACCGCTTGTAGCGTTACCCTGAGGATCGAGATCAATAACAAGTACCTTTTTCTTCTTTTTGCCCAGAAATGCAGCAAGATTAACAGCTGTGGTAGTCTTGCCTACTCCGCCCTTCTGGTTTGCCAAAGTAAGAATGTAAGCCATATAACACCCCTTATTATTAATTTATAAGAAGATAATAACATTATGCACAGCAGTCATATATAACATTCAAGTAACAATATTCGTATAATAAAAGAGGATGTTCCACGTGGAACATCCTCTAAAATAATCATCTGATAAGATATCTGTTCAGCGAGCATTTCCTGCAACAGCAGCGACACAACTGATTATCATAAACATTAAATACATAATTCCCATCATCAAGCCCAGTATTCCGAGAACCATGGACATCTTTACAGCACTGCTATCATTTCCCGCCTTCTTCTCCTTACCTGCATATACAAGAGAGATTATAGAAAGAGGAATCGGTAAGAAGAATATACCCAAGATACCGCATATGAAAGCTAATCTCTCATTCGCATTCATGCCTGAGAATCTTACATTACCGGATCTGTTTCTTGCACCATAATTAATATTCGGAATACTTCCGCCTGATATATAACCGCAATTCGGACACGCTTTAGAGAAATACTTAGTTCTGCACTGAGAACAGATTGTAGGCTGTTGATTGTATTTAGTTCCGCAATCAGGACAGAACTTACCTTCGAACTCATTAGAGCAATTAGGGCAAACATTCAAAAAGTCAGAAGATCCACAACTTGCGCATGTAGATGTCTTATCATCGGTCTTTAATCCGCAGAATGTACATACTTTCATATACTAACCCTCATACTGTTCCACGTGGAACAATCATCCTCTAGCTATTGCAGCAATAGCACTGACACCATAGATGACTGTCATCAATACACCAAATATCACACCGACAATTCCCAGTACCAATCCTGCTCTTGCCATAGAAGAATTTTTATTTACTTTTAATTCTTTTGACGCCAATACAATCGCAATAATAGATAAAGGTATCGGCATCATAAAAATACCGAGTACCCCCAAAGCTAAGGAGAATCTGGCGTTAAAACTTATATCCTGTCTGATGGAAGGTCGTTTAATTCCATAGCTCGGACCGTTATTAAGTCTGGTACCTGCTATATATCCGCAGTTAGGACATGCCTTAGTATAGAACTTAGTCCCGCATACCTGGCATATTGCAGGCAGAGCGTTGTATCTGGTACCACAGTCAGGACAGAATGAACCTTCGAATTCATTAGAACAGTTAGGGCAGACATTAAGAAAGTCTGACGATCCGCAGCTGGCACAGTTAGATGTCTTATCATCTGTCTTTAAACCGCAGAACGTACAAACTTTCATAATTCTGTCTCCTTATAAATGTTCCACGTGGAACAATTAGATTTTATGTATCGATATTAGCCAACTTAGCATTCATCTGGATATATTCCTTACGGGGATCTACTTCATCACCCAT
The DNA here is from genome assembly GCA_902791885.1 of Oscillospiraceae bacterium. Next base: position 15,929 of record CADAXO010000017.1, on the reverse strand, counting down.
AAGCAATGTGAATGTCTCATCAGCAGCCTGAGCATCAGCAAGAGTAACCTTGAGAAGCTTTCTTGTATTAGGATTCATTGTTGTATCCCAAAGCTGCTCTGAACTCATCTCACCGAGACCCTTAAATCTCTGGATAAGAGGATTCTTCCAGCCTGTCTGCTCCTTGATAGCTTCAATCTCGGCATCATCATAAGCATAATATGCTTCATCACCCTGATATACCTTATAGAGCGGAGGACAAGCGATATATACATATCCTCCGTCTACAAGAGGTCTTAAATATCTGAAGAAGAATGTAAGCAACAGCGTACGGATATGAGAACCGTCGACATCGGCATCGGCCATGATGATTACCTTGTGATAACGAAGCTTGGATTCATCAAACTCATCACCGATTCCTGCACCGAGAGCCATAACTACAGGCTGAAGCTTCTCATTGGAATAAACCTTATCGATACGGGCCTTCTCAACGTTAAGCATCTTACCCCACAGAGGCAGGATAGCCTGATACTTACGCTCACGACCCTGCTTAGCGGAACCGCCTGCGGAGTCTCCCTCAACGATAAAGATCTCGCAGAATTCAGCCTCATTGGACTGGCAGTCGGCAAGCTTACCGGGAAGTGCATTATTCTCGAATACTGTCTTTCTTCTGGTCATTTCACGTGCTTTCTTAGCTGCATCACGTGCACGACTTGCAGAAAGGCACTTATCCATAACCATCTTACTTACGTCAGGATTCTCCTCGAGGAATGTCATGAGCTTCTCGGATACTGCACGCTCTACCATAGGTCTGATCTCAGCGTTACCGAGCTTGGTCTTTGTCTGACCCTCGAACTGAGGCTCAGGAAGCTTAACGGATATAATAGCTGCGAGACCTTCTCTTGTATCTTCAGACTGAAGCTTCTGATCATTATCCTTAAGGAACTTATATCTTCTTGCATAATCGTTGATTACACGTGTCAGAGCGGCACGGAAACCAGTAAGATGCGTACCGCCTTCAGTTGTAGCGATATTGTTCGCATAACTGTATACAGTCTCCTGATAGGAGTCGTTATACTGCATGGCGATCTCTACGAAGCAGTCGTCAACCTTAGTTGCCATATAAATAGGAGTAGGATTGATCTTCTCCTTGTGACGGTTAAGATACTCAACGAATGTGATGATACCGCCGTCATAATGAAGGTGTACATCCTTAGGTTCAGCTCCTCTGTTATCGTGAAGATCGATAGTAACTTCACGGTTAAGGAAAGCCATCTCACGATAACGTGTAATCATGGTATCGAAGTCAAAAGTGATGTCAGGGAAGATAGTATTATCAGGGATAAACGTAGTTCTTGTACCTGTATCTTCTACTTCACAGTCACCGATAACATGCAAAGGCTCGGTAGTTACACCCTTTGTAAATCCGATCTGGTAGATATGACCTTCACGCTTAACCTGTACTGTCATTGTATCGGAAAGAGCATTAACTACTGATGCACCAACGCCGTGCAGACCGCCGGAAACGCTGTATGCGCCGCCGCCGAACTTACCGCCTGCATGGAGGATCGTATGAACAACTTCAACAGTAGGAATACCCTGCTTCGGGTGAATTCCTACAGGAATACCGGATCCGTCGTCAGTAACTGTTACCGATCCGTCCTTATTAAGAACTACATCGATCTTATCGCATCGACCGGCCAGAGCCTCATCGACTGAATTGGCTACGATCTCATAAACGAGGTGGTGAAGACCTCTTAAAGTAGTATCACCGATGTACATTCCGGGACGCTTACGAACGGCTTCAAGACCTTCAAGAACCTGAATATCGGATTCATCGTAAGCACTGGAATTAGTAGTATCGAACTCATCCTGACCTTCGGTAACGGCTTCGATCTCCTCGATCTTCTCCTCAGCGAAATTCTCCGTCATCGCCCTGGGATTCTCGGCAAGGTTACGGAGCTCATCGTCATCCGCATCCTCGATCGGCTGATAGTAGACATCGACCGCACCGGTGTTCAGATTCTTCTCATCATCACTCATTTTATCAAATCTCCTTGATAATTAATAAATAGATTTAAGTTTTAACATTGTTACTCAGGCTGTTCTCAAGCCTTTTCTGAAGGATTTGTGATGATATCGAACTTATGTAAGACCTTGAATCCGTAAGGATCAGAGTTCTCGGAATATCTTCCGTGAGGTACTGAAGCCTGTTATTATCGTCTTCTGCCTCGATAAGATCGGTAACACTTCGTGTAGAGGGAAGTACTGTCTCAAGATTAACTATCGCACTTACACTTCCCGCGGGAACGAATATATCGCCGCCGATATTCACATACATCGACAAATTCCTCCAAGCGATATTATAACATAATATGCTTATTATAATATATAAATATTAAAAATATTGGATTATTCGCAGTAAACCTTACCCGATTCCACTCTGAAGAACCTGGTATCGACATTCGAAGTCACTATCGAAGACAATTCATTCTCTACAAAAGACCTGTCGGTACACGTGATAAAGATCTGAGCCGTGTTCATTCCGGACAGCAGACTTACCCTTCTGCCTTCATCAAGCTCCGAGAATACGTCATCCAGAAGCAGGATGGGGGAGGACTTGGTCTTATCCTTTATGATCTCCAATTCAGCCAATTTAAGAGCCAATGCAGCGGATCTTTGCTGTCCCTGGGAGGAATACTGCCTCATAGACAGACCGTTAAGGCTTATATCTATGTCATCACGGTGCACTCCGTTGGCGTAGATGCCCTTTTCGACGTCTGTAATGCGCTCTGAACGGAGCTTCTCAAGGATCATGTCGCTCAATGTAGTCCTAATCTGCGCGAGAATGCCCTCAGAAAGCGTTCCTGCTATAAATTGGTCAAACATATCACTATCAGAAAGGAAGCCTCTTATAACGCCTTCTGAGCCCGTTATAGTGGAATACACGATCTTGAGGTTCTCTTTGCCATCAGAAATAACCGAATGATGCGCGGCAGCCTTGCGCGAGATCATCTCACAATACCTGAAGCGCTCGATAATAAGATAAGCCGACAGATCCGCTATGGAGAAGTCCCAGTATTCAAGCTCATTCTCACGGGACTTATCGAAACGCCCTTTGAAAGTCTTAAGACAGGCATTCTTCTGCTCGATTATCTTCCTCGTCCTGCCGAGCATGTCGTAATAAGAAGGGGAGACCTTGCATATCAGAAGATTTAAGTATTTACGCCTGGCAGCAGGCTGTCCCTTAACGATACTTAAGTCTTCAGGGGCGAAAATAACAGTGTTACACACACCCATGTATTGAGAAATCTTAGGTATCAGCATGCCGTCGTGATACAGCTTACGCCCTGATATCTTCTTATCGTTAAATTCGGACTTCTCGGTATAGTATCCCGACTTAAGTTCCACGTCAGAACCGTAAACCTCATCATGACACAGAAGGTCGATAATATACTCATTCTCACCGAACTTTATCATCTCCTTATCCTTGGATGTACGGTGAGAAACTACCGAAGAACCTACGCTTACGGCTTCGATGATATTAGTCTTGCCCTGGGCATTATTACCGTAGATAACATTAACAGAAGGCCCGACCTCAATGTCGAGCCTTCCGTAATTTCTGAAGTTAGTAAGACCTATCTTCTTTATGATCATCTTCTGATAGGCAGTACCAAATAAACGTAAGCATCTCCCTGAACAGGTACTATGATGCAAGGACCCTGATTACCGTTAAACTCGATCCTTACTGTATCATCCTCGATAACCTTGAGTGCATCGACAAGATACTTGGAATTGAAATCGATATCAACAGTCTCGCCCTCAGTCTCGATCGGAATAGTCTCCTTATGAGTACCTGCATCAGCTGTAGCGGATACGATAAGAGTAGCAGTATCCTTCATTTTGATCTGCAAAGGACATCTTCTCTCATCTGAATTAATGATAAGGGAAGCACGGTTAACAGCATCGAGAAGCTTTCTTCTGTCGATGTTGATAACGGTTCTGGGATTCTTCTGAATGATCGCGTTGTAATTAACGAACGGTCCGCCGAGAAGTCTGGAAATAATTCTTACGCTTCCGATATCGAAAAGAAGGTGATTAGCGGAACTGTAGATAATAACTTCAGTATTCTCATCGGATCCGTCAAAGATCTTGGCTGCTTCGTTAAGAGCCTTACCGGGAATGATGAAGTTCATAACAGGGAAGTCGGATCCCACATTAGCTCTTCTTAATGCCATTCTGAAGCCGTCAATGGCTACCATTGTAAGAGTTGTACCGTCGCTCTCGAGATTACATCCTGTAAGATACTGTCTTGTGCCGTCCTTGGATACTGCGAAGATAGTACCGTTAACCATATCCTTGATAAGCTTCTGGGATACTGTGATCTTATTATCTGTCTCGATAACAGGGATCTTGGGATAAGACTCGGAAGACTGTCCCTTAAGAACCGTATTGGCTTCACCTGAACTGATGGATACGTTGTATCTGTCATCTACTTCGATAGTAGTCATGTCATCGGGAAGCATCTTTACGATCTCACCGAAATATCTCGAATTAACTACAACAGAACCTTCTTCTATAACATCTGAGTCAAGATCTGCTTCGATACCTGTCTCGAGATCATAACCGGTAAGCTTAACGCTTCCGTCTTCTGCCTGTATAAGAATACCGTCGAGTATCTGTACGGTAGAATTAGTCTTTATTGCCTTCTGAACAATTACGATGGCATCCAGAAGATCCGATTTGTTGCAGTTGAATTTCATACAGCGATATTCCTTTCGAGAATTTACCGCACCTATTTTATCACATTTTTTATTGACTTCGTATTCATATTATTATGGTCTGAAGAAAATGTGTAAAACCCTCACGGGAGTAATAACGGTGCGGATTTAACAGTGTTAATTATGTGTTCAAATCGTCACATTATGATGTTTACAAATCTGTTCATATGAACATCGTAAATCTGTGAACAATCCGTCTACATCAAAATTACATTGACTTATGAACATATAAACATTTTTTGTTTAAATGTCCGCGATTCTCTTCTCTATGACATTTACGTCAGACATCAAAAAAGGATCGTCTGCAAGCTTATTACAGGCGTGCATGACAGTCGAATGCTTCTTACCGCCGAAGAATTCTCCGATCTTTGTATACTGCATGCCCAGAAGGTCTCTGCAGATATACATAGCGACTGATCTGGCGTTGACGATATCGGCAGATCTGACGTTCGACAACAGTTTATCAGGAGTAATGTCATAATATTTGGACACTGCATCTATTACGACCTCGACCGTGATCTGCTTATTCTTGCTCGGTGAGATGATAGGCGCTAACTTCGACATAATAAGTTCGAGATTTATATTGCCGTTCTCGAGTGCATAGTATGTGGAAATGATATTAAAAGCACCGTTAAGCTCTCTTACGTTATTAGTTACGTTCTCGCAGACATACTCGACTATATCATCGTCAAAAGATATGCCCATCGAATTCATCTTATTAATAAAGATAGCCTTACGAGTCTCATAATCCGGCGGCTGGATATCCATCATGACGCCGTTCTGGAATCTGGTCGTAAGTCTGGGATCGAGCTCAGGAAGGCTCTTGGGAGACTTATCACTCGTGATTACGATCTGTTTTCCCGCAGATACCAGCGACTCGAAAGTATTGAAGAACTCCATCTGGGTTCCCTCTTTATTAATAAGAAACTGAATATCATCAATTAAAAGAACATCGATATTTCTGTACTTCTTACGGAAATCATCGATAGCCTTGGTATTAAGCGAAGATACGAATGCATTCGTGAACTCTTCACATGTCGTATAAAGTACTTTCTTATTAGGATAGAGCTGCTTTACTCTGTATCCTACAGCTTTCATAAGGTGTGTCTTACCAAGACCCGAATTACCCCACAGATAAAGAGGATTCTTCTGGCGAAGGCCGGGATTCTCGGCAACGGAGATGGCAGATGCGTGAGCAAATCTGTTGCAGTCTCCTACGATAAAATTCTCGAAAGTAAACTCATCGGTCAGCTCGGAAGAAGAGAAAGCAGAGCGGTCCTTCTCCTTTACCTTGGTCTCGGAAACGATCGAATTGATGGCTGCAGCATTATCACCCTCGACAACATACATTACCGATGTATCGCGGTCTGTAACCATTCCCACTGCACTCTTAATAAAGCCTTCCAGCTCCTGTCCCTTAACAAGACTTAAGGAATAGTCATCACGGCATGAAAGAACAAGGATATCGTTATCATACGACACCTGCTTCATCTTATTGAGAATAGTGTTGTAATAGATCTCATCTACTCTCGAATCAAGAGAGATGATCTTAAGTGCTTTCGACCAGATTTCTTCGTTCATGGGTAGACCTTCCAAAGCGAAAAGTAAATGAATTATAACACGGTTTGGTCTATACTTATATTACATATGTTCAAGCTTTCAGACATTAGTAATAAACAGAAGAAATTACTAATCAGCAACGTATTATTGATCCTCGCAGTACTGCTTCTGGTCGGGGGTATTATTTATCTGTCTGTTGATATCTATAACCGCCACAAAAGAGAAGCCATAATTGAAGATGCGGCAACCAACATGGATCAGGTCATTGCACAGAATGCGGCTGCCATCGAGGCTGCGGGCGGTGATGATTCGGCTGTCGCAGAACCCGTTATGACACTTATAGTCGATCCTTCCGAACTCGAAGTCAACGGCGAGGAATACGACTTCTACGATGATGATTACTATATCCAGCAGGCTTTGAACTCTCAGAGGGATCAAGTAAATCAGGAGATGAATGACGCATATACCGGCTATCTGACTTTGCAGGGAGTAGGTATGCTCGACATCCCGTGCATCGATCTTCATGTACCCATCTGGGAGACGACAAATTCCGACACACTCCGTTACGGCGTAGGTCATTATGTAAATTCCGTAAGCCCGGGTGCTGTCGGCAACTGTACGATCACGGGACATCATATGCTCAAGTACGGTTCCATCTTCAACCGTCTCGAGGAAGTCGGTATCGGCGACATAATTAATATTACGGATCTTCTCGGACATCAGTATACTTATTTTGTAGACGAGATACAGGTAGTGACTGCGGAGGAGATGTTAAACCACGTAGCCGGAGGACTTACGGATACAAGACAGGTAACTCTGATCACTTGCGTGTATACTGATACGGGTAAGATGAGACTTTTGGTAATAGGACACATACAGGATGGGACTTAAAGCACCGGCACAGGCGGCAGCGCTCATAACTAAAGGAATACTGCGTATTATGGGACGCGGTGCCACTACTTTACCCGGTAAAGTGGCTATCAAGATGTGCCCCGATATCATCAGCAAGTGTGCCAAAGGGAAGAAGATCATCACCATCACCGGCACCAACGGCAAGACTACCACGACACACATGATAACAAGCATGCTGCGCTCTCTTGGATATGAGGTCATAACCAATGTATCCGGCGCGAACCTTGCTTCCGGCATCACTACGACATTCCTGTGCGAAAAGCCTTCGAAAACAGCTGATCCCGACAAGATCGTTTATGTACTCGAGACCGATGAAGCAGCTTTCGCGAAGATCGCGAAAGACCTGCAGCCGAAGGTTTGTCTTGTCACTAATCTTTTCCGCGACCAGCTGGACCGTTACGGCGAACTTACCCATACGCGTGACCTTATAGCGAACGGCATAGACGACACTTCTGCGAAGATCGTTCTTAATGCAGACGACTCGCTCGTTGCATCAATGGGCAAGACCAGATCCGACCGCGCATCATATTACGGCATCTCACTTCAGACGATGCTCGACAATAACAGACTTCATCCGAATAACACCATACTTGAGGCATCTTCCGATGCGGCATTCTGCCCCGAGTGCAAGGTCAGATATGACTATCAGGCAAGAAGCTTCGGACACTTGGGAGATTACAGATGTCCGTCATGCGGATTTGCAACTCCTGTCCGCAGATTCGAACTTTCTTATGACGCTTCCGGTAATCCGAGCGATGAGGGATTTCCTTTCACTATCACCGACACAGAGCATGATGTGACAGATACTTTGAACCTTCGTATCGCGGGCAGCCACAATCTTTATAACACCTGTGCTGCAGTATCCGCGGTCACGAGATTCCTTGAGATCGACAGGGGAGAGGAAGACGGGCTTTTCGAGCAGGCATGCAAGTCTACGCAGAAGGTAGAGGCTGCTTTCGGAAGAATGGAGAAGATCGCTGTAGGCAACAAGTTTATCTGCATTCTCCTTGTGAAGAACCCGGTCGGTCTCGACAGAGCTTTGTCGTTTGTCGCGCAGTCTTCGGATGCCGATTCGCTGATGCTCGTTCTTAACAGCAATACCGCGGACGGCAAGGATGTCTCATGGATCTGGGATGTCGACTTCGAGTCGAAGGTGGACGATCTTCCTTCGAATATTTATGTATCGGGACAGCGTTACGGCGACATGATGCTTCGTGTCTCTTATTCGGGAAGAACGGTAGACGGCTACGGTTCGCTCGACTATGCGACAACACTTCTTAAGGGTGCCATCTCAGAGTGCCCGGACGGCAAGTGCATATACATCCTGCCTAATTACACGGCGATGCTGGACCTTCGGGGCAGACTCGTAAAAGACCTTAAGCTCAAGGATTTCTGGAAGGATTGATGAATATGAGCAAGCTTGTAATCGGACATTTCTATCCTGATCTTCTTAACCTCTACGGCGACAGGGGTAATGTCCTCGCGCTCATGAGAAGAGCTTCTTTAAGAGGAATCGAAGTCGAGGTTAAGCGCATCTCGATAGGCGATGATGTGAAGAATGGCGATATCGATATCGGCTTCATAGGCGGCGGTCAGGACAGTGAGCAGAACATCATGGCCGACGACATGAAGAACGTTAAGGGCGATGTAATTAAGGAGATGATCGAGGACGGCGTTGTATTCCTTACGGTATGCGGCGGTTACCAGATGCTCGGCAAGTATTACGAGGAGCATACCGGCAACAGGATCGAATGCTTAGGTGCGCTTCCTCATTACACGGTAGGCAAGAAGGAAAGATTCATCAACGACTGCATCTACGAGATCGAGATCGAAGGGAAGACCGTAAAGGTCGCAGGCTTTGAGAATCACAGCGGAAGGACGTTCCTCGGTGAAGGTGAGGAACCGTTCATGAAGGTGATCAAGGGTCACGGCAACAACGGACAGGACGGATTCGAGGGCGCCAAGTACAAGAATACTTTCTGTACATATTCCCACGGAAGCCTGCTTCCGAAGAATCCGGACATTACGGATATGCTGCTGAAACTGGCGCTTAAGCGTAAATACGGAGAGGATTACGAGTTTCCCGAACTCAGTACGGAGACGGAAGATCTTGCCCGTAAGCAGGCTCTTGACTATATAGAAGGCAAGCAGGGGATCCAGCAGTAATTGATATTACGCGGGTCCTCTATTATAATTACTGCGTATTTTTATCAAGATAAAGTCTTGAGTAAGGAGTATTTATTATGGTACAGGCGATCGTAGGCGCTAACTGGGGTGACGAGGGTAAAGGCAAGATCACGGACCTTCTCGCGAGCGAATCGGATATTGTAATCCGCTTCCAGGGAGGCGCGAATGCAGGACATACGATCATTAACGAGCACGGAAGATTCGCATTGCACCTGATGCCTTCCGGTGTCTGCCACGAGAATATCGTTAACATCATCGGCAACGGTGTGGCACTCGACATCAGAAAGTTCATCAACGAGTACAACGACATCTGCTCCAAGGGTCTTAACCCCAAGCTCATGGTTTCCGACAGAGTACAGGTAATCATGCCGTACCATGTAGATTTTGATAAGTATGAAGAGGAGAGATTGGGCGGCAAGGCATTCGGTTCCACCAAGTCCGGTATCGCTCCCTTCTTCTCCGATAAGTATGCGAAGATCGGTTTCCAGGTAAGCGAGCTGTTCGACGAAGAGACACTGCGCGAGAAGATCGGCAGAATCCTCGAGATCAAGAATGCGCTTCTTGTTAACCTCTACCATAAGGATCCGATCGATGCGGACGAGCTTACTAAGGAGATGCTCGAGCAGGGCAAGCTCATCAAGCCTTTCGTTGTTGATACTAACGCTTTCCTTTTCGACGCGGTAAAGGCAGGCAAGAACATCCTTCTCGAAGGTCAGCTCGGATCCATGAAGGATCCCGACATGGGCATCTACCCGATGGTTACTTCTTCTTCGACTCTCGCAGGTTACGGTGCAGTCGGAGCAGGTATCCCTCCTTATGAGATCAAGAAGGTCATCTGCGTTACCAAGGCATATTCTTCCGCAGTAGGTGCGGGCGCATTCGTTAGTGAGATCCTCGATGAGGACAAGGCTAAGGAGCTTCGTGACAGAGGCGGCGATAAGGGCGAGTACGGCGCTACAACAGGAAGACCCAGAAGAGTCGGCTGGTTCGATGCTGTTGCCACAAGATACGGCTGCCGTGTTCAGGGCGCTACAGATGTTGCTCTTACAAATATCGATGTTCTGGGTTACCTCGACGAGATCCCTGTCTGCGTAGGCTACGAGATCGACGGCGAAGTTACAAAGGATTTCCCGAACCCCAACAAGCTCAACAAGGCTAAGCCTGTTCTTCAGATGATGCCGGGCTGGAAGAGCGATGTAAGAGGATTCACATCATTCGAAGATCTCCCGAAGGAAGCACAGGACTATGTCCTCTTCATCGAGAAGGAGTGCGGCGTACATGTATCGATCGTATCGACCGGTCCTAAGAGAGAAGAGATTATCAGAAGATAATCGATCGTAAGATTTTATGATTCCAAAGCCTGCTTCAACAGCAGGCTTTTATATTGGCCGGCGGGGGAGTATACTAAATCTCAATATACTGAATCTTATATACAAATTAAGGATTTTGAGTATATAAGAATTGATCATGATTCATGTTTATATATGGATTTGGTTTTTCAGTATATAAAACCATAGTTTGACCTGTTTTATATATTTTTTCGGCTTAGCGCGTATATAAGAAATGCTATTTCAAACAAATAGTATATTTTTCGATTGGCAAAAGGGGTTAAGAATTATGGTTAATGAAAATATTATCGGATTATTCAGAAGAAGATATGAGTATATCGGCAGAGTCATCGAGTTTTACGAGAAACAAGCGGACAGACTTCCCGACGGAAAGATCCGGATAATAAGGCACGGGGAGCATTTATATTATTACAAGATCAATGACAGTAAAGACACTAACGGAATAATCTTAAAGGGCGATGAGATCGGGACTGTCAAAGATCTGGCGCAGAAGACATACTGCAAATCTATCCTCAGAACTGCTTATAAAGAACAGAGGCTTCTTAAGCGCATAATGGAGAATTATCCTGATCCTATTGTGGAGGAAATCTATAACGGTCTTTCAAAAGAAAGGCAGCAGCTGATAACTCCGGTCAAACTGACAGATGAGAAATATGTTGAGCAATGGACCTCCAAGAAGTTTAAGACCAAAGGGATCAGAGAAGGTGTTCCATTCTTCACAACAGACAAAGGGGAAAAGGTCAGATCCAAGTCGGAACAGATCATTGCCAACAGGCTGTTAAGAGAAGGCATACCTTATAAATATGAATGTCCTCTCTTGATAGGTGATGCTATTTTCCATCCGGACTTTACGATACTGAGGATGAGCGACAGGCAGGAGATCTATTATGAGCACTGCGGAATGATGGACAAGGCTGATTATGCGGACGATACGGTTAACAGAATCAACAAGTATATTAAGAACAACATTCTGCTGGGAGACAGGCTGTTTCTTACTTATGAGACGAAGGACACTCCGCTCGATTTGGATTTGTTGGACATAATGATAGAGTATCAGTTCAGATAAATAAATATATTTGGGTTTTATCATTTGTGTCTAGCGAGTATAATTCTATTCATTGAATGATATAAACCCGCTCAGGAGGTACGTATGTCCCGAGAAATGATACTGGTTCTTGACTTCGGTGGTCAGTACAATCAGCTTATTGCAAGACGAGTAAGAGAGCTTTCCGTTTACAGTGAAGTTCATCCTCACACAATGTCTATAGAAGAGATTAAGAAGATGAATCCTACGGGAATCATCCTGACCGGCGGTCCTGCAAGCGTTTACAAGGACGACTCCCCTAAGTGTGATAAGAAGCTTTTCGAGCTTGGTATCCCTGTGCTCGGTATTTGCTACGGAGCCCAGCTCATGACATATCTTCTCGGCGGTAAGGTCGAGACTGCGGATGTCCGCGAGTACGGACACACGGAGATTTCCACGGACGGCACAGATCTGCTGTTCACGGGCGTATCCAAGAAGACGGTCGTATGGATGAGCCACACAGACCGCATCACTGAAGTTGCGCAGGGCTTCCGCGTTACGGCTTCTTCATCTTCCTGCCCGATCGCTGCGGCTTCTGACTGGACGCGCAAGCTTTTCCTGACGCAGTTCCACCCCGAGGTTACACACAGTAAAGAAGGCCAGGCGATGCTCGCGAATTTCGTACGCAATGTCTGCAATTGCCGCTGTGATTGGAAGATGTCTTCGTTCGTTGATGAGTCTATCGTTACACTGAAGCGTAAGGTAGGAAGCGGCCGCGTATTGTGCGCGCTGTCGGGCGGCGTTGATTCGTCCGTTGCTGCCGTACTCCTCTCGAAGGCGATCGGCAAGCAGCTCACATGCGTTTTCGTTGATCACGGCTTACTTCGAAAAGATGAGGGCGACGACGTCGAGGCTGTATTCGGTCCCAGAGGTCCTTATGAGCTGAACTTCATCCGCGTTAACGCGCAGAAGAGATTCTACGACAAGCTTAAGGGTGTCGAGGAACCCGAGCAGAAGAGAAAGATAATCGGTGAGGAATTCATCCGTGTATTCGAGGAAGAGGCCCGTAAGATCGGTGCCGTTGACTTCCTCGTGCAGGGTACTATCTATCCTGATGTTATCGAGTCAGGTCTCGGTAAGTCAGCTGTTATCAAGTCACATCACAACGTAGGCGGACTTCCTGACTGCGTTGACTTCAAGGAGATCATCGAGCCTTTAAGACTTCTGTTTAAGGACGAGGTAAGACGCGCGGGTCTCGAGCTCGGAATCCCCGAGAAGCTCGTTTACCGCCAGCCGTTCCCGGGTCCCGGACTTGCGATCCGTATCATCGGCGAGGTTACACCCGAGAAGGTTCACATCGTTCAGGAAGCGGACGCTATCTTCAGAGAAGAGATGGCCAAGGCAGGCTTCGACAAGATGGCGAACCAGTATTTCGCAGCACTGTCTAACATGCGCTCGGTAGGATGCATGGGCGACGAGAGAACATACGACTACGCGGTAGTCATCCGCGCTGTAACGACCACCGACTTCATGACTGCAGAAGCCGCACAGTTGCCTTGGACATTGCTCGGCACAGTTACGAACCGTATCGTCAACGAGGTAAAGGGCGTTAACCGAGTCCTCTACGACTGCACGGGTAAGCCCCCGGCGACGATCGAGCTTGAATAATCTACAAACGCTGGAAATGCCCTAAAATAGGGCATTTCACTTTTTTAAGCCACCAAAAAGCCACCAGTTTTGAACTCAGACGTTTTTGCGATGGTAAATAGGGCAGACAGAGAAGTGGTTCTTTCTTTTCACATCAGCTATAGAGGGTATTCACAATGTGGTTTAGGATGCATCCATGGGTATTTCCAATAATCATAGGCGGTATCGGTGTTTTATATTTGATATACAATACCGGAG
>CADAXO010000017.1:0-2192 GCA_902791885.1 Oscillospiraceae bacterium | reverse complement strand
GCCCTATCAAGTGGCTGGCGTTGCTCTGTGTCTTGGATTATACATTCTGGAGTTTTCTATATGCGGTATTTGTAGGAGACTGCTTTAAGAAAAATGATGCTCCTGAGGAAGAAAACCAGTATGCGACCGACGTAGAGAAAGACAGGATGGAAGTAAGACCTGTCAAAACATCCGCTGTGGGTGTCGGTGATGTAATCGTATTTTTGATGCTAGTTATATTTTCTGTCGCAGGCTTTGTAGGCAGGAATGTTATTTTGGGATATCTTGCAGGAGTACCTGCGGTATTGTTGTTTCCGTATCTGACACTCAAAAGACCGTTTTTCAAGGCTGATATCTATGGGATATTGTATAGGAAACCGACGGGCTTTGGATATGGAAAAGCAGAATCTATCAAATGGGAACAGATAGAGGCAATAATAGCAGACAATCAGATTTTCAGTATAGATGAAAATCTCGGCAGTATATCGGAACTTTCCGGATTGAGCGCTTTTGCAGGATATACTGAGGAGGAATACGAGGATCAGGCAGAGTGGATAGAAAATGGATTTTTCATAGTGATTAAACCTATGGAAGAAGAAAAAATAGAATTGCTTGATTTAGGAATTTATTTTCATCAGAAGGATTTTCTGAAAAAAACGGAAATGTTAAGAACATTATGGTCGTATCATTTAGAATCAATCCTAAGATAATAAATTGACTGATATGTGATAGCTAAGCATCATATAAACAGCCGCTTTTTGAAGGTTGAATGTGAGTTTACTTTTGAGTTTATTAATTTGTAAAAACACGGCGGATGAGGAGAAAAATGAAGAATAATGAAATCAAAAATGCAGCAGAATCAATGGTTTGAGAGTACAGAGAAGTATTCTGCCGCAGAACTCGAATAATCTCAAAACGCTGGGAATGCCCATAAATAGGGCGTTTCAGTTTTTTAAGCCAACATTAAGCCAACATAAATCAGCGATATGTATTTTTGAGAAGTCCGCCCGCAGCAATAGGTGAACTAGATTAGCAGCACCCAAAAGTTATCAAGAGAACTTTACCCGGATGATATAATTACCTTGTCTGAGGGAGTGATCCCTTAGTCAAGAAAATAAACAGAAAAACTGACTAAGCAAGTATGGATTATTCATTTGAACCTGAAATAGAGAAACTTAATGTTTCATGTATTATAAACGGAGTCGTTGATAGTGCTGTCCTAGAACTGCAAGAAGACAACGACTGCCTTATTATTCTTACGGTTGGGAATAACACCTATTCATCTGGAGCTGAGCACTTTTGGGGAGCATTAACTGAACTTCGAAAGCAATTGGAAGAACACAATATTAAGTTGTTGTGTCAGGGTTGTTGTATGAATGTCTATCCATCTCCAATGGTATTAGATATGGGAGATGCCAGAAAAGCCTATAAAATGAAATTAGGCTATCCTGCTAAAATGGAAGATCTGGTATTCATTTTTGATCCCTGTGATCCTGAAGATTATGCATCGATTGAAGAACAAGACAGGTTTTATGATGAATGGAAAAGGACGCCTAGAATTCTTGAAAAACCAAATGACAATGCAAAGGCTGATGCAAATCTAAAAGAAGAACATAATACGAAACAAAAAAAGAACTGGTTCCAATTCTGGAAGCATTAATCAACAGTTTTATTGACAATGACAAATCGGGATTTGTGGAGGTACAAATGGAAGAGTGTATATTTTGTAAAATAGCATCCGGTGAAATTCAAGGGTTGAGAATATATGAGAACAACGAAACACTCGCATTTATGGATATTGCCAAGGATGTTGATGGTCATATACTTGTTATCCCCAAAAAACATTGCAAGAATATATTGGATTGCGATTCAGAAACGCTTTCTGCTGTTATGAATACCGTAAAACGAGTATCGAATCATTTAACAGAAAACTGTGGTTACGATGGTATAAATTTGCTTAACGCCAGCGATGAGAGTGCAGGACAGTCGGTTAATCATTTTCATATCCATATTATCCCTCGTAAAAGTAATGATGGAATTGATGCCTGGCCTAAATTTGAAGGGGCGAAGGAAGAACTTCAAACTGTATTTGATAAAGTGAAGATGTAAGCAAATTCGAATTTATCAGAAAATGAAGAATAGTTGAAATGGAGGCGCTATAATAACATGAAGATTGAAGGGAACCAGAAAGAACTGGATGCAATGGTAGAATT
>CADAXO010000016.1:979-21260 GCA_902791885.1 Oscillospiraceae bacterium | reverse complement strand
TATTCAAGTATTTTCTTGTCGCAGATAGTCGAGCACTTCGCACTTGAAGTTGTTTACGACTCGGGCGATATCGAACAGCGTAGGATAACCGTCGCGGACCTGACGCGTCCCGGCTTGCAGCTTGCAGGCTATTACGACCACTTCGGTCCTGACAGAATTCAGCTTGTAGGTAATATGGAGCACGCATTCCTTTGCAACCTCACTTCAGAGGACAGGAAGAAATCCGTGCTCAAGCTTTTCGAGAAGGATATACCTGCCCTTATTATCACGCGTAACCACGAGGTGCAGCCCGAGATACTTGAAGCTGCCGAGGAGACGAAGACGCCTGTGTTAAGGACGGGCGATGCGACGTCCGAGTTCTCGAGTGAGCTTATCAAGTACCTTAAGATGGAGCTTGCACCGAGAATATCGATGCACGGTGTTCTTGTCGAGGTTAACGGTGAAGGTATCCTGATCTTAGGAGAGAGCGGAGTAGGTAAGTCCGAGACCGCGCTCGAGATAGTAAAGAGAGGTCACAGACTTATAGCAGACGATCAGGTCGAGATAAGAAAGGTCTCCGAGACGACACTCGTCGGCAAGGCCCCCGATGTTATCAAGCACCTGATCGAGATCCGCGGCATCGGTATCATGGATGTTAAGGAACTCTACGGTGTATCGTCCGTAAAGCCTCAGGAGTCCATCGACTTTGTTATCAACCTCGAGATGTGGGATGAGAATAAGACCTACGACAGAATGGGCCTTAACGAGGAGACTACGGAGATCCTGGGAATGAAGATCCCGTCGATCACGATCCCCGTAGGACCCGGACGTAACCTCGCCATCATCGTCGAGGCTGCTGCCATCAACTACAGAGTTAAGAAGATGGGCTTTAACGCGGCTCAGGATCTCGTTAACAGAGTATTCCCGGGAGGAAACCTGAGCTGATGGAGATAGAGAAGATCATTAGAAGAGACGTAATACTAAAGCCCCTGACGACAATGAAGACGGGAGGCCCCGCACAGTATTACGCAGAGCCTTCGAATGAGGAAGAGATATTAGAGCTTCTTTCCTATGCGAAAGAGAATGCACTTGAAGTTTTTATCCTCGGCAACGGCTCTAACGTCATTGCAGACGATAAAGGTTACAAGGGCCTTATCATCAAGCTCGGAAACAATATGTCGGAGATTAAGGTCGAAGACGATCCGGAAGATCCCGAATACAAGCTTATTACGGCCGAGGCCGGATGCCTGCTTTCGAAGTTCGGTAATACGGCTGCAGCTGAAGGACTCGAGGGCGCTGAATTCTCATGCGGTATCCCGGGAAGCGTCGGAGGCGCGGTGTTCATGAACGCCGGAGCTTACGGGCGCGATATATCCGATATTGCCGTAAAGGTGAGATTTATTGAAGACGGAAAGGCTGAAGAGATCGAAGTCAGCAAGGACATGTTCGGCTACAGAACATCTTTCTTTGCTCATGAAGGAAGGATAGTTACAGGCTTCACGGCAAGACTTAAGAAGGGCGACCCTGAGGCGGTCAATGCGCTTGTTAAGGAATTAAGGGACAAGAGAACGGCATCACAGCCTCTGACTGTTCCTTCATGCGGATCCACGTTCAAGCGTCCCGAAGGATACTTCGCAGGCAAGCTTATACAGGATTCGGGCTTAAAGGGCTTCTCTCTTGACGATTCGGGAGCCGAAGTAAGTCCCAAGCATGCGGGATTTGTTGTAAACAACGGCGGAACAGCAGGTTCCGAAGATATAAAAAGATTGATCAAATACATACAGGACAAGGTCTTCGAGGACAGCGGCGTTAAGCTCGAGTGCGAAGTAAGATTCCTTGGCGGGGAGAGTTAAATGGATATTATCATTCTGACCGGTATGAGCGGAGCGGGAAAGAGCCAGGCTGCGGCTTTCTTCGAAGATCAGGACTACTTTTGCATCGATAATCTGCCTTTGAACTTCATAACCAGTGTCGTAGATTCATTCGCGGGAAGCAGTGAGGAAGGAATCCCTGCCATAGACAAGCTCTGTCTTGTTGTAGATATAAGATCCAAAAGGCTTATCTCCGGATTTGATGCGGAGATGAGAAAGCTTGAGGACAGGGGTTACCCTTACAGGATCATCTTCCTCGAGGCAAGCGACAATGTTCTCGTAAGCCGTTACCGCCAGACAAGAAGAAAGCACCCTCTTACGGAGGAGATGAGTCTTGTAGATGCTATCGCTGAAGAGCGCAATATGCTTAAGGAGATCCGCGGCCGCGCGACAGCGATCATAGATACCACGATGATGCCGCTTTCCGCACTCCGTAAGGAACTCCGCGTGGTCTTAAACGAAGCGGAAACACAGGGGCTTACGGTATTTGTCCAGTCCTTCGGATTCATGTACGGCATCCCGACCGACGCCGATAACGTGTTCGACGTAAGGTTCCTTCCGAATCCTTTCTGGGTAGAGAAACTTCAGATGTTAAGCGGCAAGGACATTCCGATCGTCGAGTATCTTATGGAATTTGAAGAGACGAGGATGTTCCTGGATAAGATAAATGATATGCTGAACTTCATGGTCCCGTACTATATAAGGGAAGGCAAGAGCAGGCTGAATATCGGTGTCGGCTGCACCGGCGGACGCCACAGATCTGTTTTTATCGCCGAGACTATAGGTCAGATCCTTGAGGAAGCGGGCTACAGGACTATCGTTCATCACAGGGATATAGACAGAGACCCAAGATATGAGAAAAAATCTTCAAATACCTGACGTCAGTGACGGCGGGCAGAGCTTTTCGAGAGAGGTAAAGGCAGAGACAGCGGCACTTCCGGTTAAGAAGGCCGAGGACAGACGAAGCCTTGCTTCCGGTATCATCATGCCCGGAACGCCGATAGGAAAGACGGCGCAGGAAGTTCTTATGAAGTGCAAAGACGAGCTTTCGAAGTCCCGCGAAAAGATATCGCTCGACCTTAAAAGCGGAGCGCGTTATTTCCTGAGGGGCGCTTTCCTTGTGTGCGGCTATGTAACGGACCCGAAGTCTGCCTACAGGATCGAGTTAAGGCCCGTAAATCCCGAGGCTGCCGAGGTCATAACGGGGATACTTACGGGATTTGATATCTCTTATACGGAAGCCCAAAGAGGCGATGTTCACGCGATTTACATAAGAAACGGAGACTCTGTGTCGGATTTCCTCGGAATTATCGGAGCGAGCACGGCAAGGCTGACGTTCGAGAACATAAGGATAGAGCGCGAAGTGTATTCGGATATAAACCGCGCGGTAAACTGCGATTCCGGCAACACGGGAAGACAGGCCGAAGCCGCGGTAAGAAGGGGAGAGCTTATTGGGAAGCTCATGGCGTCGCCTGAAGCCGAGAAGCTTCCGAAAAGCTTATATGAGGCTGCTATAGTCCATCAGCAGAACCCCGGAGCGTCCATCGCGGAGCTCGGAAGCCTCATGAATCCGCCTATAAGTAAGTCCGGCATGAACCACAGATTGTCCAGACTTATCGAAATAGCGGAAAGTATGTGATATTATTGCACCTATGGATTTGAAGAATCAGTATATTGAGCCTGATAACAGCTATCACCAGCCGTCGCATGATCCTTCGGGCGGAACGATGGTCCTGGTCGTTACACTGACCATAATTTCCGTGGTTCTTACGTCTGTTCTCGCGGCTGTATATTACACCAAGAAGAACGGCGCCGACACGGAGCCTTCAATGGGTACGGTGATGAACGAGTATATCGCGGTCGCAACGGCTACACCCACGCCCGTGCCGCCCCTCGCGGATTATCAGAATCCTATCCTTTATCCTGCAACTGCAACGGTTACGATCGATCCTTCGGCCGTTATCGACGACAGCGTTAACCCTTCAATGAGAGGTATCACGCAGAATGTCATCGTCGGATCGCAGATCATTTCAGATTATTCAAGGGCAAATCCCATAAGCATCGGCGATCCTTTGTATTACACGCAGATCCCCGGAGTTCTTACCTACAGAGGCAACAATTTCCGTAATACCGGTTCTTTCGGTTACCTTACGCCTGCTGACGGCTCAGCCGATACATTGACGCAGGTATGGGAATACACGAACGGCCACAGTCTCCTGTCTTCCGACATGACTTTCGAGTGGACCGGATACAGGCTTACGGGCCAGCCTCTTATCGTAAGATGGCCTTCAAACCTCATTCCGTTGATGAATATCTATCCTTCGGCGGCGGGAAAGCCCAACCTTACCGAGGTTATATATCCTTCGCTTGACGGTTATATCTACTTTATGGATCTTGATGACGGCACTATGACCAGAGATCCGATCTATGTCGGAGCTTCCGTTAAGGGAACGGCATCGCTCGATCCCAGAGGCTATCCTCTTCTTTATGTCGGTCAGGGTGACGACAATAGTGAGAACACCTTCGGAATGTATATATTCTCACTTATAGACGGATCACTGCTTTATTCGTATGAAGGTCTCGATGACGGTGCATACAGAATGAACTGGGGCGCGTTTGACTCTTCGCCTGTCATCGACGGAGCGACGGATACGCTGCTCTGGCCGTGCGAGAACGGGATCATTTACAGTTTCCAGCTTAATACGCAGTTTAATTCCGTGACCGGAGCCGTATCGGTCAACCCGATGTGTACGGGATATAAATACATCTTCAACGATACGCAGGGAAGATACCTGGGTGTTGAAAGTTCTGCTGCAGTATACGGAAATTACTGTTATTTCATGGATAATAACTGCAATCTCGTGTGTCTCGACCTCAATACTTTGCAGATGGTATGGGTGTTCAGGACCGGAGACGATTCCGATCTGTCGCCTGTAGTATCTGAAGAGAACGGAATCCCTTATATCTACATAGGCACCGAGGTCGATAACCAGAACAGCGGAGAGTATAACGGAGCCGCTTATACCTATAAGATCAACGGTCTTACGGGTGAAGAGGTCTGGCAGACATCCCAGTCCTGCTATACCTACAACGGAGAGACTTCCGCGACCGATCAAAGCGGCGGCTGTGTCGGAAATCCCGTTATCGGCATGGGAAACATCTCAAACCTCGTAATTTTCTCGTATTCCATGACTGACGGACTGACCGGAGGCAATCGTCTCGTCGCTTACAATAGGGATACAGGCACAGAAGTTTGGCATTATGACATGAATATTTATACATATTCATCACCCGTGGCGTGCTACACCGCCGACGGTAATGCGTATATAATTATTGCTGACAGTTTCGGACAGATACACCTTGTCAACGGTTCTACCGGTGAGAGAATCACCTATATTCAGGTGGATTCAGAGGAGGGAATGGGTGTTACGTTCGAGGCATCACCTTCTGTATTCGGAAATACGATAGTCATCGGCACGACGCAGGGTGAAGTATTCGGAATACGGATCGACTGACGGGGGAACATGAAAGCAGATAAGAGATACGGGTCTATTACCTTGCTTGAGGTGGAAATAAGCTCTTTTACGGGCGGCGGATATAAGGTCCGCTATGATTTTGTGCGAAGACTCATATCCTGGAACGACGGCTACATGTGGAACAACAACTTCATGAAGTCCTTAACTCCCGAGAAACTCGACATTATTACTAAGAATCTTCCTTCCACGGGCGTCATCGAGTGGATGGAAGGATATAACAGAGGGGAACTTGCCAAGTACGGTGTCCCCACGGCTAATCCCTCATCATGGCGCATATGTATTAACTTCGAGGACGGTTCCGATCTTGTATCGAGCCATACCAAGAATTTTCCCAAGAACTGGACAAAACTTAAAGAGATCATCGAAGCCACCACAGAGTGCTGCTTCAGACTCCGCTGACTTAACCCCCGTTGTGTGTTAGAATACAAAGACGGGATTTTTATTTTGGAGGGGTTATCTTTTGGATTACGCTGAAGGGCTGTTTCTTGGAAGATACTGGAGCGACACGGATTTTGAGAACAGAAGACACATTGAGCTGTTTTTGCTGTATGGCGCTCTGACATCCCTTTTTCTTTTGCTTTTATATTGGACCGGAAAGCCTCTTATAGGTGTCGGCAGCTTCGGTGTGTTCAGTACTGTCATGCTCTCGATCCTTACTTTCTGTAATCCCGTATTGTGCTTCAGATACTACGGCATGCCCCTTTGGGGCAAGATTCTCGTTTTACTGGCTAAGGTTTATAAGGCATATCTTGTAATGAGCCTGACGGTAAGTCTCATTATTCCGAGACTCACGGTACAAAGCAGCGGACTTAAGGATTTCCTTGTTGATTATCTGAATTCCACACTGGAAAGCTACACGGAGAAGTTCGCATCGGGCGGCGGCAGTTTCTCGACCGTAATGGGAGTCCTTACGGGAGGCATACACGTCGTATTGGTCGTAGTCCTCGTATTGGCGGCACTGGTCGCGATCCCCGGACTCGTCGTTATCATCTACAAGTTAGTCCAGTACTTTTACGATTTCCTTATAGACCGACTTATTCTAAGAAGATTTTTCAGATACAAGCGTTAAGCGGAGGCAATATGGCACTTCTCGAAGATAAGATAAATATTACGGTGGAAGAACTTGAGGAAAATCTCGGAGAGAAGAAACTTCCTGAATTTATAAGAAACAGCGAAGAGGGCTTTATCAAGAGGATCGACAGGATCGTCGATATTATGACCGAAGACACAAGCCGCAAGGCTATCTTCGTCGCGGGCCCGACGTCTTCAGGCAAGACCACTTTCACTATGCGCCTTGCGTCCGGACTTGCTAAAGCCGGAAGAAATGCGGCTTTTCTCTCCCTTGACGACTACTACTATCTGACGGATCTTCGTTACGACAGCAAGGGACGCCCTGATTTTGAGACTATCGATGCGATCGACGTTGACCGCGCCCACGAGGATATTCACAGGATAATCGAAGGCAAGAGCGTTGTTCCGCCTTATTTCGATTTCCAGGAAAGAGTCCGTAAGGAAAGAGATCCCGGCGAGGCTATAGTCCTTCCCGATGACGGAGTTCTCGTAGTTGAGGGTCTTCACGGCCTTAACGAGAGAGTATCGGGCGGCTTCGACGGCGATATCCTCAAAGTGTTCATAATGCCTTACGGAAACGTGTTCTCCGACAGAAAGCTTATGGACAGCCGCGAGATCAGGCTTCTTAGAAGGATCGTCAGGGACAAGAGGCACAGAGCTTCACACGCGCTCTCGACCATAGACTACTGGCCGATGATCGCGGGTTCGGAGGATAAGTATTTTACGGATTATCTTTCTTCTGCGGATTATCACGTGAACTCGTTCCTCATGTACGAGAGCCTTGTTATCGCTCCTTTGGCGCTTCAGGACATAAATGAAGCCTTAGCCCAGGCGGCGAACGGCACCTTGGAACCTAATGTCTTCATGGAAAGATCCAACAAGGATAAGAGCTTTGCGGATCTGTCGGAAGCTTTGGCCTGTGCCCAGAAGCTCGTGAAGCACCTTAACAAGATCCCCAAGGTGGATCCTTCCAGAGTCCCTGCGGAATCAATACTTAACGAATTCATTTCAGCATAAGGAGGCATATAAATGCCCATAAGAATAGCAGATAATCTTCCTGCAAGATCGGTCCTCGAGAGCGAAGGAATCTTCGTTATGGAGGAGAACCGCGCTTTGACGCAGGATATAAGACCCATCAGGATCGTCATTCTGAACCTGATGCCCGACAAGGAGACCACGGAGACTCAGATACTCCGCGCCCTGTCGAACACACCGATACAGATCGATATCGACCTGCTTCGAATCTCGACGCACGAGTCGAAGCATACGAGCAAGGAGCATCTTTTTAAGTTCTACGAGACCTTCGATGACATCAAGGACCGCGTTTACGACGGCATGATCATCACGGGCGCACCTGTAGAGCAGATGCCTTATGAGGAGGTCGATTACTGGGATGAGCTCGTATCCATCATGGAGTGGAGCAAGACTCATGTATATTCCACGATGCACATATGCTGGGGCGCTATGGCAGGCCTTTACTACCACTACGGCGTGCCCAAGTACGATCTCCCCGAGAAGTGCTTCGGCGTTTTCGAGCACTCCATGACATGGTCCAAACCTGTTAAGCTTTTCAGGGGTTTTAACGATGTGTTCTTCGTACCCCATTCACGTCACACCGAGATTAGAAGAGACGATATTGCCAAGATCTATGATCTTCGTATCCTTTCCGAGTCCCCCGAGAGCGGCGTTTATGCGGTATCAGACCGTAAGGGAAGACAGTTCTTCATCACGGGACACTCCGAGTACGACCGTTATACTCTGGATTCCGAGTATAAGCGCGATGTAAGCCTTAACCGTCCCATCAAGATTCCGGTCAACTACTATCCCGGAGACGATCCTTCTAAGACACCCGTTATGCTCTGGCGTGCTTCGGCCACTTTGCTTTTTACGAACTGGCTCAACTATTACGTTTACCAGGAGACACCTTTCGATCTGTCGCTTCTTAATATCGTTAAGGAGAGAAAACTCGATCTGGAGGACACATGAGCGAAGAGACTTTGATAACAAAGGAGCTTGTCGGCGGATTATGTCCCTCAAGGTCTGACTCGGGTCACAAGAATGACTTCGGCCACGTGCTTATCTGTGCAGGCTCGAAGTACATGACGGGTGCCCTGATACTTGCGACCGAGACTGCGCTTCGAAGCGGAGCGGGACTGGTCACGGCCTTTTCGACGGACGATGCGCTTATGCCCCTTAAGGCTAACTGCCCCTGCGCGCTTACGGCGGCGTGGGAGGAGGACGTTTCCGATACACTCCGAAAAGCCGATGCCCTCATGAAGAAAGCAACTTCAGTGGCAATAGGCCCTGGGCTTGATGAGTCTGATCCAAGGTCGAAGGCCCTTGTTGAAGAGTTTCTTCTTAATGCAAAGGCTCTTGTTATCGATGCGGGTGCGCTCAACATTATCGCCAAATACAGGGAGGAGCTCCTGCCGCTTCTTTCATCACGTAAGGAGCGCGGGCTTCTTCCCGCTGTAATAACTCCGCATGTGGGTGAGATGAGAAGACTTCTTAAGGAAGAAGTAAATTATGAAATCTGTGCAAAGTTTGCGGCGGAAAATGAGTGTCTTCTTATCCTTAAAAATAATAAAACTATGATTTTTACACCGCACTTCACATGTTATAGTATTCAGGGTGACAACAGCGGTATGGCGAAAGGCGGCAGCGGTGACGTTCTTACAGGCCTGACCGCGGGATTGCTTGCTCAGGGCATGAAGCCCTGCGATGCAGGAATCAGTGCTGTTTATCTTCACAGCAGGGCAGGGTCACTCGCAGCTGATCTCATGGGAGTGCGAAGTATGCTCCCGATTGACGTAATAGATGAAATCTCGGAGGCGTTCCGGGAAACAGGATGGTAAATATGGGCATAATCGAAGACGGTGTTTTCTTTGACAGAACTTGTGTTGAGATAGACAAGTCTGCCCTTAAATCCAATATTGAAGAGATAAGACGTATCACAAGACCCGAAGCCGATATCATGGCCGTTGTTAAGGCAGATGCCTACGGACACGGTGCGTATGAAGTCGCGAAGACTTTGCTCGATAACGGCGCGGACGGCCTTTGTATCGCGACTATAGGCGAGGCGGTACACCTCCGCCAGAGCGGGATCACATCAAGACTTCTGATCCTCGGAGGCACCGATATCGTAAGCTACGAGGACGCGGTACTCTATAATATCGATCTTGCGATCTATGACAAGGCGTCTGCTGTTGCCCTCTCGAACGAGGCGGTAAGACAGGGAAGAGTCTGCGATATCCACATCAAGCTTGATACCGGAATGGGCCGTATCGGTTTCCCGACGGACGGCTCCGCCATAGATGAGATCGCCGAGATCTGTTCTTTGCCCGGGATCAATCCTTACGGCATCTTCTCACACTTCTCAGTAGCGGATACCGATGACGATGAGTACACGATGCGCCAGTATGAGGCCTTCACAAAGACTGTCGAAGACCTTAAGGCTAAGGGCGTTACATTTAAGAAGAGACATATCTGCAACAGCGCAGGAATCTTAAGATTTCCCGAGATGCACATGGATATGGTGCGTGCAGGTCTTATCCTTTACGGCTATAAGCCTGCAGGCTGCCCCGAAAGCTACACTGACATCGAGCTTAAGCCCGTAATGACATGGTATGCGAAGGTCGTTCACGTTAAGAACGTACCCGAAGGAACTTCGGTAAGCTACGGCAGGCACTTTAAGGCTTCAAGACCCACGAAGGTCGTTACCGTATCAGTCGGATATGCCGACGGTCTGTCCAGAAGACTCAGCAACGGCTTCGAGCTTGTAGTAAACGGCGAGAGACTTCCCATTATCGGCAATGTCTGCATGGATATGTGCATGCTCGATGCAACGGATATGAAAGGTGACGTAAAACCCGGCGATATCGTTACGATATTCGGCAAGGGAAGGTCGGCAGATGAGCTCGCGGATGCACTCGGAACAATCAGTTACGAGATCACCTGCGACGTGGGAAAAAGAGTACAGAGAATTTTCACGAACTGATATATAATAAAGCGGTATTTTTGAGGAGAGGCGACAAACATGACACCTGAAGACAAGAAAACACTCGAGTTGTTCTCAGCAAGAATGAGAAGATGGGTTATCGAAGGCGTTTACAATGCCAAGAGCGGACACCCCGGCGGATCTTTATCCTGCACAGACATCATCTGCTACCTTTATAACAAGGCACTTAATGTAGATCCCCAGAATCCTTCGGATCCTGACCGTGACAGATTCGTCCTTTCCAAGGGACACTGTGCACCGGCTCTTTATTCCGCACTGGGACTTCGAGGATTCTTCGATGTTAATGAGATGAAGAATCTTAGAAAGATCGGTTCGTTCCTTCAGGGACATCCCTGCAAGGCGATCACACCCGGTATCGATATGTCTACGGGATCCTTGGGTCAGGGCATCTCGACAGCAGTCGGAATGGCTCTGGCTGCAAAGGTAGATAAGAAGTCTTACCGCGTATTCTCTGTCTTGGGTGACGGTGAGATGCAGGAAGGTGAGGTTTGGGAAGCTCTCATGAGCGCCGCTCACTATAAGCTTGATAATATCTGCGCTTTCCTCGACTATAACGGACTTCAGATCGACGGTAAGGTCGATGATGTAATGAGCCTCGGTGATATTGAGGCTAAGACCAAGGCATTCGGTTGGGAGACAGTCGTTATCGACGGTCATAACTTCGATGAGATCGAAGGTGCTTATGAAGCATTCAAGGCCAATCAGGGTTCCGGCAAGCCTTTCTTTGTGATCTGCAAGACTCACAAGGGCAGAGGCGTATCGTTCATGACGGACGATCCGGGCTGGCACGGCTGTGCACCTAAGGAAGAACAGTATAATATCGCAGTCGAGGAACTCGATGCGAAGATCGCAGAACTGGAGGGTTGATCCAATGGGCAAGATGGCAACAAGAGAGGCTTACGGAAGAACTCTTCAGGAGATCGGTTCCGACGAGAGAATTGTAGTATTTGATGCGGACCTCGCAGGTTCCACCAACACAGGAAGATTCAAGAAGGATTTCCCTGAAAGATTCTTCGATATGGGTATCGCAGAGGCTAACATGGTGGCATGTGCCGCCGGTATGTCCACATGCGGCAAGATCGCATTCGTTTCTTCTTTCGCTATGTTCGCGACAGAAAGAGCATGCGAGCAGATCAGGAATTCAGTCTGCTACCCCAAGCTTAACGTAAAGGTATGCGCATCCCACGCAGGTATCACGGTAGGTGAGGACGGTGCTTCACACCAGTGCCTCGAAGATCTGTCTATCATGAGATCACTTCCCAATATGACGGTTCTCTGCCCTGCTGATGCAGCATCCGCAAGAATGGCAGTTAAGGCTGCTTATGAGAATGACGGTCCTTTCTATGTAAGACTTGCACGTCTTGCGACTGACTCCGTTTACGGTGAGTTCGGCGAAGATGTTGATTTCACATTGGGTAAGGCACATCTCGTTAAGGAAGGTACTGACGTAACGATCATTGCCTGCGGTTACATGGTTGAGCAGGCTATCGAAGCACACGCTATCCTCGAGAGCGAGGGTATCTCTGCAAGACTTCTTGATATGCATACGATCAAGCCTATCGATGTTGAAGCTGTAGTTAAGGCTTCCAAGGAGACAGGCTGCATCGTTACATGTGAAGAGCACTCCGTTATCGGAGGTCTGGGAAGTGCAGTTGCAGAGGCTCTTGTTGAGAATGCTCCCTGCCCGATGCTCCGTGTCGGCGTTCAGGATACATTCGGCCGCTCAGGTACACCTGCAGAACTTATGGCTTATTATCACCTTACAGGTGCTGATATCGCTGAGAAGGCTAAGCAGGCAATCGCACTTAAGAAGTAATCGGGTAACGTAAAGTTTCATGAAGATTGCTGCGCTTATTTTGTTCGTGATCATGTATATAGCCATGATCTCGAAGCCTAAGTTCAGACCTCAGATAGCATTATCAGTTGCAGTTATATATCTTATCCTGGGCATTGTCCCGATAAGAGAACTTCCTTCTGCGATCAACTGGAATGTTCTGATGATGATCTCGGGTACGATGATAATAGTCTATTATTTCATCGAATCCCTGATGCCCAATCTTCTGGCCGACATAATACTCAATAAATCCAAGAACGCGATGTGGGTAACCATATGGATGTCCCTTTTCGCGGGCCTTATAAGCGCCTTTATCGATAACGTTGCCACCGTCCTTATGGTGGCTCCCGTAGGCCTTGCCGTGTGCAAGAAGCTCAAGATAAATCCTGTCGGCATGATCCTCTCGATCGCCGTATCGTCCAACCTTCAGGGCGCGGCGACTTTGGTAGGCGACACGACGTCCATCATGCTTGCCGATTATGCGAACATGAACTTCATGGAGTTCTTCTGGATGGAAGGAAAGCTCGGAATCTTCTTTGCAGTTGAGATCGGAGCGCTTGCTACCATCCCGATCATGATGATCCTGTTCCGCCGCGACAAAGATCCCGTTTCTTCCGGCGATAAGACCAAAGTCAAAGATCCTGTCCCCACGATAATGCTCCTTGTTATGGTCGCAGCCCTCATAATCGCATCGTTTATCCCTGATACTCCCAATGCGATCAACGGTATCATCTGCATGATCCTCGCGATGATAACCATACTCATCGATATATTCAGAAAGAAGGGCATAAAGGACGCCAAGGAAGCTATCATCGAGCTCGACTTCGAGACTTTGGGACTTCTCCTCGGTCTGTTCGTTGTTATCGGCGGTCTTTCAAATGTCGGAATAATCGATGACTTTGCATCCCTGATCGTAAAATACGGCGGTGACAACATCTTCGTTCTCTATACGATCATTGTCTGGGGTTCGGTAATTATCTCCGCGTTTGTAGATAACATCCCTTACGTAGCTACAATGCTTCCCGTATTGGCGGCTGTTACCGCTTCAATGGGGATCGAGCCGTATCTTTTGTACTTCGGACTTCTGTCCGGTGCGACATTGGGCGGCAATATCACTCCGATCGGCGCATCTGCCAACATTGCAGCCACGGGTCTTCTTAAGAAGGAAGGCTACAGTGTCTCATTCGGCGACTTTATGAAGATCGGTGTTCCATATACTTTGACCGCCGTAATGGCAGGTTATCTCTACCTCTGGTTCGTCTGGGGCTGATTTCACGGGGCTGCACGGGCCGCTCGATCGGCTGATTGAACTCCAAACGTACTAAAAATCATTTTTACTGAAAAGAGTACGTTGAAACGGGGTTTGAAACGTACTCTTTTGCCTGTTTCTGAAGTTTAGTCCGTTGAAATTGGATTTTGACGTACTCTTTGGCTAAAAATCCGGAAAGAGTACGCTGAAAAGCTGATTTTAACGTACTCTTTTGGAGATTCCGGGATTTTGGTACGTTGGCGGAAGCAGTGACCCGATATATGGTAAAATCAAAACCAGAAAGTTAATTCCGCGGAGGTGCTTATGTCTAATTCCTATCCTATGATCGATTATGAAGACATGATCAATGATCTTACTGATGATGTAGAGGGTAATTTCATTAAGAAGGATGCGATGCTTTATATCGTAAGACAGAAGACCCCCGTTTACTGCGAGGCTTTAGGCGCTGAAGTAAGGCCGGTTATCGACTATTTCTATGAGACACCCGCGCTCTATGAAGAGATAAAGACCCTTACCGTAGCTGACTGCAAGAAGCTCTGTTTTGAGGCATTAAGCCGCCTTGAGGATATGGACGACGAAGCCATGAAGGCTGCCGTAAGCCTTATTATCGAGGACCTTAAGGACTATACTGCGGGCAATCCCGGCAGGAACGAGCGCCAGTGCAAGGTGGTATTTGTGGCAGAATCTTTAATCCCCATGATGGTCTACTACGACGATACTGATGCGGGAGACGAGGTGGAGACCATTTCGGTGGCAGATCTCGTATCCGAGCTTATTAAATCTTCCAACGGATAAACAAAGAAATTTAACTTTAATTGTCACTCTTAAGACTATATAATGACTTACTATAGGGCAAATTTACATAAGGAGAGTGACATCAATGAAAGTACAGTTTACCGAGACGGTTGTTCGTGATGCACAGCAATCGCTTATTGCAACGCGCATGCCGTTCTCAGACTTTGAAGACATCCTCGAGACGATGGACAATGCGGGCTATCACTCGATCGAATGCTGGGGAGGAGCGACCTTCGATTCCTGCCTTAGATTCCTGGATGAGGATCCCTGGGAGAGACTTCGTAAGATTAAGGCTATCTGCAAGAAGACACCTTTGCAGATGCTCTTAAGAGGACAGAATATCTTAGGATATAAGCATTATCCCGATGACGTAGTAAGACTTTTCGTAAGAAAGTCTGCCGAGAACGGCATGGATATCTTCAGAATCTTCGATGCACTTAACGATTTCAGAAATATCGAAGTTGCAGTAGACGAGACATTAAAGTGCGGTAAGCACGCTCAGGGCTGTATCTGCTATACAACCAGCCCGGTTCACACAGTTGAAAAGTACGTAGAGATGGGTAAGGAACTTGAGAAGATGGGAGTTAACTCCATCTGTATCAAGGATATGGCCGGTATCTGCGGACCTCAGGAGGCATATGACCTTGTTAAGGCATTGAAGGCTTCCGTTAAGGTTCCGATCTATCTGCATACACACCACACAACAGGCTTAGGCCCCATGACATACCTCAAGGCTATCGAGGCAGGCCTGGACGGAATCGATACAGCAATCTCTCCTATGGCCGGCGGTACATCACAGCCTGCTACCGAGACAATGAAGTATGCTCTCGAGCAGCTCGGATACGAGACAGATCTCGATTCCGCTTGTCTCAAGAAGATCGCAGACCACTTCGCTCCCATCAAGGACAGATTCATCAAGGAAGGTACGCTCAATCCCAAGTCTATGGGTATCCGTACAGACATCCTCGAGTATCAGCTCCCGGGCGGTATGTTCTCCAACATGCTTAAGCAGATGACTGACATGAAGGCTCAGGACAAGTTCGAAGAGGCTCTCGCCGAGATCCCTAACGTCCGTAAGGATCTGGGTTATCCTCCGCTCGTTACTCCTATGTCCCAGCTTGTCGGCACACAGGCAGTTAACAACGTCCTCATGGGCAAGTACAAGAACGTTACCAAGGACACCAAGGCTTACTTAAGAGGTGAGTACGGCCGTGCTCCGGGTGAAGTTAACAAGGAACTCGTTGCAAAGTTCTGGAAGGATGACGAGATCATTACCTGCAGATTCGCTGATACACTCGAGCCCGTTTTCGAAAAGACAAAGGCTGAACTCGGTGACAAGGCAAGATGCGATGAGGATGTCCTCTCTTATATCTCTTTCCCTCAGGTAGCTGAGAAGTTCTTCGAAGCACGTGAAGAGAAGGAGTCCAATACAGTTAACTACACGATCGAGAAAAAGGAGGACTGATGATGGATATTATCCGTTATGCCTCTGAGAACGGCGGTGAGACATTCACATTATTCCAGCCCCAGATGGGTGCAGGTGAAATGTTTATGAATGCCGGCACCGTTATGCTCGTCGTATTCGGTGTTCTCTTCCTCATGTATATCCTGATCTCCTTATCAGGCAAGGTTATTGCCGGTATATCAGGTCATGTTATCGGCGGTTCCAAGCAGGAAGAGGTTAAGACCGAGGTCCAGGCTGCACCTGCAGCTCCCGCCAAGGCTGAGGATCCGGGTGAGGAGTTCTCTTCCGGGACACTGAAGCTCAAGGGCTGTGACGAGAAGACGGCTGCCATGATCATGGCTATCGTTTCCGACAACACGGGTATCCCGCTGTCTGAACTCGTATTCAAGTCGATCAAGCTCGTTGACGAGAAATAAGGAGAGGAAATAATCATGATTTATAACGTAACAATTAATGACAAAGTATATGAAGTTGAGGTTGAGAAGGGTAAGGCTAACCTTATCAGGACAACTGCTGTTCAGGCAGCTCCCGCACCCGCAGCTGCCGCTCCTGTTGCTGCAGCACCCGCTGCTGCACCCGCACCTGCACCTGCTGCAGCACCTGCAGCTTCCGTACAGGCAGGAACAACACCCGTCAACTCACCTATGCCCGGTACTATCCTTGATGTAAAGGTAACAGTAGGTCAGGCAGTTAAGGAGGGTGACCTTGTTGTCATTCTCGAGGCAATGAAGATGGAGAACGAGATCTACGCTCCCTGTGCAGGAACAGTAGCTCAGGTTCTTACTAGCAAGGGCGCAACCGTCGATACCGGTGCTCCTCTTGTGACCATTTCATGATCACGGAGGTTGGCACATGATTGAAGTATTACTTGATTTATGGAATAACTCGGGTATTGCCCAGTTTTTCATAGATGACGGATGGAAAAACGCGCTGATGATCCTGGCCGCGTTCGTCCTTTTCTATCTGGCTATCAGAAAGCAGTTCGAGCCTTTGCTCCTGCTTCCTATCGCATTCGGTATGCTCCTTACGAATCTCCCGTGGCCGGGCGGCGGAATCTTCCACCCCGAATGGTTCAACGGTGAGATCAACTGGGCTGCACTCGGCGGTGCATTCACCGATGCGGCAGGCAACCATATCGAGCCCGGTCTTTTCGACTTCCTTTATATCGGTGTTAAACTCGATATCTTCCCGTGCCTTATCTTCATGGCTGTAGGCGCCATGACAGACTTCGGCCCCCTGATCTCAAGACCTTCGTCTTTCTTCATGGGCGCAGGCGCTCAGTTCGGTATCTCTTTTGCATTCGTTGCAGCTATCCTTCTCGGATTCTCACCTGAGGGTGCAGCTTCAATCGGTATCATCGGCGGTGCTGACGGCCCTACGGCTATCTACCTCACAAGTAAGCTCGCTCCCGAGCTCCTCGGAGCTATCGCTGTTGCAGCTTATTCATACATGGCTTTGATCCCGATGATCCAGCCGTTCTTCATGAAGCTTCTTACAACCAAGAAGATGCGTCAGGTTAAGATGGAGCAGGCAAGGCCTGTATCCAAGATCGAGAAGATCTGCTTCCCTATCATCGTAACTGTTGTATGTGTACTGATCCTTCCTTCAGTTGCACCTCTCCTCGGCTGCCTTATGCTCGGCAACCTCTTCAAGGAGTCCGGCGTTACTGACAGACTTTCAGACACAGCTCAGAACGCTATGTGCAACACAGTAACGATCATGCTCGGTGTAGCAGTCGGCGGTACAGCAGTAGGTCAGAACTTCTTAAGCGTTCAGACACTGCTTATCATCGGTCTCGGTCTTGCAGCTTTCGCATTCGCTACGATCGGCGGTCTTATCATCGGCGACATCATGTCTTCCAACTTCCTTCTCATGCACGCCATGGGTCCGAACGTTGCAGGCGTTATCGGTTCAGCTATCGCAGCAGGAATCCTGCTCACACTCTTCGGCTGATAACCTGAATAATCTATAAACAGTTGGAGCTGTCTCAAAATGTGAGGCAGCTCCTTTTTTATTTACAGAGTGTTTATTTGTTTATCCTTGAAGTGAATATTCAATTAACAAAAGGCCTGAGTAATAGAAATAGACCTCACGGGCGTATAGAATTTAAATGAAATCTTATGTGCACGAATTCGGGGGAAAGGAGTTTCTGTGGATTTTCAGGCTTTTGTCGATTCTTTATATGTGCCTGCCTGTGTCGTTTCTGTCGGAAAGAAGGGCGACGGCAAATGCGGTCAGATGCGTATTATTGCAGGAAACAGGAAGTATGCAGATATCCTTGAACACCGTGAGACGGATGCGGGGAAGTTTGTTTTTGTTCCGGGACAGCTATATACGGAATACTTCCCTCATAATGCGAACTTCGAAGATGTATGCTATCAGGCTGCTGTACTTCGAAAAGAGGTTCACACCTATGCACACATAGCTAATGTTGATATATGGTTCGACATCTATGCCTTCCCTTTGGAGTATGAAGATGATGAGAACCGTTACTGTGCTTATCTGAATACGCCTAACGAGAATGCCGGTGCGATCTTCGATACATTCAACACCTCCGGCACGGCGAATGACGTCCTCAAGACATGCATTAAGCTCCACAAAGCCAATAATCTTCAGGAAGCGATGGAGAGCGTTATCTTTGACATCAGAAACATCTGTAAAGCTGAAGGGTGTACGGTCCTGCTCCTTAATAACGACGAGGAAGATTATTCCATCATGGCGACTAATTTTGTTGAAGACAGCACGATAAAACAAGTTACCGAATTTGAAGGCTTCTACGATATAGCCAACTCTTGGAAGGATATGCTCGGAGATGAAATCGACTGCATTATTATAAGAAATAAGGAAGACATGGAGCATGTCAGCAAGATAAATAATCCGTGGTATCTGACGCTGGTCGAGGCAGGGGTCAAGAGCGTCGTTTTGTTCCCGCTTCGTCAGGGTACTGAGCTTCTGGGCTTCATCTGGGCGATCAATTTCGATACCGAGAATACGATGCGGATCAAGGAGATACTTGAACTTACGACTTTCTTCGCATCTTCGCACATAGCCCGGTACAAGATGATCAAGAAGCTTAAACAAATGAGCTACATTGATACTCTAACGGGTTTGCCGAACAGGTTTGCCTGCGCTGAATATATTACTTCGCTCCAGGAGAAGGGCGAGAGGTTCGCTTTAGTATCTATCGACCTTAATAATTTCAAGAAGATTAATGACACGCTCGGTTTCGATGCCGGCAATCAGGTTCTGATCGGAGTTAAAGAACGCTGGAAAGCTGTCGGAGCCGAAGATAAGTCGGATATGGTGAAGTACCTCGCGCGTGTCGGCGGAGATGAATTCACGCTTGTGATCAGCGGTTACGATACTGAAGCTGAACTTAAGACGTTGATAGTCAGGTATGTTGACGCGTTAAAAGAGATATTTACGGTCTCAGGCTGCGATCTCTATGTAACGGCGAGCTTCGGTTATGCCGAATCTCCTTCGGATTCTGACAATAAGGATACTCTCATATCTTATGCGGATGCAGCGATGAATGAGATCAAGAAGGCGAACAGCAGCACTCATCTTCTGCGTTTTACTCCCGAGATCATCAGGGATGAACACATACTTGAGCTCGAAAAGCTTATAAGGTCTGCTCTTGAGAATGAGACGATATATTTCAATCTGCAGCCTCAGTATGACATGGAACACAAGCTTAGAGGCTTCGAGGCGCTTGCACGTATGAAGGATGCCGACGGCAATGTTATAAGTCCCGCGGAATTTATCCCGGTTGCTGAGAAGGTAGGTCTGATCGACAGAGTTGACGGTGAGGTGTTCCGGAAAGCCGCCATGTTCTTCGGCGGTCTGCTCAGGGAGTCAGGGGCCGAACTTACATTAAGCGTCAATGTTTCGGTCCGTCATCTTATGAAAGTGGACTTCATTGATGAGATACGGGAGATCTTAAAGTTAAGCGGTATTCCGCCCGAACAGTTGGAGATAGAGATCACCGAATCCATCATGATCGATTCGGTTGATAAGGCACTTCAGTGTATTGATGAACTGAGGAGTATGGGTATCAAGATAGCGATCGATGACTTTGGCACGGGTTATTCTTCGTTAAGTTATCTGCACAGATTCCCTGCGAATCTTCTTAAGATCGATAAGTCCTTCATCGACAAGATGAACACTAGCGATTCTTCAAGACAATATGTTGCTGCGATCATAACGATCGGACATGTTATGGGCTTTGATGTTATCTCCGAGGGTGTTGAGGAAGAAGAACAGCTTGAGACGCTCAAGAGTATCGGCTGTGATTACGTGCAGGGCTTTATCTGGGGCCGTCCTATGTCGCAGGAGGATGCCGGAAAACTGGTGCTTCTTAAATAAACAAAGCCTTTATACACGCGTTATTCGGGATGAAGCTTATTGAAAGAAGGTTCTGAATATCTTCATCTGTAAGGTCG
>CADAXO010000016.1:0-941 GCA_902791885.1 Oscillospiraceae bacterium | reverse complement strand
AGTTCCTACGGCTCCCAGAACTCCTTCTTCTTCGAATACATTTGCCAAAGAGATCCCGCCGCTTCTTTCGAGCCATTCGGTGTTGGCTCCGTCGTAGGATCGGTAAGAACAAGGCCGTCGTCGAGGCCGTTGCTGATGCCTGCCATGATCTGGTCATTATCACCGCCGACGTTGTACATCGAGTACATCATTGCATGGAAGCCGTCCCTGTCCGGGTCGGAGACACCTATGTGCCCGTAAGCGGCATGCACGATGTCGTTGGGATCGATGTCGACCGCCTCGCCTCGAAGGAGACAGTTGGATTCTATAGATGTGGCCGCCGCATGTGCCCAGCAGGTACCTGACTGCTGATCCGTTACCTCCGTTCCGAAGCCTTCTTCGACGAGGGAGAAGCCGTTTCTTCTGTGGGTTCCTGTGAGGTCTCGGTTACGGCCGCCAATGAAGTCTCCGCAACGCTTCCGGCAGCGGTTTCAGGCGCGGAACCTGCGCTGCATGATGATATTATCAACACCGCCGAGGCGGTCATGAGAGCCGCTGCTTTCCTTTTCATGGGACCTCCGTGGGGGCGAAAAGCCTTAATAATGAGTTAATAATATCTTATTTAGCCTGCTAAAGCGCGGAAAAAAGGCACTTTACAAGAAAAAGATACGGGTGTATGCTTAATTGCTTTTCGAAAGAAGGGGGCAGTGCGCCCTTTTGCACGTAAAGTAATACTAATGAAAGGAGATGTATTGATGCCGACGTTCAATCAATTGGTAAAGTCGGGAAGACACGATAAGACATATAAGTCTGCTTCCCCGGCTCTGCAGGCTGGTATTAACACGATCCACAACAAGGAGACTGAAGTATTCGCTCCCCAGAAGCGTGGTGTGTGCACAGTTGTTAAGACAACTACACCTAAGAAGCCTAATTCCGCTCTTCGTAAGGTTGCCCGTGTACGT
>CADAXO010000015.1 GCA_902791885.1 Oscillospiraceae bacterium | reverse complement strand
TTCTGCAAGAATCGCTCTCCTCACAGAGCACCTCAAGCTCCACAAGGGTGACCACCACTCAAGAAGAGGACTTCTCATGATGGTTGGTAAGAGAAGAGGCCTTCTCGAGTACCTTCAGAAGGTTGACATCGAGAGATACAGAGCTATCGTTGCTAAGCTTGGTTTGAGAAAGTAATCTCAGGATCAGAACGATTAGTCAGGACCGTCGCAAGACGGTCCTTTTTTGTTGCCACACAGTAAGATGTACTAACGGCGGCGTGGCGTAAGTCACACCGCTTATTTAGGCCTATTTATCGCCATGAGTTTGATTTTGCTGTGAACTAATTGTTAAAGAACGCAGTAACCTGACAGATACTTGCTGTTTAATAGTAAAATATATAATGACTAAAAATATGATTTTAAGGAGTCTTCTTATGAAGCTGCGTAAAATATTATCTGTTTTGATAGCTGCGACAATTGTATTGTCTTACGGCGGATTGATCTATGCTGATGAGACTGCTGATGTATTAGACGAGTCTGAATTCGAAGAGATTCAGGTCGATGAGGATGAGGTTATTATAACTGAGGAGACTGAAATCGACGATGAAGTGATCTCAGTCGAAGCAGATGAGTCGGTTGCCGATGAGTATATTGATTCTTCTGATGATCTGATCATTGAAGAATTCGATGACGATGAAGAGATTTACGTTGAAGAATTCCTCGATCTTTCAGATATCGATTTCGATAACGATGCGATGGCTGAACAGTTCATCCTGCAGGAGATCGATGTCAACCGTCAGGCATATAACAGGTCTTATGATTTTTCTTCGTATCTGGAAGAGACGGGTACGGATCCCAATGCTTTCAATGAGCTTCTTACTCATGTTCGTGCTGTGGCAAACGGCGATGAGACGTATACAAGATTCAATATGAGTAATTATTCTTATACAACACAACAACTCGGATTATCTGATTTAAGTAATGATGATGATATACAAGCAGCTATCAAAGTCAAGCTTCTTAACTCTATGGTTAATGCTTTACTTTACTCAACTCCTTATGAACTTTATTGGTTCAATAAGACTGTAGGAGTCAGGATGGGTTATACATTATCCAAGAAGAACGGCGTAGTTACAGTCAAGGAATTCGTTATTACTATGACGGTTGCTTCTGAGTATCAGGATAAGGAAGCTTCAGAACCGGAGTATACTGTAAATTCCGTATTCGGCGATGCAATTAGTGCAGCTGCTGCGAATGTTCGTACAATAATCACTACTTACGCAGGTCTTGATGATTACAGCAAGCTTCTTGCATATAAGAATGCTATATGCAGACTTGTTGATTATAATCATCCGGCCGTTAATAATTCTTATCCCTATGGTAACCCATGGCAGATGATATGGGTCTTTGACGGAGACGCTACAACAAAGGTCGTATGTGAAGGTTATTCCAAGGCTTTCCAGTACCTTTGCGATAATTCGACTTTCGTCAGTGATGATATATATGCAATATGTGTCAGCGGAACTATGTCATATAACAGTACATCCGGCGGACACATGTGGAATATTGTTCACATGGATGACGGTATTAACTATCTTGTTGATGTAACGAACTGTGATTCAGGCTTTTCGCTGTTCCTCGTAGGCGCTGAAGGTACAGCTGATACAAGCTACCGGGTTGCTGTCAGCAGCAGTAGTTATATCACATATTCTTATAACGAACGTATGGAACCTTTATATTCGATTCCAATTCTTACTCTTGCAGGCTCGGCTTATGAATCATCAACAGTACAGCCTTCCACTTGCAGACATGTTGCTGTTACAGATCCTGCTGTTCCTGCTACATGTACGCAATCCGGACTTACCGAAGGCAGCCATTGTATGTTGTGCGGTGCAGTGCTTACTGCTCAGCAGACAGTAGCCCCGAGCCACACTATAGTTAATGATCCTTATGTGGCACCTACATGTACACAACCCGGACATACTGCAGGAAGTCACTGTTCTGTATGCGGTGAAGTTATTGTTGCAACGCAGCCTATAGCAGCGGGTCATACAATTGTTGAAGATCCTGCCGTAGCACCTACATGTACACAACCCGGTCATACTGCGGGAAGTCACTGTTCGGTATGCGGTGAAGTTATAGTTGCAACGCAGCCTATAGCAGCGGGTCATACAATTGTTGAAGATCCTGCCGTGGCTCCTACTTGTACCGAACCCGGGCATACAGCCGGAAGTCACTGTTCCGTATGCGGCGAAGTTATAGTTGCAACGGAAACTATCGCACCGAGACATACAATTGTTGAAGATCATGCCGTTGCTCCTACTTGTACCGAACCCGGGCATACAGCAGGAAGTCACTGTTCTGTATGCGGCGAAGTTATAGTTGCAACGGAAACTATCGCACCGAGACATACAATTGTCGAAGACCCTGCTGTGGCACCTACATGTACACAACCCGGACATACTGCGGGAAGTCACTGTTCACCTACATGTACACAACCCGGACATACTGCGGGAAGTCACTGTTCCGTATGCGGTGAAGTGATAATTGCAACGGAAACTATCGCACCGAGACATACAATTGTCGAAGATCCTGCCGTTGCTCCTACATGTACACAACCCGGACATACAGCGGGAAGTCACTGTTCGGTATGCGGTGAAGTTATAGTTGCAACACAGACTATAGCAGCTGGTCATACAATTGTTGATGATCCTTATGTGGCGCCTACATGTACCGTGCCCGGACATACAGCAGGAAGCCATTGTTCAGTATGCGGTGAAGTTATTGTCGCTACGCAGACTATTGATGCTCCGGGCCATACAGAAGTCCCTGATATCGGATATCCCGCGACAACTACATCAGAAGGACTTACGGACGGCAGTCATTGCTCGGTATGCGGTGAAGTAATCGTTCCTCAGGAGGTTATTCCTAAGTTAAAGACCGGATGGGTCAGTGAGAACGGTAAGTGGTATTTCTATGATGATGAAGGTGAGATGATCACCGGATGGCTTAATAATTCCAATAAGTGGTATTACTTGGGAACAAACGGCGTTATGGCGACTTCCTGGCAGAAGATAAGCAATAAATGGTATTATTTCGGAAGTAACGGCGTAATGGTCACAGGCTGGCAGCAGGTCGGCAGCTCATGGTATTACTTCGAAAACGGCGGTTCCATGGTAACCGGCTGGAAGAAGATTGGCAGTGACTGGTATTACTTTAACGGAAGCGGCGTGATGGCTACGGGCTGGCAGAAGATCAGCAACAAGTGGTATTACTTCGCGGGAAGCGGTGCCATGAAGACAGGCTGGCTCAAGTTAAGCGGTAAATGGTATTACTTTGACGGAAGCGGCGTTATGGTAACAGGAACGCGTAAGATCGGCAGTAAGACATATACTTTTAGTTCAAGCGGTGTATGTCAGAATCCTTGATGAGTTGAGGTGGAGTAATGAAGAATAAGTTTTTAAACAGGTTTTTAAGCTTAACTATTGCATCAACTATGATGCTCTCATGCGGAGGCTATGTAATGGCTTCTGAGTCTGAAACAGATGAAGAACCTGTTGCTGAAGCAACTGAGATCGCTGAGGATGAGTCTTCTTCTGAAAGTGAAGAAATAACTGAAATTGAAGAGTCAGAAGAGACTATCGAAGAAGTGGCTGAGATTGATTCAGAAGAAACTGATGATATTGTTGAGCCTGAAGAGATTGAAGAGACAGCTGAATCTGAAGAGCCTGAAGCAGAGGTTGAAGAGCTTGAAGAGGTAGAAGTTACAGAGTATTCAGAGTCTATTGTCGTTGATTCTGCAGCTCTTGATTTCGAATTTGATAACGACGCGATGGCCGAAGGATTTATCTCCCGTGAGATGAATCCTAACAGGAGAGTGTTGTACGCTTCTTACGATTTTGATTCTTTATTGTCTTCAGACGAGCAGTATTTCTTCCCTGATTTATGTTCGCATATAAGTGCTGTCGCTAACGGCCAGGAGACTTCAACGAGTTTCACTTTAGAAGGAGGAACATATACGGCTGAAGATCTCGGATTGGATGATCTAAATAATTTTAATGAGATATATGATGCTTTTTTTAGTACTGGAAGAATTGATACCTACAGAGTATTTACCGTGATTCTCGATTCGATGCCATATGATATGTATTGGTGCGATAAATGTACCAATATATCTTGGTATTTTAAGTGTACTGTTGGAGGTGACACTACTACAGTAACACATATTATATCTGTACCTGTAGCAGATGAATATCAGGATACGAAAGCTGCTACTCCCGTGTATACAGTTAACAGCAAATACGGTACAGCGGTAAGTACAGCAGTTGCCACAGTCAGAACTATCATAAACACTTATGCAGGCTTGGATGATTACAGTAAGCTTGAAGCATATTGCAGAACTATCTGCGATATGGTTGATTATAACGATGAAGCGGCAGAATCGGAAGATATGCCTTACGGAAATCCCTGGCAGATGATATGGGTGTTCGATAATGATCCTGCCACAAAGGTCGTCTGTGAAGGTTATTCCAAGGCTTTCCAGTATCTGTGTGACAACTCGCATTTTACCAGTGATTCCGTTTACTCTATCTGTGCATACGGATATGTTTATTTCACGACTGCGCAGGGTAATCATATGTGGAATGTA
Source organism: Oscillospiraceae bacterium (assembly GCA_902791885.1). Next base: position 18,968 of record CADAXO010000015.1, on the reverse strand, counting down.
GTCCATATGGAGGATGGTAATAATTATCTTGTTGATGTTACTAACTGTGACGGTGACGATGAACTGTCTTTGTTTATGAAAGGCGCTGTCTCAGGTTCTGTCGACAACGGCTATTACATAGACGGCGGAGATACTTCTTATTATCGGTACAATTACGATCGGGATATGCATTGGTACTATCCTGCTACGGATCTTGTACTTGCTTCATCTGACTATGAGTATTCACCTTTAGGCACCGGATGGCAGAAGATCGATAACAGATGGTACTACAAAGATGCTGACGGATCCTTCCATACAGGATGGCTTCAGGACGGCAAATGGTATTATTTCAACAGTGACGGCGTAATGCAGACAGGCTGGCAGAAAGTCGGCGGCAAGTGGTATTACTTCGCCGGCAGCGGCGCTATGACTACCGGATGGAAGAAGATCGGCAGCTCCTGGTACTACTTCGAAAAGAGCGGTGCCATGGTTACCGGATGGAAGAAGATCGGAAGTTCCTGGTATTATTTCCAGTCTTCCGGTGCTATGAAGACCGGCTGGCTTAAATTAAGCGGTAAGTGGTATTATCTTGAATCGAGCGGTGCGATGGTAACCGGCGACAAGAAGATCAACGGAAAGGTATATCACTTCAATTCAAGCGGTGTATGTCAGAATCCGTAAACTGGAGTTAATTAATGAGCAAGAACATAAAGATTGAGACTTATGTCTCAGATAAACTGACGATGGACTACATTAAGTTCGGTCACGGAAGCAATACACTTGTTATTCTTCCGGGCTTAAGTGTCCAAAGCGTCATGTTATTGGCTGATGCTGTTGCAGATGCTTATGATTGCATGACGAATGATTTTACGATCTACCTTTTCGACAGGAGAAAGAACCTGCCTTCTGTTTATACACAGGAGGACATGGCTTTGGATGCTGCTGAAGCCATTATCGGTCTCGGCCTTAAAGGTGTTTATCTTTTCGGTACTTCTCAAGGCGGTATGATGTCGCTTGTAATAGCGGCCCAATATCCTGAACTTGTGAAGAAGATGGTTATCGGTTCCGGTACATCCAAGATTGAAGATAAGAATGTTGCAGTGTTTTCTAATTGGATCGATCTGGCACGCGAAGGCAATGCTGAAGAGTTGTATGTCTCATTCTGTGAATTGCTGTATTCCGAGGAGATGTTTAAGCAGTCACGTGATCTGTTTATAGAGTTGTCCAAGACGGTTACAAAAGAAGAACTTGAACGTTTCGTAGTACTTGCAGGAGCGGCTAAAGACTTTGATGTCACTGTAAGACTGTCTGAGATTAAATGTCCTGTGCTGGTAATAGGAAATAAGGATGACAAGGTCCTGGGCGGTGAAGCCTCGGAGATCATAGCTGAAAACCTGATCAACAGTGCGGATTGTGAGTTATATATGTATGACGGTTACGGACATGCTTCATATGACACGGCTCCGGATTATAAAGAACGTATAACGGCTTTCCTTCTTAAGGAGAACAATGGGCGATAAGAGGCTAATTGCAAAGACCGGTCTTATCGGTGTCATAAATCAGATATTGTTCGCTTTACTGGGCTTTCTTTCAAGAAAGCTCTTTATCATTTATATCGGAACGGACATATTGGGATTAAGCGGAACGTATACTTCCGTTCTCTCGACGCTTGCGCTCGCTGACTTAGGATTCGACATAGCAGTTACTTATGCATTATATAAGCCTCTTAACAAAGGGGATGAGAAGAAGATCAATGCGATCATGACCGCGTTGAAGTCTATTTATAATGTTATCGGAATTGCATTTATCGTATTGTCGTTCCTGGCTCTGCCTTTTCTTAAATTCATCATTACAGACATGGAATTTAAGAACATCTATTATGTATATTTCCTTATGCAGGCTCTGGCGAGTGCTTCTACATACTTCTTTGCCTACAGAAGGACACTTCTGGTTGCAGATAAGAAAGAGTACGTCACGAAGACCGTGGATACGGCAGCGACACTTATATTCTCGATACTTAAGATTCTGGTTCTTATACTGTTTAAGAGTTACCTCGTATACACAGCTTTATCTGTAGTGCAGGCATTTGTTACCAACATCTATATCTACAGGAAGTGCAATAAAGTCTATCCTTATCTTGATAACAAGAGCAAAGCAGACAAGGCTGAGGTTAATGAGCTCATATCGAAAATAAAGGATATTGCATTAGGCAAGATATCGGGCTATGTGTACGGCTGTACCGACATGCTGCTTATATCTAAGATAATCAGCACTGTTGTTGCAGGTTATTACTATAACTACGTAAACGTTGTTTCCATCATAAGGCAGCTCTCGGTCAATCTTCTGGGGCCTCTGGCTCCGTTCATCGGGCGTAATCTAGCGAAAAACAACGATCCTGCTTCTCAGGAGAAGTCGTTTCGTATGTATACATATTTCAGATTTCTCGTCGCAGTAGCACTTCTGGTTCCTACTCTGTTACTGACTGATCAGTTTATCGATCTTTGGCTCGGCGATGAATTTGTCATGGACAGGATTATTGTTATCCTTGTATGTTCCGATCTGTATATAAGTCTGGTTCACAGCTCTTTGGTGGATTTCATGAACGGCGCGGGTTTGTTTAAATACGAGAAGTGGATCAGCCTTACGGGTGCAGTGATCAATCTCGGAATGTCGATATTCCTTGCTTATAAGATCGGTCTTCCCGGAATTCTTGCAGGTACCGTAATAGCTCAGATCGCTTATTGGACCTTAAGAAGTATGGTCGTTTACGATCAGTGCTTTAAGTCATGGAAACTGTTCGGCAAATACTGGCTCCGTATGATTCTGTATCTTGCAGCTTTTTTGATCTGTGTATTTGCCTGCTACTATGCATGTTCAGTTATAAATACGGAATGGAAGATAGTTAACTTCGTCATAAGAGGCTGCGTCTGCGAACTTATAAGCTTTATCATCATCGGCGTGGCTTTCATTCCTTCTGACGAACACAGGACAGCCGTAAGATGGGTGTTGAATAAGATTGGAGCGGGCTCTAAGAAATGAAAAGATTAATATCAACAGTAATATGTTTTTCGATGGTTCTTGCGGCAGTAGGATGTCAGGAAGTGCAGTATGTTACCTGCGAAGCTGTTGAAGCGAATTATGATGATGCTTCCGTGAGCTTTCTTGGACCTGAGGGAACGTATACACAGGAAGCGTGCGAAGTCTTTTTCGGCGGGGCGGGAAGCTATGTTCCTTATGAAACCGTGGCTGATGCCGTGGAAGCTCTTACAGCCGGCGAAAGTGATTATGCCGTAATCCCTCAGGAGAATACGATAGGCGGCGCTGTTACAGATTATGTTGATGTTCTGATAAATACCGAAGACGTTTACGTCGCGGGGGAAGTGGTTCTTACCATTAACCAGAATCTTCTTGTGCTTCCGGGAACTTCCTTAACTGATATTGAAACAGTCTATTCTCATAAGCAGGGGATAACGCAAGGCCGCGAGTGGCTTGATGAGAATCTCCCGGGTGTTGAGATTATTGAAGTCTCCAGTACCGCCGAAGGAGCGAGAATGGTGTCTGAAGCTCAGAATCCTTCGTGTGCTGCCATAGCTTCTGCTGGGTGCGCGGATGTTTATGATCTTGAGATCCTTGCTTCGGGAATCCAGAACAACGATAACAACATGACTAGATTCTATGTGCTGACTACCGAAGAACCGTCTTACGCCGGAGAACGTTTGGCTTTCATAGCTTCGGGTACGGCGGAAGGTCTTCCGGGGCTTCTTTCGGAGATCTCAGATCATAATGGTGAGCTTGTAACATTGCATGACAGACCGCTTCGTACGGTTCTCGGGGAGTACAACTATATAATCGAATGTGAGGGGCTGTCATATGATGATTACCTCACTATTACTTCTGACAGTAATATGGTTTTCAGGTTCTTAGGCTGTTACAAGCTGCGATAATTCTTAACTTTCTCTGATAAGTTTTGATGTCCCAATAGTGGTGCTGACACAATATATCGTTATGTTATAATTGTAAAATTAGTACATATGGGGGTAAGCATGGCTCGTAAGTCAGATTACGGTAACGACAGTATCACGATGCTCAAGGGCGCGGACAGAGTTAGGAAGCGTCCGGGCGTTATATTCGGTTCAGATGATCTCGAAGGCTGCATTCATTCCTTCTTCGAGATCCTTTCCAATTCAATTGATGAGGCCAGAGAAGGCCACGGTAAGCAGATAATCATTACAAGATTTAAGGACGGTTCGCTTCAGGTTGAGGATTTCGGCCGAGGAATCCCGCTCGACTTTAACCCGAAGGAGAACAGATATAACTGGGAGCTTGTTTACTGCGAACTTTACGCAGGAGCCAAGTACGATAACAACGCTTTAGGAGACTATGAGTATTCATTGGGCCTTAACGGTCTTGGTGCCTGTGCCACGCAGTATTCATCCGAGTTCTTCGAGGTTACGGTATTCAGAGACAAGACCAAGTATTCGCTTTCATTTAAGAAGGGCGAAGTCGTAGGTGAGCTTGTAAAGGAACCTTACAGATTCTTAAGAACAGGTACTATCCAAAGATGGAAGCCTGATTCTGAAGTATTTACCGATACTGTAATCCCTTACGAGAGACTTCGCGATATCGTTAAGAAGCAGTCTGTCGTTAACGGCGGTATTGAATTCATCCTTAAGGATGAAGTGCTCGGTACAGAAGAGTCATTCCTTTGTCCGGATGGTATTACCGGTTTCTGTGAAGAATTGTCCCAGATGAAGCAGTTCACGGAGGTCTATCACTTTGACGGTGAGGGCAAGGGCCGTGATGCTGAAGACAGACCTGTATATAAGTGTAAGGCTGAAGTCGCTTTCTGCTTTAATAATGAGATCAATGAACTTCAGTACTTCCATAACTCGAGCTTCCTCGAACACGGTGGTTCCCCTGACCGTGCCGTTAAGAGCGCATTCCTTTACGCCGTCGATAAGGAGATCAAGGCGAGGGACAAGTACAAGGCCAATGAATCCAAGATCAAGTTCGAGGATATTCAGGATTCACTGATCCTTATCACGTCGACTTTCTCGACCTTTACGTCTTATGAGAACCAGACTAAGAAGGCTATTAACAATAAGTTCGTTCAGGATTTCATGACTGACCTTATCAAGAAGAATCTTGAAGTATGGTTTATCGAGAATAAGCAGCAGGGTGACAAGGTCGTTGATCAGGTCCTTATCAATAAGCGCTCCAGAGAGAATGCCGAGAAGACAAGGATCAATATTAAGAAGCAGCTTACGGGTAAGGTTGATATCAATAATCGTATCAAGAAGTTCGTAGACTGCAGATCCAAGGATACCAATAAGCGTGAGCTTTATATCGTTGAGGGTGATTCCGCTTTGGGTTCCGTTAAGCTCGGAAGAGATGCTGAGTTCCAGGGAATCATGCCCGTAAGAGGTAAGATCCTTAACTGCCTTAAGGCTGATTATGCGACTATTTTTAAGAGTGATATCATCACTGACCTTATTAAGGTTTTGGGATGCGGAGTTGAGATCAGTAATAAGCACAGCAAGGATATGAGTGCATTTAATCTTGATCAGCTTCGATGGAACAAGATAATTGTATGTACCGATGCCGATGTAGACGGATTCCAGATCAGAACATTGATACTCGCTATGATCTACAGACTCTGCCCGACTTTGATCGAGAAGGGATTCGTATATATCGCGGAGTCACCGTTGTTCGAGATCACGGCAAGGAAGAAGGGTAAGGGCTCCACAGAAGAGACTTACTTCGCTTTTAACGAGAAGGAGAAGACTGATATCTTATCCAAGCTCGATGAGGATAAGTACAGCATCAATATTCAAAGATCGAAGGGTCTTGGTGAGAACGAGCCTGAGATGATGTGGGAGACCACTATGAATCCCAAGACCAGACGTCTTATCAAGGTTTGTCCCGAGGAAGCAAGGAAGACTGCCGAGGTCTTCGAACTTCTGCTCGGTGACAATCTCCAGGGAAGAAAACAGCATATTGAACAGGACGGGCATCTCTATCTTGATATGCTCGATGTAGGATGATAGGAAATGGCGAAGAAGAAAGAGATTAAAGATACGGGTAATTCACTGAAGGCAAGGCTTACGGACGAATCCAAGCCTGATATGCCTGCTGTTAATCAGCCGATCACGGAGATGCTCGAGGTCAACTATATGCCGTATGCGATGTCTGTTATCGTATCGCGTGCTATCCCCGAGATCGACGGATTCAAGCCTTCTCACAGAAAGCTTCTGTATACGATGTATAAGATGGGCCTTCTTACGGGCAACAGAACGAAGTCTGCGAATGTCGTAGGCCAGACGATGAAGCTTAATCCTCACGGTGACGCAGCTATCTACGAGACGATGGTAAGAATGACCAGAGGCAATGCTTCGCTTCTGCATCCTTATGTTGATTCCAAGGGTAACTTCGGTAAGCAGTATTCACGTGACATGGCTTACGCTGCTCCCCGATATACGGAAGTAAAGCTTGAGAAGATATGTGAAGAGCTTTTCGCAGGTATAGATAAGAATGCCGTAGACATGGTGGATAACTATGACGGCACCTTGAAGGAACCTGTGCTTCTTCCTGCGACTTTCCCGAGCCTTCTTGTTAACAGTAACCAGGGTATTGCCGTAGGTATGGCGTCCAATATCTCCTCGTTCAACTTAAGAGAAGTTTGCGAGGCAACTATGGCTTATCTTAAGGATAAGAATGCCGACATACTTGAGATAATGCCTGCACCTGATTTCTCGGGAGGCGGACAGATCCTTTATAACAGGGACCAGATGGCGGAGATCTATGAGACCGGTAAGGGCTCGATCACATTAAGAAGCAAGTACACGGTAGATACGAAGAATAACCTCATCGAGATCACGGAGATACCTTATTCCACGTCGTCTGAGGCTATTATCGACGGCATCGCCGATCTTGTTAAGTCCGGTAAGGTCAAGGAGATCAATGACGTAAGAGACGAGACAGACCTCGACGGCTTGAAGATCACTATCGACTGCAAGAGAGGAACGAATCATGAGGAACTCATGAAGAAGCTTTTCAGATTCACGAAGCTTCAGGATACGTTCTCATGTAATTTCAACCTGCTGATCAACGGTTCTCCCAGAGTTATGGGTGTCCGTGCGATCATTGATGAATGGCTTAACTGGAGAAGACAGTGCGTATCAAGAGAACTTTCATTCGAGCTTGATAAGAAGAAGTCAAAGCTTCATCTTTTGGAAGGTCTCGAGAAGATCCTCCTTGATATCGATAAGGCTATCGCTATCATCAGAAATACCGAGCTTGAAGAGGATGTAGTTCCCAACCTCATGAGAGGGTTCGATATCGATAAGATCCAGGCCGAGTATGTTGCCGAGATCAAGCTCCGTAATATCAATAAGCAGTATATCCTTAACCGCACGGCTGATAAGGAGAACCTTGAGAAGGATATAGCAGAGATCGAGGATATCTTAGGCAAGCCTCACCGTATCAATACGCTGATATCGAAGAAACTCAAGGAAGTAGCCGATAAGTACGGTAAGGACAGGAAGACTGAACTTGTTATGGCTGAGCATGTCGAGGCATATGTGCCCGATCAGGCTATTCCCGATTATCCTGTTACTTTGATGCTCACAAGACACGGCTATCTTAAGAAGTTCACTGCGAATGCTCTTAAGCGTCAGGACGAGATCAAGATAAAGGATGACGATGAGATATTCCTTACGGCTGAAGCTATGAACAAGAGCGATCTTCTGTTCTTCTCCGATAAGTGCAATGTCTATAAGGGTAAGACTCATGAGTTTGCCGATAACAAGGTGTCCGACTTCGGATCATTCTTAACTAACGAGTTAGGACTGGATGACGATGAGAAGATCATCTTCATGCTTGTAACGACCGATTATAAGGGTAAGCTTATGATCGGATTTAAGAACGGCAAGGCTGCTCAGTTCCCTGTTGAAGCTTATGAGACAAAGCAGAACAGAAAGAAGCTTGTCAACGGTTTCTCCGATAAGGCAGAAGCAGTATCGTTCCTGTTCATTCCCGAGGGTGAAGATCCCGATCTTTTCGCAAGATCCGATAAGGACAAGGCTGTTGTATTTAAGTCATCTATGGTTCCTCTTAAGACCACCAGGTCTACACAGGGTGTACAGCTTCTTATCAGTAAGAAGGGATCAAGCCTGTCGCAGATAATGATGCTCGGAGATTCCGGTCTTCGTGATCCCGAGTATTACAGGATCAGAAATATCCCTGCTATTGGCTATTACATCAAACCTGATTCGTTCGAGAATAAGCAGATCGGAATAGAAGACTTGGCGTGAGACGCGTAGAAGATAATATCTTCGATAATTATGAGAAGAAATCCGTAAAGAGTGCGGGTCATCTTATCGCGGCGATCGCCTGTCTTGTTGTGATCGTTGCTATGATCGGAGTCGTATTCTGGCTTAACCAGTCTATGGAGATCGAATCCGGCGTAGTCCCCGATTTTGTTGCTGCCATGGATGAAGGCCGATATACTGATGCTCTTAATCTTTACCGTGATGTCCATGACGAGGTTGTAGCGGCCGATTCATCTTCCGATGAAGAGGATGCCGTTCTTACCATCAGGCGCGAACAGATGGGCCAGATGGAAGAAATAGTAAATACAAGGCTTTTGGCTATCGAAGATCAGATACGATACACGCGTTATACGCCTACTACCGCAGATCTTAGGTTTATGAATGAGATGCAGGAATTGACATCCTCGAAGCTTTCCGTATGGCTTAACGATCTTGCAGTAGAGTTCCTTCTCGGTACTATCGAGAAGCCGGATCTTATCTTTATTTTCGATACATTAAGTGATGTCAGCAATGTATCTGCTACAACGATCCCTTTGCAGCTTGAAGTAGAGACGATAGAGCAGGCGAGAGGTGATGTTCAGGCTGCCGAGGCGTCATTTGATGCCGGCGACTATATAACTTCGGTTCAGACTTATGAGTCTGTATGTGATAACTATGAAGGCTTCGTTTATGATTATGCGTCTTCGAGACTAACGCAGATCAAGGAGATCATGTATGAGCCTATGCTTACTGAAGGCGAGCATATGCTTGAGACAATGAGATACTTCTCTGCCGAGTCGCTTCTTTCGAGCCTTGCAGTGATCTTTCCTGATGATAACCGTATCAATGCCGATCTTCTTGAAGCGACATCACATACGACGGAAGTTACAGAGTACAGGGGAACAGTGGAAGTCCTTTGTATCAGACAGCTTATCGCAGATGTATCAAGAGGTGCATCTAATACAGGCCTGTATCTTACGACAGATGAGTTCTCGAGGATGCTTGAAGAACTGTACGAAAATGACTTTGTTCTTGTTGATGCCGAGACTATGGCGGATATGAGTGAGGATACGTTCATTACCGAGGTCGATCTTACAATACCTGTCGGTAAGAAGCCTCTTATCATCGTTCTCGATACATTCGATTATAATGTCGCGAATACTTATAACTACGGATTATGCACACAGCTTTCTCTTGATGAGCAGGATCATGTGTGCGGCCAGTACGAGGCTCCTGACGGAACGTTGGTATCGGGCAGGGAACTCGAAGCTATCGGAATACTTGATGCTTTCGTCGAAGCTCATCCGGATTTCTCTTACGACGGCGCGAAAGGAGTTATCTCCATATGCGGATACGAGTCTGTATTCGGCTATGTTATAAGTGAAGATGAAGCTGATGACAGGTCACAGGCATTGGAGATCATAGGAAGACCCAATGTCGTATTCTCTGAAAGTGATATAGAGAATAACCGTCAGATTGTATCCGAGATCGCAAGTGTTCTTCTTGATACAGGCTGGAAGTTCGCATCTTCAACTTACGGAAATATCAATGCCTATGAAGCTGATATGGATACGATAATCGCCGATACCGAGAAGTGGATGGATCAGATCGAGCCGTTGCTCGGTGATGTCCACATCATTGTATATCCGGGCGGCAATTATATTTACGGAACGGATCCCAGAGCCGAGTATCTTAAGAGCAACGGTTTCAGAATATTCTTCGGAATGGGCTATAACCCTTATCACATCTACGGTGATAATTATCTCTATTACGACAGAACGGTGATAAGTGAATATAATCTTGAGAACAACGATTATACTAGACTGTTTGATGTGACACAGATCCTTGATTCTTATGTTAATGCCGTGACACTGCCTGATGACGCAGAGGAGCAGGAGCCAATTTAACAAAAGTGTTTCCATTTTGGAATAAATTGGTTAACCGGTGGTACAATCCGCAAAAAAACTATATAATTATAAAAATAGTGTGGAGGATTGATCATGGCTAAGACAGACAGATTATCGGAATATGTTAAGGAAGAACCCATTCTTTGGCATGACAGAAGAAGATATCTGGGACTGCCTATCTCTTTCACAAGATACAGTTTTGACAGCAATAAGTTCTACCTCAAGAGAGGACTTTTCAACACAACTTCAGATGAGATCCTTCTTTACAGAGTCCTTGATATAAGACTCAAGAGAAGTTTGTGGCAGAAGATCTTCGGTGTCGGAACCATCGTTCTGAAGACCGCCGATCAGACAATGCCTAATCTTGAGATCAAGAGCGTAAAAGATTCTGACAGAGTCAAGACTGCATTAAGCAATATCGTTGAGAATGAAAGAAATGAGAAGAGAGTCCTCGGCAAGGAGATGTTCGGTGCCGCAGGTCATCACGATGTTGATATCGATGGTGACGGAATTCCCGATCATATCGATATTGATACGGACATAATCTGACAGGTAATTGGCAAGGCGAATAAGTGGAAACAAGGTTAGACAGGTACGAAGGAGCCAAAGAGGCTAAGATAGAGCAGTTAAGAGAACTCATCGAGAATTCCAAGAAGATCGTATTCTTGGGAGGAGCCGGTGTGTCTACTGAGAGCGGTATCCCTGATTTCAGAAGCGGTGACGGCATCTATAATCAGGACAGCGGTATCAATTACAGAGCTGTTGATGTTATCTCACATTCGTTCTTTGTCGAGCATCCTGAAGAGTTCTATGATTTCTACAGAAGGAAGCTCCTTTATCCGGATGCCAAGCCCAATAAGGCTCATAAGGCTCTTGTAAGACTTGAGCGCCAGGGCAAGCTTATGGCTATCATTACTCAGAATATCGATAAGCTCCATCAGGATGCTGGATCCAAGTGTACTATCGAACTTCACGGATCCGTTTACAGAAATTACTGTATGGACTGCGGTAAGAAGTTCAGACTTGATTATATTATGAGCCATGAAGGCGTACCTCACTGCGACAGATGCGGAGGTATTGTACGTCCCGGCATCACTCTTTACGAAGAGAATCTCGAGCATGAGCCTATCGATGCCGCTATCAAGGCGCTGAAGAAGTGTGATCTTCTTATAATCGGCGGAACTTCACTTACTGTATATCCTGCAGCTACATTCTCGCAGTTTATCAAGCACGATAAGATGGTCATTATCAATAAGTCTTCCACTTATCTTGATCTGTCGGCTATGCTTACCATTCACGATTCCATCGGCGATGTTCTGGATGCGGCTATACCTAAGCGTAAGAAGCGATCCGATGCGGGTAAGAAGCGTAAGACTTCATCGAAGAAGACTGCTGCCCAAAAGACTTCAAGTAAAACTTCCAGTAAGAGTTCTAAAGATAAGAAATGACGGATTACTACGAGAGTATTTTCCCGGGCTTAAATGAAGCCAAAGAATCCATTTCAGCTATAAACAGGAAACTGGCCTTTATCAGGCTAATTTTGTTCGTTGCTGTCGCAGGCTGCGTTATTGCCGGTTTTGCAATGGATAAGAATATTTTTCTTTTCGCAGGAGCAGCAGTCGCTCTCGTTGTTTTTATCATAGTCTGCGTGATCCACAGCAAGTCCAAGTATATGGAACTGTTACTTGACGAGAAGATCAAGGCTGCCGAAAGATATATAAACAGAGGTAAAGGCGACTACAGCAAGATGGTCTTCGACGGCTCGGAGTTTAAGGATAATTCCCATCCGTTCGCTTCGGATCTTGATGTCTTCGGACCTCATTCGCTGTTTGAACTGTACAATATCTCTCACTCGGTATTCGGACGTAATGCATTTGCCGATAAGCTTAAGCTCAAGCACTTTAAAGACCTGAACAGAGCTTCGATATCTAAGCTTCAGAAGCTGGTGGAACTATTGTCAGATCAGGAGTTCCTTCTTGATTATGAATCTATAAGTGCGGTTCATCCGATAGCTAAAGTTCCTGATGCACTTCTGGCCTTATGTGCCAAGGAAAAGAACCTTTCAGGCTCGTTTAAAATCCTCTATAAGATCATGCCTTTCTTATGGCTGGCTCCTATAGGGTTCTTGATAGCAGGTATGACTTCCTACTTAAGGATATCAATACTTGCGATAATTCTTATAAATCTTATCGTTTGGTTTGCAGTCTCTAAGCAGGATTATTCCGATATCTTCAAGGCGGGAATGATCTCTAAGCAGGCTCAGGCTGTTAAGGTTAGAGTAGAATGCCTTCTTTCTGAAGAGAAGCTTATGGAAGCATTTGTACCAGAGTATCTTGATGAGTCTTTCGAAGATGACCTTAATGCTTTGATCAAGGCCTGCGGCATCTGTTCCTTAAGGGAGCAGCCGATATCGGCTTTGATACTTAATGCTGTTATGCCTTTCGATCTTTTGTGTGCGGACAGGCTTTTGGACTGGAGCTCGAAGCACGGCAAGAGTTTCATGGGTAACGTAGCAGGGCTTGGTGACATTGAGAGCCTTATGTGTGCCGCCGTCCCCGGGATAATAGCGAAAACATCATGTTTCCCGGTTATCGAAGACGGCAAGCAGGCTTACTTTGAAGGCTATGACATGACACATCCTCTCCTGGATCCTGCCAAGGCTGTATCGAATTCCGTTAAGATCGATTCCGAGCAGGCTTTGATCACCGGATCTAACATGAGCGGCAAGACTACACTCATCAGGACCGTCGGCGTAATGCTCGTACTCTCTTATATGGGCGCGAAAGTGCCTTCTTCCAAGGTTAACTGTTCAGTTATGAGGATCATGACATCGATGAGGATCGCCGACAGTCTTGAAGAAAGTATGAGTACATTTAAGGCTGAACTTATCAGGATAGGGGCTATAGTTGAGGCATCCGAGACTGAGATCCCGCTTCTTTTCTTAATTGACGAAGTATTCCGCGGAACCAACTCTCAGGACAGAACCGACGGAGCCGAGATCCTTCTTAACAAGCTCGGTAAACCTTATATTGCAGGTTTCATGACTACCCACGACTATGCATTGTGTGACCGTGCTGCCGAGAGAAAGCAGGAAAAAATAGTATTTTTCCACTTCAGTGAAAGGTATGAGGGGGATGAAGTCATCTTCGATTATAAGCTTCGTCCGGGCCTTTCTCATGAGTCAAATGCAAGGTTCCTCATGCGCCTTGTCGGTATTGTGTAATTTCACTTAAAATTTCCGCCACAAATTTGCCACATTTTCGCCTTTTATTATTTACTTTGAAATTAATTTAGCTAAAATAGACTTATGGCATTAGAGGTTTTAAATAACTATAAGTCGCTTATTGTCGACTATTCGTTTATAAGGAAGTTTGCAAGGACTCCCATTTTGTCCGAGTTCCTGGATATTGTTACGACTAATCACAAGGATGTTTATGTCAGCAAGTCCTTTAAACTTCTGCATTACTGCGTAATCCATCAGGCAGATGAGAAGACTGCGGCTGTAACCGATGCCATGCGCGATTTCTGTTCAATGCTGCTTCCCGATAAGCTCCTGCATTCAGTTCAGGTAACGGAGACCAGAGAGTTCCTGTCCAAGATGTCGCTTGTTTCGGACGGATGCCTTGTCATGGCATCATCCGGTATATTCATGTCCAGAATAATTGAGAAGCGACCTGTATTTCTCGGAGATATATGTGTCATCGATGAAGAAGGTTCGGTAAAGATCTATCACGGCATCGACGAGCTTCTTGAATGTGCTCCCGAAGTTCATATAAGTCCTTTGGCTTCATCCGATAAGTATCTTGATCTTCCTGCTTACTGCAATGTGGGTGATGCCGTAATGACTGATACCGGTGACAGGATAGTTCTTGAGAAGAGAGTTTCAGCAGGCGCTGAGGGTATGGTGTTTACGACCAATGATCCCAAGGTGGTTGCAAAGATCTATCACAAGGGAATCATTACGCCGCTGCGTTGGAAGAAGCTTCAGACACAGGTTAAGATGGGTATTAACTCATTAGGTATCTGCTGGCCTAAGAATCTTCTGTTCTACAGAAATGTTCCGGTCGGTTATACGATGATCATGGGTAAGGGTAAGACTCTGGGTAATGTCTTTGACGGCCCTGATGCTCTTCTTAATTCGTTCCCTGACTGTTCGAGATTCGATATTGTCACAACTCTTGCAGATCTTCTGGAGAAGTATCTGTATCTTCATATGTTCGGCATTATAGCCGGTGATATTCAGATGAAGAATGCACTTATCTATTCTTCAAATTCGATCTATCTTATTGATATGGACAGTGTTCAGGTAGGCAATCTGCCTTGTCCTGTAGGAACTGAAGAGTTTACTGACCCCGCACTCTGGGGTAAGAACTTCAACGGATTCTTAAGAAAGCTCCGTGATGAGGATTATTCCATCGCGATGCTTGTATTCTCGATTCTTTTCTGCGGACTTCATCCTTATGCGACAAGAAACGGTGCCGAGACGTTAAGAGAAGAGATCATTAATAAGAACTTCCCTTATACTTTCGACGGTTCTTTGGATGAGTTTATCCCCAAGGGAGGCTATGATCAGATCTGGAAGTACCTGCCCGAGGATATAAAGAAGATGCTTTATGACACATTCCGTGAGGGCAAAAGATTCGAAGCTTTGGAGTGGTACGAGGCGGTATTGAATTATAAGGAAGCTTTGTCTTCACGTGCATATCAGGACGAGGAGGCTTATAAGGCTTTCCCGAAGATGGATTACGTGGCTACAGACCCTCATCCGGTCTCTAAGCCCAGATTCACTCCGCCGAATTTCAATAAGCCTGCGGCTAATTCGCCTTTCAAGCCCCTTAATAATGAGGGAAAATCAGGTAATTCTTCGATTACATCCAATCCTCAGTTCGCGAACAGGATCTATAAGAATACTATCGGAGACTTCTCTAACGTAGATAAGGTCAACACTAGAAACGATGATGACAAGTCCGGTGATAAGAATGACGGCGGACTTCTCGGTTTATTCAAGAACAGGAGATAAGAACATGGCTGAAAACGGTATTAATGCATCAGATTTTGGCACCAGTACAAAAAGAAGACTTCCAATTTGTTTCTGTCTTGATACATCCGGTTCAATGATGGGTAATCCAATCAAGCAGCTGAACCAGGGCCTTAATAACTTTATCGCATCCATCAAGGCCAATGATGATACAAGATCAGCTACGGATATCGCTATTATCACATTCGGTTCTTCTGTTGATATCGTAATGCCTTTCGGTAAGATCTCCGAGGAAGGTCTTCCTGAGATCAAGGCTTCTACAACAATGACTCCTATCGGTGAGGGTATCCTTACCGCACTCGAGCTTCTGAATGCCCGTAAGGAAGGATATAAGGAGCAGGGTATCAAGTATTATCAGCCTTGGCTTGTTGTTATCACCGACGGTGCTCCTCAGGGCCCTAATGCCATGGCTAACATGGAGATGGCTATCAAGGCCTGCAATGAACTTGAGAAGGACGATAAGCTCGTTATCTTCAATATCGGCGTAGGTAATTCCGTTGACTTCGATATCCTTAAGAGAGTATCGGTCAAGAGAGAAGAGCCTATCTCCGTATCTTCCGGAGATTTCGGTAAGCTATTCGAGTTCCTCGGTTCTTCGAGTTCGTCGGTTGTATCTTCCGGTATGAGTGATGATGCTCTTTATAACATCAATACGGAGCCTGAGGGTGAATCCGTAGACGTTGACGACTTCTTCAAGTTCATGGATTTGTGATATGTCAGATATAACGGTTTCTGCAGTAACTTTAATGGGACAGAAGCACAAGGCCAGAGGTGTGCCTTGTGAAGATTCTTCGATCGCTGTACAAAGAGACGGTGTTTCTGTTGTAGTTATTGCAGACGGTGCAGGTTCCAAGCAGTATACACATGCCAAATACGGATCCAAGTCCGCTTGTGAGACAGTATCCGAACTTCTCATCAATTATTTTGATGCTCTGTATTATGAGAACAGGGAAGCAGCTGTACGTTCCGTGATCATCGCTTCAGTTCATATCGGATTTGCCAATATCATCGACAAGATGAAGCTCGATTCACTGGAAAGACTTTCATGTACGCTTCTCTTCTGTGCCGTTAAGGACAGACGTGTGCTGATAGGTCATATCGGTGACGGATTGATCGCCGGTGTATCTCCGACAGGAATAAGACCTATTACGATGCCTCAGAATGAGAAGGACGGCACCACATACTTTGTTACCGCACCTCACGCAGGTGACTATCTAAGACTTGTAAAGACGACTACCGATGATCTTCACGGTATCGCTTTGATGACTGACGGTGTTCAGGATAATGTTTATGATGAGAATTCCGGTCTTTGTAAGCCCGTTATCGCACGAATGATCGATACGGCTCAACAGTGACGATGCTTCGTTCGGTATCTTGCTTTTCGGCGGCACAAAGAGCCCCGATGCAGGTAAGCTTGCAAAGAATGCAGACAAATTCGGAAAGAGTTCTGACAGCTTTAAGGAGCTTCAGGCTTCGATGGCACCTGAGTATAAGAAAGCCAAGGCTATTATTTCTTCAAGCGCATCCAATCCCGCGCCTAAGGGTACACCTGTTGAAGATGAAAGATCCGATACAGGTTCTGAAGATGCAAGACCGGTTCCTGTTAAGAAGACGGAGAAAGAGTCTGCCGCTCCGGAGACGAAGATGGTTATCAATACCAACCAGGAAAAGAAAACCGGCGGGCTTCTTAAAGTTATTGCTTTGTTGGAATTGATTGCTATTATTATATTGTTGGTGAAAATTTTCGTTCTGGGGGGTTAACAGTGGAAAGAGAAGAGAAAAAGTATGAAGTATTGCCGGGAGTAAAGACTCCTGATATTAAGACTATACTTGATGCTGCCTCGGATTTTACTAACCCCGGTGTTGATAATGTAATGATTAAGGGTGGGGATATAAGAAAATCCCTTTCAACTTCCGGTGATTCCAAGACTCATATTCCTTCTCAGGAAGAGATACAGAATCTTCAGAACCTCGGAGATAAGGTTGCTGCGGATGAGCTTCGTGCAATGGAAGAGTCCAGAAAGAAGATGGATGAAATCATGCAGAAAGTTATGGCTCCTGAGTCAATGAAGGATCTTAGGAAGGCTGCAGCTTCGAAGATTGTAAGCGAAGAGAAGCGTGAGCAGCTTGAGAAGGAGCGTGCCGAGATCGAAGCTAAGCAGGCTGAAGAAGATGCTAAGAATAAGGCTAGAGAAGAAAGAAAGCTCGCTCAGCAGAAGGTTCTTGAAGAGACTAAGCAGAAGAAGGCCGAAGAAGAGAGTAAGCGAAAAGAAGAAGAGATCAGAAAGCAGAAGGAAGAAGAGCTCCGTAAGAAGAAGGAGGCTCTTGAGAGAGCTGCTGAGATTAAGAAGGCCGAAGAGAAGAAGGAAGCTGAGAAGAAAGCTGCCGAAGAAGCTAAGGTTGCTGCTCAGAAGGCCGCTGAAGATAAGAAAGACGATGATTATAAGGCTTGGGTAAAGGCTAAGAAAGAAGCAGCTGCACAGGATGCTGCAAAGAAAGAGGCCGAAGCCAAGAATAATCAGAAGGCTGAAGAAGAGATCAGAAAGCAGAAGGAAGAAGACCTGCGTAAGAAGAAGGAAGCAACAGAAAAGAAGACTTCCGAGGGCGAGGGAGATTCCCAGACTCTTGATGACTTCTCCGAATTCCTTTAATTTTGTGACAAACACATAACAGGGATATTTCAATTCGTTTACAAAAGATAACTAACCTTATTATCGACGATTAAGAAAGTACATTAATCGTTATAATTACATTATGGACTATTCTGTAAGAAAAACTTTGGCGGTCCTTATGGGTATCGCCATTACATTCAATATTTTAAGCGTCGATGATATCGGCGCCGTTAATGATGTGTCGCTTCAGGCACCTGAGATGGAGATAACAACTGCTGAACCAGTTGATTTTGTTCCTTCGGCTTATATCGTTTCCAATTCCCATATATCTGCTGAGGCTGATGAGACAACTGATGATCTTGAAGACAGAACATTTATCATCACGCTTGATGATGAGGAGGAAGCGGAACTTCTTGATTCTGATGAATTCGCTTATGACGGCTCTCATCTTTGGGTCAATGTTGATATCGCCAACTTAAGATCCGAACCTACTACGGATTCGGATATCGTATCCCAGATCACTTATTCTTCGAATGTTATAAGAGTCTCTTACGGAAGCGAGTGGTCTTTGGTCAGGACGGATAACGGTACTGAAGGATACATTCTTTCATCTTTGTTGTCAGAAGATGAGATCGTTCTCCCGACTGCTACTCCTACGCCGCTTCCTACTGCAACTCCGACACCGACGCCTGTTCCAACGGCGGCTCCGACTGCAACACCTACAGCAACGCCTGCACCTACACAGGCTCCTGCTTACACGGAGACAAGTTACAGTGCTACGGTTTATGCTTCTTGCGTAATGAATGTAAGATCAGGCCCGGGTACCGATTATTCACTTATTACGGGTTTGAATCCCGGTGATTCGATCGAAGTTACCGCAACTACTGATAACGGATGGTACAGAACGTCTGACGGTTATTATGTTAAGGCTGATCTTTGTCTTGATCAGGCTCCTGAAGCTCCGGCAGCTGATACAGGTTCTTCCACTTCTTCGTCTATCGATACATCCGGATTCTCAGACTTCGGTTCGTATTGTATGCAGTTTATAGGAACACCTTATGTTTACAGCGGTGCATCGCCTTCGGGTTTTGACTGCTCAGGATATGTATCTTACATATATGCG
>CADAXO010000014.1 GCA_902791885.1 Oscillospiraceae bacterium | reverse complement strand
ACCCGGACCCTTTGGTATAGGAGTGTTGGGCGAGGAAGCTGTGGCTTATGCCAAGCAGCTTAAGAAACAGGGAATGAAGTATTGGCAGATCCTGCCTTTATCTTACCCGGGTATGGGCGACAGCCCTTATCAGAGCTTCTCTGCTTTCGCAGGCAACTGGCTTCTCATTGATCCCAGAAGCCTCATGAAGATGGGCCTTCTTACTGCGGAGGATGTCGTTAAGGCCGAGTACAGCGAGAATAAGTGGAGAGTAAATTACGATTTCCTGAGAGTTGACCGCGAGGCTATGCTTCGAAAAGCTTTCTCAAGAGCCGATAAGGATCTTCTTACTAAAGTCGACAAGTTCCTCAAGGAGAATAAGTGGGCAGATGATGTAGCACTTTATCAGGCTGCCAAGGACAAGTTCGATCAGAGAGCATGGTGGCAGTGGGAGGACAAGGCTCTTGCTTCTTATGATGAGAAGGCTGTCGGTAAGTTAAGAGGAACGGAAGACTATAAGTTCCATGGCTTTGTACAGTATATCTTCATGACAGAGTGGGCTGACATAAGATCCCAGATCAATGCCGAAGGCGTTCAGATCATAGGAGATATGCCTATCTACGTGTCAGGCGATTCAGCTGATGTATGGGCAGCAAGAGATCTTTTTAAGATGGCAACAGATGCCCAGAAGAAGGCAGCACGCAAGGCATGGATCAAGGAGAATCCCGACAAGGATCCCGATAAGGATTATGAGGATATCGTATTCGAGTGCGGTGCCGGCGTACCCCCGGATTATTTCTCTGCTGACGGTCAGCTCTGGGGCAACCCGATCTACGACTGGAAGAAGCATAAGGATTCCGGTTATGCATGGTGGATGGAAAGATTAAGAGAGAACTTTAAGCTCTATGACATCATCAGGATCGACCACTTCAGAGCATTCTCTTCCTACTGGGAAGTACCAGCAGGTTCCAAGACAGCCAAGACAGGTAAGTGGGTCGATGGTCCGAAGATGGATTTCTTCAAGGTCTTCGATAAGACATTCGGCGACAGATCCAAGCTTATCGCTGAGGACCTGGGTGAGGTGACTCCCGATCTTGAGAGCTTCCTCGGGGAAGTCGATCTTCCGAGAATGAAGGTTATGCAGTTCGCATTTAACCCTGATGACAACAGCTCTTATCTGCCTCATAACTACGTGCATAACTGCGTAGCATATACGGGTACACACGATAACAACACACTTCTCGGATGGCTCTGGGAAGCATCTGACAGGGAAAGAAAAGAGTGCCTCAAGTATTGCGGATTCGAAGGCGATAACTGGGGTGACGGCGGCGTTAAATCCGCTTCCTGCCGTGCGGTTATCAAGACATTATGGATGAGTGCGGCTAACACCGTTATCATTCCCATTCAGGATATGTTAGGATACGGCGGAGATACGAGAATGAACATTCCCGGAACTCCCGAAGGCAACTGGAGAGTAAGATTCTCTAAGGAGGATCTTGATTCCATCGATAACGACTGGTACAGAGAGCTTAACAGACTTTACAGAAGGTGATTGCTTTGAAAGAGTATATTCTTGCCGTAGATCAGGGGACGACATCGACCAAAGCCTTTCTGCTCGGAAAGGACGGCAGTATCATAAAGTCCTCGGCCGTTACAATAGAACAGCATTATCCCGCACCGGGTTATGTGGAACACGATGCATCCGAGATATACATGTCTGTTCTTATCACGATGGCAGATCTTCTGCAGAATAACCCTGACATAAAGATCAACAGTGTAGCCATAACCAATCAAAGAGAGACTACAATAGCCTTCGAACGCAAGACGGGAAGACCGTACTGTAAGGCGATTGTCTGGCAGTGCAGACGTACTGCGGATATCTGCAGACGTCAGGAGATCCTGAACAAGAAGGAAGAGATATCCCACATAACGGGACTTCGCATCGATCCGTATTTTTCCGCTACGAAGATGAGATGGATCATGGAAAACGTCCCGGGTACCGAGAAGGCCGCTTTATCAGGTGAGCTCTTGTTCGGCACCGTTGACGGATATCTGGTCTATATGCTAACGGGTAAGAAGGAATTCTTAAGCGACTATTCCAACTGCTCGCGAACGATGCTGTTTGATATCAATAAGCTCGATTATTCGAACGATATGCTCGAGCTTTTCGATATACCGAGACAGACCCTTGCGGACCCCAAGCCTTCCTGTTTTGATTACGGTTCGATAAAGATAAATGACAGAGAACTCGAAGAACTGGGGCTTCTGCCGCAGGAGATCGAAGCTTTGAAGAAGCTCGACGGCGTCCATATTACGGGTGTCGCCGGTGACCAGGCAGCAGCTTTATTCGGTCAGGGATGTCTTCAGAGAGGTACATCCAAGACGACATACGGAACGGGTTGCTTTACTTTAATGAATATCGGCAACCGTCCGCAGTTTTCTGACAACGGTCTTTTGACTTCGGCCGCATGGTCTTATGACGGCAAGACTGTTTATGCACTTGAAGGAAGCGTATTCCAGGGCGGTTCGGTCATTACCTGGCTTAAGGATGCTTTAGGCCTTATAAACGATCCTTCGGAGTGTGACGAGATCTGTTTATCACTTAAGGATAACGGCGGAGTATTTCTTGTTCCCGCTTTCTCGGGACTCGGTGCTCCTTACTGGAATCCCGATCTTCGCGGAACCATAACAGGTCTTACGGGCGGTACGGGACGTGCCCATATAGTAAGAGCCGCCGTCGAATCCATAGCATATCAGGTTACCGAACTCGTTGACCTTATGATGAGTGACACGGGTATTACTTCTACTAAGATGAAGGTTGACGGAGGCGTATGCGCCAGCGAGTTTCTGATGCAGCTTCAGGCAGACCTTCTCGGTGTTACAATAACCAGAGCGAGGTCTGATGAGATGACGGCTACGGGAGTTGGAATGCTTGCGGGTTTGACTACAGGATTTTACGAATCGCTTGAAGAGGTCGAGGGACTTTATCAGGCGAGTCATACATACAAACCGATGAGATCTTCATCGTCTGCAAGAAAGCTTCTTACAGAATACAAGAGAGCGGTTAAGGCATCGGAAACGGCCTCAGGAAAGGGGCAAAGGTGAACGAACTATATGTAATTTTCTTCGAGATGGCGGTAGTGCTCGTTCTGGGATTCTACCTGACTAAGCAGAAAATTATCGATGACAGGGGAAGGATGGTCCTTAATGATCTGCTTTTAAAAGCAGTACTGCCGTTCTCTATCGTGTCTTCAAGTCAGTATACATATTCATTGGATATGCTGCGTTCGATAGGCGCAGTTGCTTTAGGTTCGGGCGTATATTATTTCGTTACTCTTCTTGTGTTAAGGCTTCTTATCTGGAAGACCAAGTTCGCTGATGAAGAGAAAAGAGTATTTATTACAACTTCCGTCTTTGCCAACACGGGTTTTGTCGGAATGCCCATCATGTATTCTCTTTTCGGAGATCCCGGACTTCTTCTGGCTGCGATCTATAACCTCGTTTATAACGTATTCTTCTACACATACGGAGTGCATCTCCTTTCAAGAAGAAAACCTTCCGTAAGTGAATACTTAAACCCGGTATCGTTGGCTTCGGTATTGGCGATTATCCTTTTCGTATTGCCGTGGAGAGCGCCTGCGGCTGTTGTCAGTGCCGTGGACCTTGTAGGCAACATGACATTTCCTCTGTCGATGATAATCATGGGTTCAACCCTTTCGACGATCGACATTAAGAAGCTTTTCTCTGACGGCAAGTCGTATGCCGTGTGCTTTCTGAGACTTATCCTTTTCCCGGCTCTCATGACACTTGTCATGATCCTTGTGAAGAAGCATGTAACAGTGCTTTCCCCGACGATAATAACGCTCGTTATCATGACCGCGCTCCCTTCGGGTGCCATGAGCGTTATCTATTCCGAGAAATACGACTGTGCTCCGAAGTTCTGCGCAAGGACAGTCGCGCTGTCTTTGGTCTTTATGGTAATCACTCTTCCTGTTATGATAGCGCTGTGCCTTTTGGCGTTCTCGGTAGGTTAAGGGGGAGACATGGCAGACGATATCTTTATACACGAACAGCTCGAAAACGATGCGCTCTTAAAGCTCATGCACGAGATGAGGCAGGAGAGGACCACGGAGAAAATGCTCGAGGTCTTAAAGCTTGCGGCGGCATCTTCGTTTATTGTGCCTGTAGATGCTTCTGCTGACGGCAGGTTCAGCTTTCACGCCGTAGGGGATAAGAACGGAAGAAGATTTATCGTAGCTTACGCTGATACCGGTTCCTTTGAAACTTCAGAGAAGAATGAGGATCAGAAGGGCGTTAAGGCTTCATTCGAAGACCTTATGGATGTCGTGCTTCAGGATTCGTTGAAGCTTGACGGAGTTATAATAAATCCCGGTGCCGCGGAAGTTATATTCGGTAAGGAACTTATAAATTCCATCAAGGGTCAGATGAATTCAGAAGGGGATAATACAGTCGATATGCACGTCGCGATCCCCGAGAAATACCCTCCGAAGTTAAAGGAGATGCTCGCTGAATTCTGTAAGGATGAGCCTACGATCGCGAAGGTTTATGTAAGGCTTCTTACAACAACTGACAGGAAGACAATGAAATGGCTTCTGGGAGTGGATACCAACGCTTCCGGTGAGTCGAAGACTTATTTATTCGATACTTTAAAAAGATTCATAACATCGTATCTTCAGGGAATAGAACCTATAGTGGCGGGAACGGATGAAGACTTTGTAAAACAGGCAGTTAAGGACGCGGAACCATTCTATGAACGGACGTAATTCCCTAATAATAGTGATCATATTTCTTGTTATCGGTGTCCTTGTGTTCTATATGATGTTCAAGGTAAGGGACGTCGATGAGAGTATAGCCGAGCAGCATTCCGAGGAGCATACGGCAGAACTTGTATCTTCGCTTAACGAACTTGATTACGAGATATACCTTATAGGCGAGCTGCCTCCCTATATGGAAGGGATATCGGATCATGTGACTTTGATCTCCGCGGGACGTGCCGATTCATCGGTCTTACCCGTCAGTGAAGGAAATATCGGGTTTACATCTTACGATGAGGATGGTAATGTTCTTGAGCATATCGAGCAAAGAGACTATGCTTCCTACATGATGATCATCATCAACACTTCCGAGGAACTGTCCGAGACTGCGCTCTCGGCGATTCAGGATTGTGCCGTCGATAATCATGTTCCGGTGCTTATCATCGGAGGACAGAATATCGAGACGTTCAGGGAGTATATGATCCTTGTTAAGAAGGATTATGCCGACAATGCGACGATGTTCTTCGAGATATCACGCTATCCCGTCGATAATCCCATCGATCCTGCACTTGTGACTTCAGGCGGCAGGGAATATGCAGATGCACTTTTGGAGTTCATAAGAGACGTGTTCGGGAATCCCGCGGTGGTCTATGTCCCGGATCTTGAACCCGTTACCGGAGCTTCGGAGTCTTTAGAAAATACAGAAACGGAGGAAACAGATGCCGCTTGACGAGACCAAAGCTTTATCCATAACATCGCGTTACGACGAGCTTTTGTCGTCTATGTCGGATCCTTCCGTTATTTCCGATCAGGACAGATACCTTAAGTTAAGCAAAGAGCTTGCCGAGATCACTCCCAAGGCTGATGCCGTCAGAAAGTATTTTGATGCTAAGGCGGAAATTGAAGAAGCTCTGGAACTTCTTAAGGATGACGATGAGGAGATCAAGAAACTCGCTTCACAGCAGCTTTCCGAGGGTAAGCAGAACCTTGAGGAAAGTGAAGCCGTGCTCGTCACTATGCTTGCGGATAAAGATCCGCGCGACGACAGATCCGTTATCATGGAGATCAGGGCGGGTGCCGGCGGAGAAGAAGCGGCTTTATGTGCTTCCACGCTTTACAAGATGTATCAGGGTTATGCCGCATCGAAAGGCTTTACACTAAGTGTAGTTGACAGTAATGACACCGAGCTCGGAGGCTACAAGGAGATCGTTTTCGAAGTTAAAGGCCAGGGTGCATACAGCAGGCTTAAGTTCGAAAGCGGAGTTCACAGGATCCAGCGTGTTCCGGTGACCGAATCCGGCGGAAGGATACATACTTCGACCGCGACAGTTGCCGTTCTTCCTGAAGCCGATGCCACGGACGTCGTAATTAATCCCGATGACTTGAAGATAGACAGATACAGATCTTCGGGTGCGGGCGGTCAGCATATCAACAAGACATCCTCTGCGATCAGGATTACGCATATCCCTACGGGAATTGTAGTTCAGTGCCAGGATGAAAGATCCCAGTTCGCTAACAAAGATAAGGCTATGGCAGTTCTTCAGAGCCGTCTGTGGGCGATGGCCAAAGCAGGGGATAAGGACGCCGAGGACCAGACCAGACGTGAGCAGGTGGGTACGGGCGACAGATCCGAGAGGATCAGAACTTATAATTATCACGACGGAAGAGTTACCGATCACAGGATCGGACTTACGCTTTATAAGCTTGATGATATATTAGGCGGTGATCTGGACGAGATCGTGGATGCATTGACGGTCGATCTTGCTGCCAGAAAAGAACAGGAGCAGGAATAATGGAAAGACGGAAGATATACAATACAAGATTTGTTACGGCAAAAGACGCTGAAGGTCTTTCTTTATGTGCCGAAGCTGTTCGTGAGGGTAAAGTCGTCGGCTTTCCTACCGAGACCGTATACGGATTGGGGGCCAATGCATTGAACAGAGATGCCGTTAACAGTATCTTCGAGGCTAAGGGCAGACCCGGAGATAATCCGTTGATCGTTCATATATGGGATAAGTCACAGATAGAAGATCTTGTAAGTGAGATCACGCCCTGTGCCGAAGCATTGATAGATGCATTCATGCCGGGCCCTATCACGGTTATTATGAGAAAATCCGCGAAGATTCCCGATGAGGTAACGGCAGGTCTTGATACTGTAGGTATCAGAATGCCTTCCCATAAGCTTTGCAATGAGTTCCTTAAGCTCTGCGGCTGCCCGGTTGCAGCTCCGTCCGCGAATCTGTCCGGAAGCCCTTCTCCCACGACGGCGCTTCATGTAATGAACGATATGGACGGGTATGTCTTCGGAGTGATCGACGGCGGCGAGTGTAATGTAGGATTGGAATCCACGGTGGTAGACGCCACAGGTGAGGTCCCGGTTATCTTAAGACCCGGTGCCGTGACAAGCGCCATGATTGATGAGGCGTTGAAGACACATACCGAATATGCAGGTGCTTTAAGCAAGGGACAGGTTCCGGCTTCTCCCGGAATGAAATACAGACACTATGCTCCGGGATGTTCCGTCGAGATAATCACTCTCCCCGAGAATGCCGTATCGATCGATCCTCATCAGGAAGGATTAAATGACGATCAAAAGCAGATCCTCTTCGATATGGCATCGCCTTTCATACTCAAGGCTCAGGATGTTCTTAAAGGCAATCCCGCGGCACGTATCGGTATCTTCGCAGGAAGCGAAGTCAAGGCTCTTGCCGAGATGGCGGGAGATGATATCCTGCTGTCGCATCTCGAATTCTATTCTTACGGCGATACCTGCGATATAGAGGCGGCTTCACACTGTCTTTTCGACGGCTTAAGGCTTCTCGACAGACAGGAAGTTGACCTTATCCTTGCAGCTGGATTTAAGGGGGAAGGACTTGAAGTTGCATACATGAACCGTCTTTCCAAGGCTGCGGGCCGCATGGGAGACGATGTTCCTTCCAAGGCATACGAAGCTTTGGAGGAGGGCTCAAGCGAAGTCTCTCTTGATTACTTCGAAAATGTATTCACGGCATCCGTTCTGTTTATAAGTGACGATGACCGTAACCTGGGTGCTGTGTGCGAGGGTGTGTTCACGGATCTTGTAAGGCGCAAAGGACCTTTCTGTTCCTCTGAAGACGTAAAGATAGGAGCCGAGCTGTACGCCGAGTCCGCGGGCCTTTATGCGGAAGAGGGAAGAAGCCCTGATGAGTTTACATGCGAAGCTTTCACAAAGATCGTCGGAGGCACGGTAGCCCACCATATGAGCAAGCATGCCGAAGTATCGCTTTATGACTCGAATGACCTGATCCTGACGATAAGCGACACGCAGGCGTTCGATATCCTCAATGCTTACCCTGATCTTGACGGAAGAGTATTCTCGTTAAGTTCTTATATGGCTTCCAAGGGCCTTGTCATAAGAGGTGAGGACGGCAGAGTGGCATCGGTTTCCGTTAACGATCCTTCGGGGGAGGATATCGGTGTTTATCTTCATACCGTGTCCGCTCTTAAGGCGTGGATAGAAATACTTTTCCCGTATATCATTAAGGACCTGGGCACGAGACGTTTCTGCTGAAAATGTAACAAAACAATTGTTCTTAAATCATAGACAAACTCACGGCGACTGTCTATAATAATCTCAAAACGATTTTTGAATTGACGCGAGATAACTTTTTGATTATTGAGAGTAACTTGACTTAGACGGTTTTGCTGTGATATTCTTACCATCGCGCTTTTATAGAGTGCACAATCCTTGTTCGGTACATGTGATACCGGACCTAATGTCCATAAGGAGGTGAATAATATGGCAAATCAGTATCAGTTGGTTGTAGTTCTCGATCCTGCTGCCGGTGAGGAGACTGTTAATTCTCTTATTGAGAACATCCAGTCCAAGATCGCTCAGGTCGGAACAGTTGATGCTCTCGACAATCTCGGAACAAAGAAGCTTGCTTACGAGATCAATGATGCTAAGGAAGGAACATATGTTAAGGTTCTTTTCACAGCTCCCGTTGAGTTCCCGAGAGAGCTTGAGCGTGTTCTCAAGATTACAACAGGCGTTCTTCGTTTCTTGGTTGTCCGCGTCGGTGAGTAAAATCCCGGTCACGGAGGAAAGAACATGAACAAGGTAATTCTAATCGGAAGACTGACAAAGGACCCTGAGGTCAAGAATACTGCTTCACAGGTTACTGTATGCAGATTCACGCTTGCAGTTGACAGAAAGTTCAAGGATCAGAACGGTCAGCGTCAGGCAGACTTCATCAGCTGCGTCGCTTGGAGACAGACAGCCAACTTCATCAGCTCTTATTTCCATAAGGGTTCGAGGATCGCGGTAGTAGGAAGTATCCAGACAAGATCATATGATGATCAGAGCGGCCAGAAGCGTTATGTTACCGACGTAGTTGTAGACGAGGCAGAGTTTGTTGATTCCGCATCCAGTAACGGAAACGGAGCCAACGGCAATTCCAGACCTAACAACGGTAACTATAACAACAACGGCAACTATTCGAGACCCGCATCCTATCAGGATCAGGCTCCGACCGGAACCGCTGCACAGGCTCCCGTAGCCCCCAACAGACAGATCGTTCCGGATATGCCCGATGATACAACTTCATTCCAGGGGTCAGACGATGAATTAAGTCTCCCGTTCCCTATCGATGATGATACGGGAAACATCAGTTTTTAAGGAGTAAAACAAATGGCTGAGAATAATGTTAGAGAACCTAAGGCCGGCCGCGAGTTTGGCGGAAGCCCTATGAGACCCAGAAGAAACAGAAGGAAGACATGTTCATTCTGTGCTGATAAGGTTGAGCAGATCGATTTCCTCGATACAGCACGCCTTGGTAAGTACATCTCTGAGAGAGGTAAGATCCTCCCCAGAAGAATGACAGGAACTTGCGCTAAGCACCAGAGAGAGCTCACAACAGCAATCAAGCGTGCCCGCCAGGTTGCTCTGCTTCCTTATGATGCAGGCTGATGCAAAAGCATCCAGTTTAGTATATAATTATCGGGCATCCTGAGGGTGCCCGATTTTATTTACCCGGAGGGATTTATGAAAGTTATTTTATTACAAGACGTTAAGGGTGTAGGCAAGGAAGGACAGGTCGTTGAAGTAAGCGACGGTTACGGAAGAAATTTCCTTCTTAAGAAGAAGCTTGCCAAGGAATCCACAGTTGCCAATCTTAATGAAGTAAAGCTTAAGCAGGGCGCACAGGCTGAGCACGAGAAGCGTGCTTTGCAGGCTGCCGAGGATCTTAAGAAAGACTTGGGTGATAAAACATTTACTTTGAAGATGAAGAGCGGTGAGGGCGGCAAGCTTTACGGCGCCGTAACCACAGCTGATGTTTCCGATCTTCTCAAGAAGAACGGATATGATATAGAGAAGAAGCAGGTCGTTATCGATACTGCAATTAAGATGGTCGGAACCTTCGGCGTAAGGATCAAGCTCCATCCTAAGGTATCCTGTCAGATCAATATCAACGTTGAGGCTCTCTGATGTCCGACAGAGATCTTAACGACAATCTCACGGGCGAACAAAGCCCTTCATATAACGCAGTCGAAGCCGAGAAAGCCGTACTTGCCCTGTGCATGAGAAACAGGGAGGCTTTGGAGAGCTCCGTCATGAAAAGACTTGTGGCGGGTGATTTCCTTGATAAGAAACACTCGCTCATCTTCGATGCGATAAGTGAGCTTTATGTTGAAGGATCTCAGATCAACAGATTTACCGTTTGCGAGAAGTTAACGAGTAAGGGCAATAACGATAAGGCAGGCGGAGACCAGTATGTCTTCACCGTTGCCAATACGCAGAGTGTTATGTCGGCGCTCGACAGTTATGTTGATATTGTCCTTAAGAACTGTCAGTCCAGAAAGCTTCTGGCGACATTAAAGGAGCTTGAACAGGCTGCCGAGAAGAGGGAGAACTCCGTAAACGACATCGTCGACTTAAGTATCGGTAAATTGAGCCTTCTTAAGACTAAGGAAGATACAACGGGCTTTGAAAGCCTCGGCGTAATCCTTAGAAGAAATCTTGAAGAATTAAGAGAAGCTTCATTCGGTAAGGGTGACCGCAAGGTTATTAAGACCGGTTTTTCTTATCTTGACCAGATAACGGGAGGTTTTAAGCCCGGAACGATCAATATCATCGCTGCCCGACCCGGTATGGGTAAGACGGCGCTGGTCCTTAATATCGCGACCAATGTGGCACAGTTCTATTCGAAGACTGTCGCCATCTTCTCTCTTGAAATGAGTAAGAGTGAGGTCGCAAACCGTATCCTCGCTTCCACTTCACATACGAACTATAAGTCGATCGAGCGTGCCAATATCACACGTGAGGATGAGGAAGACATCGTTAATACATTGAGCACTATATCCGATTTCCCGATATATATCGATGAGAAGACGAATACCAATCCCACGGATATCATGTCCAAGTGCCAGGAGCTTGAAAGAGAGCATTCACTCGGACTTGTTATCATCGATTACCTGCAGCTTCTTACTATCCCGGGTAAATCCAACGGCAACCGCCAGAACGAGATAGCAGAGATCAGCCGATCGCTTAAGGTCCTAGCGAAGGAACTTAAGGTTCCGGTAATCGCACTGTCGCAGCTTAACAGAGGTACCGAGAACAGGGAAGACGGAGATCATATCCCGGGTCTTGCCGACATAAGAGATTCCGGTGCCATCGAGCAGGATGCCGACTGCGTTATCTTTATTCACAGACCTTCTTATTACACCAAGAAGAAGGATGCTGCAGAGAAGCCCAAGATTGAGGATGCACAGCTTATCGTTGCCAAGAACAGACATGGTGAGACCGATACCGCTTATGTTAAGTGGTACGGTGCCAAGGCGCTGTTCTTCGAAGCCCCGAGGAAGGGTGATCCTGAAGACCCCATGGGTGGATCGGCATATACGAGGACCGTACCGTCGGATGCATCTTCAGCCGACTATAATTTCGAAGAGCCTGCGGATATCCCGTCTGCACCTTTCCCTGATGTGCCTCCCGAGGATTACGGTGATCCCGGACCTTCAGAACCTCAGGGATACTCTGATTCGGAAGATTCTATGGATCAAAGCAACAACGAAGCTTTCTTCAGCGACAGTCACGATGATCTTCCGGAAGGATTTCTATGACGATAAGCTCATTCGCGGATAAGATCTATAAATATTGCACCGGCAGGAATCTTCTTGTCGGTGTTTCGTGTATTGTGGCAGGTCTTTCGGGCGGTCCCGATTCCGTGGCTTTGGTATCTTCTTTAGCGGAATTGAGGGACAATATTGAAGGATTCCCCAAGATCTTCGCAGTCCACATTAACCACGGCTTAAGAGAAGAAGCTTCGTTTGATGAGAAGCTTTCGCAAGACTTGTGTGCGGCTCTTAATATCCCTTTCAGGGCTTATCACATCGACTGTAAAGCCGAAGCTTCCAGGCTCGGAAGAGGACTTGAGGAGACCGGACGAATATTAAGATACAAGGCTTTCAATGATTATGCCGAAGATATATCTTCATTACAGTCGATACCTCGAAATGAGATAAAGACCGTAACAGCCCATCATCTCGGAGATCTTACCGAGACATTCCTTATGAATCTTTTCAGGGGGGCGGGCCTTGAAGGCCTTACTGCGATGAATTCTTCTGAAGGCGTAATAAGGCCGCTTCTTTGCGTTACCAAGGATGAGATAACAGATTATCTGGATGAGAACAATATAAGCTACGCTACCGATATAACGAATCTTCAGTCTGACTACACCAGAAATAAGTGGAGGAACGAGATCCTTCCTTTGATATCCTCTGTGTCAGTCAAGGATCCCAACGAAGCTGTAGAAGATACCTATAAGCTTCTGTCACAGGACGCTGATTACTTGAGTTCTGAGGCGGGAAAAGCTTACGGCAATGTACTTATAACAGAAGGACGCTATAAGTTTATCAAGGCTTATGAGCTTGATTCACTTCATCCGGCAATAATAAACAGAGTGATAAGGCTTTATTGGAAGGATGTGTTTGGGAATCTTACGGACTTCGAGACCGTACATGTGGATATCGTAAACAATCTTATGAATACCGGAGGGGGTACGCATTATGCCGGTCTGCCTTTCGGGCGGAAAGCTCTTTTTGTCGGAGGTTTTCTGGGATTTTACGGAGAGGAAGGAGCGGACGGAATAAGCTGTGCCATGGCGACTTACATGGGTTTTCCCGCTGTTCCCGAAGATATTGAGATAAGTCTCGGTGCAAAGGACCTGAAAGAAGGCGTAAATACCTTAAATCTGCCTGATTCTGCACTTTCATTGGAGGCTTCAATCGTTGAGAATAACGAATCGATAGTATATAATACATGTTCGTGGATTTGCCCCGAAGATAACGTGGTTATCGGGACAATCTCGGATGAAAGGGATTTTCAGAAGGCGGGAAGTCCGCATAAGACCGACATTAACAAGCTTTTGTCGGATCTGAAGATACCGAGGGATGCAAGAAGACATCTTATAGCCGTAAGATCCGGCGGAAGGGTCCTTTGGATACCGGGCGTCGGGCACGCGGAAGGTTTTGTTTCTTCTTTGTCCCGCGAAAGATGGCTTGATGAGCACGGTTCCGAAGGGAAGACGGAGTTTATTAAGCTTCAGATAGTACGAAAGGAAGATAAGGGTGGACAAGTTTGATCTCATGATCTCTGCAGAAGAGATCTCCGCTAGGGTTAAGGAAGTCGCAGATCAGATCAGCCGTGACTACGAGGGCGAATCTCTTGTGGTTATAGGTGTTCTCACAGGTGCTTTTATTTTTACGGCTGACCTCGTAAGAGAACTGACCGTTGATGTTGAGAATATAGATTTCATACATCTTTCAAGCTATGCGGGAACCGAGTCCACAGGTAATTTCGTGTTCAAGAAGGATATCAGTATCGATATTTCCGGAAAGAACGTACTTATAGTTGAAGACATCGTCGATACAGGCAGAACTTTGAAGAAGCTTCGTGAGATGCTTTCGATGAGAGAGCCCAAGTCTATTAAGATATGCACTGCATTTGACAAGCCGTCAAGAAGAGTTAATGACCTTGTCCCGGATTATAACTGTTTTACGATCCCTGACGAGTTCATTGTCGGATACGGCCTGGATTATGACGATAAGTATCGTCAGTTCAAAGATGTAAAGATAGTGAGGATAAAGGATGAGTAATAATTCGAACCGTAATAATACGCCGAATCCTGAGGCAAACAGACCGCCGAGGATCGGAGGAGCTGCAATATTCTATATTGTCCTTGTTGCAGTTCTTCTCATATTCTCGACATTGCTGTTCGGCAACAGGAACGGCGGAGGTAGTCAGACAACACTTTCCGATGTAGTCGAGATTATCGAGAACCGCGATTATTCCGTAGATGAAGTCGATGTAAACGGAACGACCGTAACGGTAGAGTATAAGGATCTCTCGGGACTTTCACAGACCATTACACAGAACGTTCCTTATGAGTATGTGGATGATCTTATCCAGAAGCTCGAGGAATACAAGAGTTCCGGTCTTATCAAGAACTATAACTACACAGAGCCTATCGACTGGACGATGATCCTTAATGCTCTCTCTATCATAGGTCTCGGAATCCTTGCAGTAGTTATCTTCGTTAACCTTAACAGACAGACAAAGGACGGAAACAGTGTTTTCTCCTTCGGTAACAACAGAGCAAGACTTACAAGTCCCAATGAGATCAAGGTCAAGTTCACTGACGTTGCCGGTTCCGTAGAAGAGAAGGAAGAGCTTTCGGAGGTTGTTGACTTCCTGAAGTTCCCCAAGAAGTACAAGGAACTCGGTGCGAAGATCCCTAAGGGTGTTCTTCTCCACGGACTTCCGGGTACAGGTAAGACGCTGCTTGCAAGAGCAGTAGCAGGTGAAGCCAACTGCCCGTTCTTCTACATCTCGGGTTCCGACTTCGTTGAGATGCTCGTCGGTGTCGGTGCTTCCCGTGTTAGAAGTCTTTTCGCTGATGCAAAGAAGGCAGCTCCCGCAGTTATCTTCATCGATGAGATCGATGCCGTAGGACGTAAGAGAGGCGCAGGTCTCGGCGGCGGACAGGATGAGCGTGAGCAGACACTGAACCAGATCCTTGTTGAGATGGACGGTTTTGATGTAAATACGAATGTTATCGTTATCGCGGCAACGAACCGTGTTGACGTACTTGATCCGGCTCTTCTGAGACCCGGAAGATTCGACAGAAGGATCATGGTTAATCCTCCTGATGTTGATGAGCGTGAGGCTATCCTCAAGATACATGCGAAGGGCAAGCCGCTTGCTCATGACGTATCTTTAAGAGAAGTTGCCCTTTCCACAGTAGGATTCACGGGTGCGGATCTTGAGAACCTACTTAACGAGGCTGCTCTTCTTTCCGCGAGACGCAATAAGAAGGAGATCACACCTCTCGAGATCAATGACGCCACTTTCCGTGTAATGATGGGTCCCGAGAAGAACTCCAAGAAGCTTACAGACAAGGTTAAGAGACTTACGGCTTACCATGAGTCCGGTCACGCTGTTGTTCTTCGTGCAACATCCGATATTGAGAAGGTTGACCGTGTAACCATCATCCCTGCAGGTCAGGCGGGCGGTTTTACGGCTTACAAGCCTGTTGAGGATCTCGATTACTATACGGAGAAGATGCTCCTCGATAACATAAGAATGTCCTTGGGCGGAAGAGCTGCCGAAGAGATTTTCTTAGGTGAAGTATCGACAGGTGCCGCTTCCGACCTTCAGTCCTGTAACAGAATAGCTACCGCCATGGTTAAGCGTTATGGTCTGTCACCGAAGTTCAGAAATATGGTCTTCGGCGATGAGAACCAGGAAGTGTTCGTAGGCCAGTCCTTCGGTCAGGTACAGAGCTATTCCGATGCGACGGCTTATGAGATCGATAAGGAAGTCCAGAGGATCATCAACGAGTGCTATGAGGATACCAAGAAGATCCTCGAGGAGAAGAAAGCTACTGTTGAGGGCCTTGCACAGAGACTTATCGAGAACTATAAGGTTGACGGCCCCGAATTCGAAGCTATCTATAATGCCGAGGGTAATCTTGAACTTGCTGCCGAGATAGTTGAAGAGATGAAGAAGACGGCAAAGGCTGAGGCAGAAGAGCGCAAGGCGGCTGAAGAGGAGTCAAAGAAGGCTTCCGAGGAGGCCCCCAAGGCTGAGGAGACACCCGCTGAAACGGAGCCTGCGGAGGACAATACTGAAGCGGATTCCTGATTGTTCTCAACCAAATTTGTGATAATTATTCGTTGACATGAAATACCCTGCAATCTAAAATTACAGGGTATTTTCATTGAGAGAAGGTGGTCCCCGTAAAAGCGCTCGAAGAGAAGATCGTTAACGAAGGCGAAGTTTTCCCCGGAAATATCCTGAAAGTGGGAAGTTTTCTTAACCAGCAGATCGACACCGACTTTATGATGAAGATGGGTGAAGAAGGCGCAAGGCTTTATAAGGACGCAGGGGTTACCAAGGTCCTTACTGTCGAAGCATCGGGTATCGCAGTGGCTTTTGCAGTAGCGCAGCATCTTCACGTTCCCATGGTGTTTGCCAAGAAGCACGGTGCCACCAATGTACAGGGTGATATTTATAAGACTGCGGTCTATTCCTATACTCATCAGAAGACTTTTGACATTGTCGTAGCTAAGGATTTCCTTAAGCCCGATGATGTTGTATTGGTCTGCGATGATTTTCTTGCCAAGGGAAATGCTCTTAACGGACTTATCAGACTCGTCGAGATGTCCGGAGCCTCTCTCGCCGGTGCTCTTATCGCTATCGAGAAGGGCCAGCAGGGCGGAGGCGATCTGTTAAGAGAAGAAGGCGTCAGAGTCGAATCCCTGGCTCTTATCGATTCAATGGAAGACGGAAAGATAGTATTCAGAAGCTGATCCGTCCTTATTCTGATATGTATTTGTTGTACATATAAGAGAACAAAAAGTTATGGAGGAAAACATGAAGAAGTTACTTTCTTTGATCGTTGCTTCAGTTGTTATATGTGCCGCTTTGTTCACCGGTTGTGGAACGACTGCAACTGAGAGCAATGCACAGTCAGGAAGTTCCGACAGCAATTTCATCGTCGGCGCTATCTACATCAACAGCCAGAATGATAATGCGGGTTATACATATGCGCATCATCACGGTATCGTACAGGCTATGGAGGCTCTCGGTCTTTCAACGGATACCAACCTTAAGATCAGAGACAACGTTCCTGAGGACGATGAGCAGGTAAGAACAGCTATCGAGCAGCTTGCAGGTCAGGGCTGCAACATCATCTTCGGTATCAGCTTCGGTTACATCAATGCTTTCGCTGAGGCTGCAGAAGAGTATCCCGATATCGTTTTCTGTCACGCAACCGGATATCTTTCCAATGACAGAAACTTCAACAACTATTTCGGACGTATTTATCAGGCACGTTACCTCGCAGGTATCGCTGCAGGTTATAAGTCACTTGAGATCGGCAACAACAATATCGGTTATGTATCCGCTTGGGGTACTGAGTATGCCGAGACCTGTTCCGGTATCAATGCTTTCACACTCGGTGCACGTGCAGTTAACCCCGATGCAGTAGTTCACGTTGACGAGATCTACACATGGGGCGATCAGGAGCTTGAGCGTCAGGCTGCTGAGGTTCTTATCTCAACATACGGCTGCGGCGTTATCGCACAGCACTGTGACTCCGCTCAACCTCAGATCGTTGCTCAGGAACAGGGCGTTTACGGATGCGGTTACAATTCCGATATGGCTTCCGATGCTCCCGATGCACATCTCACAGCTCCCGTATGGAACTGGAATGTCTTCTATCAGCTCGCTATCGAGACAGCAATGAACGAGTCTTCCGCTTCCGAGTTCTTTACAAACATCGGCGGTAACTACTACGGCGGACTTACAGAGGGTATGGTAGACATTTCTCCTCTTACTGCAAACAATGCTCCCGAGGCTGCTGAGGCTATCGAGCTTGCAAGAAACCTCATGATCTCCGGTGAGTGGGATGTATTCTCCGGTACTGCATTGCAGTTCTCCGGTGAGGCAGGTTCCGTAACTGTAGAGCAGGTTCGTCAGGCTCTCATGGATAACGAAGGCCATATCATCGTCGACGGCGGTGAGGGTTCTGTTGATGACAGCGTCATCCAGGGTTCCATGGACTATTATGTTGAAGGCGTAGTAGCCGAGTCATAATTACGGGTAATACACATGGCATCAACGGAATACGCGATCGAATTCAGAGACATCACTAAGAGCTTCGGCTCTGTTGTTGCCAACAAAAATATCAATCTGAACCTTAAGAAGGGTGAGATACTCGCTCTTCTCGGTGAGAACGGTTCAGGCAAGACTACTTTAATGAACATGCTGTCGGGTATTTATACGCCCGACAGCGGTTCTATTTTTATAGACGGAAAGAAAGTCGTTATATCATCGCCCGACGATGCCGGCAAACTCGGTATCGGAATGGTGCACCAGCACTTTAAGCTGGTTGAACGCTTCACAGCGGCAGATAATATCTGGATAGGGAAGAAGGACAGCGGTTTCCTGCTTAAGAAAGACCGCAATAAGGAGATAGAGGAAATAGCCTCCAAGTTCGGATTCGAGATCGATCCCACGAAGATCGTTGCGAATATGTCCGTCTCGGAGAAACAGACATTGGAGATAATTAAAGTGCTCTGCTACGGCGCCAAGGTGATCATCCTTGATGAGCCTACGGCCGTGCTTACTGTACAGGAGACGAAGAAGCTTTTCGATGTGTGCAGGAAGATGAAGGAAAGCGGGCACTCGATAATAATAATCACGCACAAGCTTAACGAAGTTATGGAGATATCGGACCGTGTCGCAGTCCTCAGAAAGGGCGAGTATATAGATACGGTAGAGTCGGCAACGACGAGTGAGATGAAACTTACGGAGCTTATGGTAGGCCGTAAGATCGATCTTAAGATAGAGCGTGCCGTTATGGAGAAGACGAAGCCTTTGCTCGAGGTAAGAGACCTCTGTGTAAACAGTGATGAGGGTTCGCTTGCCGTGGATAGCATGAGCTTCTATATAAGAGGCGGCGAGATCTTAGGCGTTGCAGGCATCGCAGGAAGCGGTCAGAAGGAACTGTGTGAAGCTATAGCAGGACTTCGTAAGATCAACTCGGGTAAGATCGTACATAAGGGTATGAACCTAGTCGGAAAGAACGCGGGACAGATATCGGCTGCGGGTATTGCCATGAGCTTTATCCCCGAGGACAGACTCGGTATGGGTCTTGCGCCGTCTTTATCGGTCTCTGACAACATAATCCTTAAAGATTACAATACGTCAAAAGGTCCGTTCGTTGACAGGAAGAGGGCAAGACAGCAGGCTTCTGAGATAGTCGATATGCTCAAGATCGCTACTCCCTCGATCGAGACTC
>CADAXO010000013.1 GCA_902791885.1 Oscillospiraceae bacterium | reverse complement strand
GAAGTCGTTTACTCAAGGCTTAAGAAGATCGGCCTGGACCCCTTCTGCCTCGAGCTTTATTCCAACAAGATCGCCAAAGGCTACATAAGCGACCAGCTTAAGGCAGCCATGGAAGTGCGCATTACGATGTCTTCGGAAAGCGAATACGACAAGGCTCTTGCAGACATCAAGGCCCGCCGCGCAGAGCTCGATGCTTACTCGTCCGCGCTTCTTACGCGAAAAGAAACGAGGATGCGCCTGTGATCACTCTCGAGGACGGATTCACCGCAGGTCTTACCGAAGACCGCATTAACGCGTCCAAGGCCGCTTTGGGAGAGTTCATCGCATCGGGCAGCGGAATGTCCGGCGTTCTTCCTTTCGTAAGGGCAACGGAGTACAGCCAGGATACCAGGATCAAGCTTAACGGCGAGCTTAATGAGCTTGAAGCGGCGGCGGCAGAAGCCACAAGAGCCGCAGCAGCAGTAAGCGCTTCTTACCCGAATCTTAATGCGGGAATGAGTATCGCTTCCGCACATAAAGCGGCTGCGGTAATAGGCAATTTCTTCAAGGCAAGAACCGCTATCCTTCAGACTTGGGACGCGCAGATCCTAACCAAAGATCCGGATCAGCTCAAGGCCGCTTATGCCGAAGCAGAATCCAAGTGGGGACCGTTCAAATCTTCCGCGATGAACAAGCTTTACAACAGCTTAAAGCCCCTGGATAAGACCGGCACCGCCAGGAACGATCTGAAGAAACACATCGACACATTATGCGACTATAAAAACACCTTCACGGCATTGGGCTTTAACACCGCAGCGGGAATCCCCGAGATCCTCCCCGCTTTCACCAATGCGCTCAAGGCATTCGATGAGAAAGCAGCGGCGGTCAATTCGCGTCTTGTTATAACTGAACTTGCACCTGATTCCGCATCGGGATTCGACCTCGTTCAGACTATAATAAATGACTTAAGAAACAACGAACAGAACATAAGGCCCAAGACAATACTTAACCATGCGGCGGAAAGCTGCAATGCCTTGAAGCTCGGTCCTGCAGTAAAAGCTTTCGAGCAGGGTATTGTGAACGAGAGTACCATTGTAAGCGCATTCGACAAGGCGTGGAGCGGGCTTCTTATCTGCAATGAGATCGACTCTTCAGAAGTGCTTCGTAACTTCAGCGGCAAGGTTTATAAGGAGAAGATCGACAGGCTTAAGAAGTTAAGCGATGAGTTCACCGATATCACGCGTCAGGAGATCGCGCTCAAGGTCGCGAGAACTTCTTTCGAGGTGCGTGAGAATAAGGACAGTGCCAACTCCGCTTCAGGTCTCGGCAAGCTTTCCCGTGCGGTCAAGAGCCGCTGCAGAGGCGTCTCCATAAGATCGCTGTTCAGAGAGGTTCAGGAAGTTATCCTGAAGCTTACTCCATGTGTGCTCATGAGCCCGATGTCGGCAGCGCAGTTCATCGCTCCGTCTGAAAATCCGCTCTTCGATCTCGTTATTTTCGATGAGGCGAGCCAGCTTCCCACAAGCGAAGCCGTCGGAGTTCTCGCGAGGGGCAGAAATGCGATCATCGTAGGCGACCCGAATCAGATGCCTCCGACGTCCTTCTTCCGCCTCCAGGTAAACAACGCCGACACGGAAGATTACGATACCGAAGACCTCGAAAGCATACTCGACGACTGCCTTGCCGTCGGCATGCCCCAGACCAGACTTCTGTGGCACTACAGAAGCCGTCACGAGAGCCTTATCACGTTCTCCAACAAGTCTTTCTACGAGAGCAAACTTTACACATTCCCGTCAGTCGACGACCGCTCTTCCCGCGTGACCCTCGTTAAGTGCGAAGGCTCGTTCGACAGCGGCAAATCGAGGACCAACGAGAAGGAAGCGAAGGCCGTAGTCGACGAGCTTGTATTAAGAAGCCGCGACCCGGAGCTTTCCAAGCTTACATACGGAGTCGTCACATTCAACATCCAGCAGCAGGGTCTTATCGAAGACATGATCGACGAGGTCTGCAGGACCGACGATGCGTTCGAGCGCTGGGCTTACGGCGGCGATGAGACCATATTTATAAAGAACCTCGAGAACGTTCAGGGTGACGAGCGTGATGTCATCCTTTTCTCCGTAGGCTACGGTCCCGATTCCGAAGGCAAAGTCTCGATGAACTTCGGTCCTCTTAACAAGGACGGCGGCTGGAGAAGACTTAACGTAGCAGTCACAAGATCAAGATGTGAGATGAAGGTATTCTCTTCCCTTTCACCCGAACAGATCCGCATAAGCGATGCGACACCCGAAGGCGTGAAGGCGTTTAAGAGATTTTTGCAGTATGCGGAAGGAAGCGAAGTATGGGATCAGGATCTTGTTAATTCGGCGTCCCTCGACAGCTCTGGTCTTCCCATAATCGACAGGAGCCTTAAGTTCAGAGGCGTGATCGAAGACATCAGAAGCGGCCTTAAGGAAAGAGGCTACGAGTCCGATACAGGCGTCGGCAAGTCGGGCTTCAAGGTCGATATCGGTGTGCGCCGCGAGGGCGAAGAGAGTTACTGCCTCGGTATCCTCATCGACGGCTCGGGCGATATCAGATACTCCACTTCCACGACCCGCGAGATCTCGCAGCCTTCGGTCCTCAAGGGCCTGGGCTGGAAGGTCATAAGAGTGTGGTCGCTTGACTGGTGGGAGAATAAGGATGCGGTGATCGACGAATGCATCGCTGCGATCGACAGTATTGAGACTCCTACGCCCGAACCTGAACCCGAACCTGCACCTCAAGCGGAACCTCAGCCGGAGCCTGCTCCCGAACCTGCAGCGCAGCCTGAGGAAGATACGCAAAAAAAAACTGAACTTGTAACTTATAAGACAGCGGAACTTACGCTTCCCGTTCTTACCGCAGCGCAGTTTGCTGACGCGCAGAACATCTCGCTTCTCACCGATGCGGTGCGTAAGGTCATCAACACGGAAGCGCCTATCAGCACCGAGCTTCTTCTGCAGAGGCTTTGCGATGCGTGCGGAAACACAAGAAAGACCGCCGCCGTGAAGGACCGCGTCGACTATATCCTGAAGTCGTTGAAGTATAACGTGACACTGCAGAACAATACGCTCAACAAGGACCCCAAGTGCGACAGGCATTTTATCTGGAAAGAGCCGGGAGAGGCCTGGCGCGTGATGGAGACTTACCGCGTTTCGGAAGAAGGTACGCCGCCCCGAAAAGCAGACGAGATCCCTGTCGAGGAAGCCGCATGTGCCGTCGTCACAGTATGCCGCGCACAGTACGGTCTGCCGCGTGAAGCGCTTCTTACCGAAGCCGGAAGAGCATTGGGATTTACAGTGGTCTCACCTGCCGTGAAAAACCTGTGTGAACAGGCGGCAGATCTCGCGATTAATGCCGGCCTTCTTACCGAAGGCGAGAGCATGATCAAGCCTTCGTGATCGTTACGTAAGCCAATACATGTGAGTGATTATCCTCCCACAGGCGCATCTCGAATTCGCAGGCTTCTGTCGGGATCTCATCCCAGGGAATGAACACTTCGATCTCAGAATGGCCGTCTCCTACGACCGTGATATACGCGGTGTCTACGACCAGATCACCATTGATCCACCAGTCGTAGATCAGGTCGGTGCCGGATTCGAAAGGCTCGCAGAAATAACAGGTGATCCATAGGCCTTCTTCATCGAGATAATATCCGACTGTATCGAGGACATCGGGGGACTTGCTGTAGAACATCCAGAAGCCGTTGCTGTCGGGATTCGAATAACCGTAGACCATACTTCCGTCTTCGCACCACTCAGGCACCTGCTCGTAGGTTCCGAGCGCCTGATTGGGATGTCCCTGAGAACTTACTCCGCCTGCGGGTATGAAGGAATTCTCAACATCCTCGAGGATGGCATCGTGCAGGCTGTTGTACCAAAGATTCGTGATCTCGCCGTTCTCAAGAAGCATGTCCAAAGCTGCCTCATAACACCTTACATACTGATCCTGGGGAACGCTGTGCTCCGCTTCGAAAATACCATTATCTGCTTCGCGGATGATATTGCTGCTTATAAAGAGCTGATAATCCGGCTCAGCGTCGTATGAGATATTCCTGATATAACCTATTACAATGCAGCTCTCGGGAGAACATGAATCAACAGCGTCTGCCAGCGTGTTGTAGATAAGAGCAGACTGGAAATCCCATATATCCGACAGGCTTTCATTGGTATCAGAGTATCTTATGAAATTGGCATAGTACTCTGTCAGGAACTCATCAGTCGTTAATGCCGCATAGAGGTCATCTGCAGAAGGAGCTGATCCTAATAATGTGTAGTCGTACGGGTCTTCTTCCAATACAAAATCGGGATCGTGATCGAGGATATATCCCACATAAGCCGAGATGAAATTCTCATAGGCTTCCTGTGTTCTCTCGCCCTCTCCTCTGACCGCCACATTGTCATAAGTACGGTTACTTTCATAATCGAATTCAGCAGGGAGATTATCGAAGTCTCCGGCCGCCAGAAGCTCGAAATACGATTCGAATATCTCAAGGCCGTCAGCGGGAGAAACCTCAACCGGATCTCTTAATGAGAATGACGGGGCCATGAATAATCTGACGATCCTCTTGGCTGATGCATTGGATAACAGCCACTCTCCGTCATCTTCATCATAGACGAATGTGAGATCCAATGTCTTTTCATCCCTGTCGCTGAAGTTATCGATCGCTTCGAAGTATTCGTCGATATTAAGATACCGGTTGTCCAAAGAAGCCGTGAAATCGCCGAGATTAAAGTAGGTGATCTCAACCTCCGCTTCAGCCGTTCCTTCACGTCTGTCGAATACGGGATCGCCAAAGTCAGACACTTCCATATACTGAAGCGTATATACGACTATATCATGCGTACTCTCGGTGTAGTGATCACCGACCGAATCGTCGTAATCGAATCCGGCCGTAAGATCTTCGGCCGCATTCTTATCTTCATTTGCGATCGCACTGATGAAGTCACCGGTCAGATCCTGAAGCTTTTCCGAATCCTTTTGGTCATCGTATTTACTGCAGCCTGATGCAGCTGCAAAAGATAAAGCAAGTACCAGAGCCGCAGTCTTCTTAAATCGCATGATCCTCTTAACTTATCTGTTGATGGTCTCTTCTCTCTTCGGACCTGTTGATACGATGGATACGTGAACGCCTGTTTCCTTCTCAACGAAGTAGACATAGTCCTGAGCTTCCTTGGGAAGATCCTCGAACTTTGTCAATCCTCTGATATCGGTCTTCCAGCCGGGCAGTGTCTCGAAGACGGGCTTCGCCTTCAAAAGCTTGCCGGGGTTAGGGAAATCCTTGGTTACAACACCGTCGATCTCATAACCTACGCAGACGGGGATCTCATCGAGATAACCCAATACATCGATATTTGTAAGAGCGACATCTGTAGCGCCCTGAACCTGTACACCGTATCTTGTGGCAACTGCATCGAACCAGCCGACTCTTCTGGGTCTTCCGGTCGTTGCACCGTACTCACCCTTGTCGCCGCCTCTGTCACGGAGCTCCTTAGCCTTGTCCTCATCGAGGATCTCGCTGACGAATGCACCTGCGCCTACTGCTGATGAATAAGCCTTGGTAACGCATGTGATCTTCTTGATCTCGTAAGGAGGGATTCCTGCGCCAACAGCGCCGTAACCTGCCAATGTGGATGAGGAAGTTACCATCGGGTAGATTCCCATATCAGGATCCTTCATGGAACCGAGCTGGCCCTCGAGAAGGATATTCTTGCCGGCCTTAACTGCGTCATGGAGGAATGATACCGTATCAGCTACGAAGGGCTTGATGAGTTCGCCCTGCTCGAGCATCTCCTTTGTAAGTTCGTCGGCATCGATGGGATCTTTATGATAGAGGTTTACAAGCAGAGCGTTCTTGATCTCGAGGACTCTTCCGATCTTCTCACGGAGTGTCTCGGCATCGAAGAGTTCGCTTACCTGGAAACCGATCTTAGCGTACTTATCGGAGAAGAACGGAGCGATACCGGACTTCGTGGAACCGAAAGCCTTGCCGCCTAATCTCTCCTCTTCGAATCTGTCAAAATCTACATGGTAAGGCATGATAACCTGTACACGGTCGGAGACCATGAGGTTGGGCTTTAATCCCTGAGAGCAGATGTCATTGTACTCTGCAATGAACTTTCTGATATCGAGCGCTACACCGTTGCCGATGATGTTCACGATATTCTCGTGGCAGACACCGGAAGGCATAAGATGAAGTGCGAATCTTCCG
Organism: Oscillospiraceae bacterium; assembly: GCA_902791885.1. Next base: position 13,258 of record CADAXO010000013.1, on the reverse strand, counting down.
TGTTCGTTAATGATCGTATGACCTGCGTTGGCTCCTCCCTGGAAGCGGATAACGATATCGGAATCGTTCGCGAGAAGGTCGGTGATCTTACCCTTTCCTTCGTCTCCCCAGTTAGCGCCGACAATAGCCTGTACCATAATAGAAACTCCTCACATTTAAAGAAATACGCGGTTATTATAATATCAGAAGCGCCAAATTACAATTTTAAGATTAATCTTCTGCCTTCCGCTTGATACCTTCGATATAATCCAAAGCCTGCTTACGGGCAAGATCTTCTACTTCGGTGGAAAGCTCGGGAAGCACATAGTCCTCACCGTATTTACGCTTAAGCGCAAGTTCCAGGAGCATATCGGTAATGACGGGGTTCTTAGGAAGCAGACTTCCGTGTGAATAGGTTCCGAACGTGTTCTTGTACACGCATCCTTCCATATTGTCCGTTCCGTTATTGCCGTGGCCCTTAAGGACTTTCATGAAGGGCTTCTCCCCTTCTCCCAGGAACGTTCTTCCGCTGTGATTCTCGAAGCCTGCGACCTTATATTTGCTGCCGCCGATCTCAATCTCGTAGACGGTGTCGTTAATAAATCTTTCCTTCTCGCCCTTGGTGTAATGAGGGAGTGCGCCCAGACATTCGATGCGGTTGCCGTCGTGCTCCTCATAATACTTACCGAGCATCTGGTAGCCGCCGCAGATCGTAAGGAAAACTACTCCGTCCTCGATCATCTGCTTTATGACTTTGCCTTTGACGTTCTTGATGTCATCGGCCATTATGTTCTGCTCCATATCCTGGCCGCCGCCGATAAAACCGATATCGATGTCTCCTGCGGCAACGTCGTCGCCTATGGATATCCTTCTTACTTCGACTTCGATGCCCCGGAGATTTGCTCTTCTCATGAGCGCCAGAACATTTCCTCTGTCACCGTAGAGGTTAAGAAGGTCGGGATAGAAATGTCCGATAACAAGCTTAGTATCCATGCCCTTAATCCTTCCAAAAATCCTTTAATTTCAGGTCTTTTACGAGTCTTCCGCGAAGATCGAGCATCGCCGTGTAGTTAGGCAGAATGTATATGCACTTGCCGTCCGGGCAGTCGGCGAGGGCTCCCTTAAGAAGAGTCGTCGCATACTCGAGCGAACCGTAGCCGTCGATAGTCCTTCCGGAATATGAGACACGGAGCATCATGTCTCCGTAACGCTGTCCTGATACGTAGATATTGGCAGGCAGATCGTCTGCCTTGGACTCGAAATCGACATCCCAGATCCATGACACGTCCTTGCCGTCAGCTATGTTGCTGTTAAGCACGAGCATCAGCGAATCGGCATCGGAGCTTTGAGCTACAAAAGAAAGGCTGCGGTCGAGTCCCACGGGATTCTTCACAAGAAGGATGCAGATGTATTTATTTCCTACAGCGATCTTCTCCATTCTTCCGAAAGCAGCTTCAACATTATCCTGCGCCTTGCATGCACTCTCGAAAAGCCCCTCTTCCCCGCTTCTGTCCTGCTCAAGGAAAGTTGTAACTGCAGAGACTGCGGCACAAGTGTTATAGAGGTTGTGGCTTCCTGCGATCTTAAGATTCATATCTTCTTCGGCTCCGTCGGAATTGTCCGTCATCTTGAATCCGAAGCCCTCATCACTGGGGTTGCCGGAAGCGTCATAAGATAATTCGAATCTCTTGTCAGGTGTCTTGAATCCGCATGAAGGGCACTTGTAATCACCTAAGTGACCGAAGCTTCTGGCACTGTAGTTATAGCGGACTCCGCAGTCAGGACAGAAGGCAGCATCAGATGATGCTTCAAGTACGGTTCTGTTCGGGTGAAGATTATTGCTGTCGAGCATGGTCTTCAGTGACAGACCGTAGTAGGATGCACGTTCGGATCTGGTCTTACCCATCGATGCAACGAGTGAATCATCGGCGTTAAGAACCATCTTCGCGGATGTCTCATCTATTCCTTTCGCGATGAGATCTCTTGTGTGAGTAAGCTCACCATATCGGTCAAGCTGATCCCTGAAAAGATTTGTCACAAGACAGACTTTAGGCTGCAGATCCTTTGCGATCCTTGCGAAAGCTGCCTCATCTGTTTCAAGTACATACACGATCTTATCGGGTGAAGCTTCCCTCGAAGGCTTTTCGCAGAGGAATGTGGTAGCGATGCCGGAAGCAAGGTTGGCTCCCGATACGTTGGTGATGACCTCGTAGCCCAATGAGCGGAGCATGCTCGTGATCATGTGCGTAGTAGTGGTCTTGCCGTTTGTTCCCGTGATGGTGATGATCTTCTTGCCCTTGGCGCACTTGCTTATGATGTCGGGGCACATCTTAACGGCGACTTTACCCGGCAGTGTGGTAGCACCCCGTCCCATGAGACGGAGTATACCCTGAGTTATCTTTGCAGCTGCTTTGGCCGGTGCCTTAAGTCCCATCCTGTATGTGTCCTATTACAAGTAATCTTTTTTTGCCCTGATCGGTGTAAACGCATGTTATCAATGTCACCTGTCTGGTGTCAGTAATACCGCCGTTTACGTAATTCAGCATCTCTTCCGCGGTGACTACCAGAAGCTCATCCACAAAGTAGGTGTACTGGTGTCCGCGCATGTCGGTTATATTGATGATATCACCGATCTGTACTTCTTCGAGACGATTGAATATCGAACCGTATTTTAACATGTGATGTCCGACAATAGTACAGTTACCGTTGCTTCCGGGCGTAACCGAGTTGACGTAGTGACCTACCCCGTAGCGGAGCGTGTCGGAATTCGTAGTCTCCCAGATGGGAACATGAAGATCTATTACGGGGATATCGAGAATGCCCACACCCTGGATCGTGATGTAACCTGTGTTGGCATTATCGATCTCGCTTGTTACTTCGCCTCTTCTTCCCGAGATGACCTCATCGGAATAATCGTTATAGTAGTAATCGTAGTCTTCGCCGTAGACCTCAAGTTCGGAGGGATCTATCACCAAAGTCATGACGGCTTCCTCGAAGTCTTCGCCGTTTGCTTCAAGTGATGCAGCATTAAGAGCTATAACCTGCTCCATGTCAGTAGTGGCTTCGTCGATCTTCTCCTGCCTTAAGTGTCTCTTGATCATGTCGTAGGAGAGCATAACAATTCCTCCGACAAGAAGTACGGCTGCAAGGAAAAAAAGTATATTGCTGAGAAGTTTTTTATTAATCCTTCCCTTTTTATTCGAAGCCCCCAACATATGTAAAACATTATATTCCAAACCGTGTTATAATTCAGTTACTTTTCGCGCGGGGAAGGTATACCATGAACAACGATATCTGGTCACAGGCACAGAAGATCATTGCTCTTGATTCAAGAGTAGATAAAGTCTATTACACAACAATTATCGATAAGATAAAGCAGGTATCCTACGAGAATAATATTCTCATTCTTTCCTGCCGCGACGATTATTCCCTGAGTCTTGTTAAGGGACAGGAACTCGAGAATTATATTAAGAGTGCAGTTAATATGGTGGCGGAGAAAGACACCTCCGTTAAGTATATTGTCGAAGGCGACAACAGTGCTGTCATCAACACCATTGTTTCCGAGAACAAGGTCAAGGAGAAGGAGCGTCAGTCTTATCCTTCAGGAGGACTTACAGACGAGTTTACTTTCGATAATTTCATAGTAGGCGACTGTAACAGATTCGCCTATGCTTCTGCTTTCTCTGTAGCGGAGTATCCCGGAAGGATGCAGAAGAATCCCCTTTACCTTTGGGGTAACTCAGGTCTTGGAAAGACACACCTTATGAAGGCCATAGGCTATAAGGTAAGTCAGCTCTATCCCAATAAAAAAGTGCTTTTCACGACATGTGAAGAGTTTACGAACGCTTATGTAGAGAGCATGAATAACAAGAACTACGAGAGCTTCCGTAACAAGTACAGAAGCATAGATGTACTTCTTATCGACGATATCCAGTTCCTTATAGGTAAGGAAGGAACCCAGAAGGAATTCTTCAATACTTTCGAGACTCTTGTTTCTGCGGGAAAGCAGATCGTTATCACATGCGATAAGTCTCCGAAGAACCTTCCCGAGCTTGATCCCAGACTTACATCAAGATTTCAAAGCGGCGTAATGATGGATATCCAGCCGCCGGATTACGAGACACGTAAGGCTATATTTATAAAGAATATGCAGAATAACGGCATCATACTGGACGATAATATAGTCGAGTATGTCTGTGAGAATGTTACTAATAATGTAAGAGAGCTTAACGGAGCATTTAATATAGTGTCTTCTTACTATGCCCTGGAGAACGGGAACATCAATCTTGACCTTGTAATGAGCAAGATCGCTCCCCTCATCTCCCCTAATAAGAAGAAGGCAGTAACTCCCGAGATCGTTACCGATGCCACATGTAAGTACTACGATGTGCAGCCGGATAAGATAATGTCCAACTTAAGATCCAACGATATCGTAAATGCCAGATCTGTTGCCATGTATATCTGCAGGGATATGCTCGAGATGGAGTATACGAAGATAGGTGAATACTTCGGAGGCAAGAAGCATTCCACAGTTCTTCATGCCTGCAATAAGGTAATCGAGAATGAATCACTGATGTCTGACGTTAAGATCATCGAGAAGAGGATCGCGGACGTTTGAACATTTTTTGTAGATATGTTCATAACTTCGTGTAGATTTGCTGTAAAGAGAATGTTCATAAAATTGCCGTGTTGATAAGCCTTGATTCATAAACATTCAAAATCGGATTTATCTACAGCAGATTAACATTGTTAAATTCAATGTTTATGTGGTCCAGAGAGGGTTTTGAACACTTTAATCACCCCATAATAAGACGAAGACTATGTCAATAAAAAATGTAGTTATTCCTTACGGGAAAACGCCTTCGTTTATGGTATACTGTTTTGGGTAACTTTTCTTTGAAAGGAATAAGCCGTATGAAATTCAATTGTGATAAATCAGAACTTCAGGATGCTATATCGATAGTTCAGAAGGCAATAAAGACTAATTCAACAGTTCAGATCCTGGACGGTATTCTTATTCAGGCAGAAGACGGAAGAGTAAAGCTTACGGGTTATGACCTTGAGACAGGAATCGAAGCTGACGTAGAGTCGGATATTATAGAAGAAGGATCTGTTGTAGTTAATTCAAGATATTTCGGTGAAGTAGTTAAGATGCTTCCTGATGATGTAACTACTATAGAAGTAGACGACAGATTCAGCGTATCCATAAGTTCAGGTGAAGCCAATACGGTTCTTAAGGGAAGTTCCTCAGAGTCTTATCCCAAGATCCCCGTTATCGAGACAGACAACAAGATCACTGTTTCCCAGAAGATGATCAAGGATATGGTTAACGGAACCATTTTCGCTGTATCCAAGGACGGCACAAGACAGTACCTTACAGGATGTAATCTCGAGAGCGACGGCACTACCCTTACAATGGTTGCCATCGACGGCTTCAGAATGGCTTTAAGAAGAGCTAATGTAGGCTCCGACTTCCCTGTAATGAACTTCATCATTCCGGGCAAGGCACTTAACGAAGCAGCTAAGATCTTTGACGGCAGTGATGAGAATACTGAGGTTATTATCTACAGCTCAGCCAATCACCTGTTGTTTGATATAGGTTCTGTAAGAATCATCTCAAGACTTCTCGGCGGACCTTTTGTTAACTACAATGCGATCATCCAGAAGAATCCCAGAACTGTTATCAAGATTGACAGAAGAAAACTTCTCGATGCCGTTAACCGTGCTGCTTTGATCATCATGTCAGATGAGAGAAGATGCCCTGTTCAGCTTAAGATGAAGGATACAGACACACTCGTTGTTACTGCCAATGCGGATGCCGGTACTCATAAGGAGACCATCGCGATTGAGACAGAGGGTGAGACTGTAGATATCGATTTCAATTCCAAGTATCTCATCGATGCTTTGAAGGCTATCGAGGATGATGTTATCAGGATCGAGTTCAACGGCAACCAGGGTCCCTGCATCATAGTTCCTACAGAAGGAGATGCTTACGTCTATCTGGTACTTCCTATCAGAAGATGATAATCAGAAAGATATCTCTTACTAACTTCAGAAATTACGGAAGGCTCGACATTGAGGTCGGGCCTTCTGTTAATGTTATCTACGGTAATAATGCCCAGGGTAAGACTAATATCATCGAGGCTGTAAGCGTAGGATCCTCCGTGTTCTCACACAGGACTTCGAAGGACCGTGAGATGATCAAATTCGGCGAGAATGAATATGTCATCGAACTTAACTGCCACGATGAGTTCTACGATTCTGACACGGATCTTAAGGCCTGTTATCTTACAGATAAGTCCGCTCTTAATGACAAGAAGACTTCAAGAAGGCAGCTTTTCCAGGACGGTATGCAGATTCCGAGTATTTCTCAGTATCTGGGCGTTTGTAACACTGTTATTTTCGCCCCTGAGGACCTTGAGATAGTGAAAGGCATGCCTTCATCAAGGCGAAAGTACCTGAATTCACTTATCTGCAAGGTCTCCCCTTCCTACTACGACATGCTCGGCAGGACCAAGAGGATCATTGACCAGAAAAATGCCTGTCTTAAGTCGTTCAGGGGAAGATACGACGAATCCCGTGAGCAGGAACTTGAATACTGGGATTTCTCTTTGGCAGATCTGTCTTCCTATCTCATTCTTGAGCGCTACAGGTACTGCCTTATGGTCTCTCACAAAGCTTCAATGCATCATTCGGTCATCTCAGACGGCAAGGAAAACCTTAAAGTAGGATATTCCACTGTAACGGGCTCTGAGGGGGTTATTAGGGGCATCCTTAATACAGACGATATGTTTGACCAATTTAAGGCAGGAACGCTTTCTGAGGCCATTCTCGCGCAGATTAGAGGGGCTCTTACGGAATTCATCCTCTCCAAGCTCCGTTCCGACCGCCTTTCCGACGTCGAAAAGGGTATCTGCAACAACGGAGTACACCGTGATGATATGGATATCCGCCTTAACGGCCTTTCGATGAGGCAGTATTCTTCCCAGGGACAGCAGAGATCCGCTTCTCTTGCTCTAAAGCTTGCCGAGCTTGAGATAATCCGCGAGAAGACCAGGTCCTCCCCTATCCTTTTGCTTGATGACGTTTTCTCTGAGCTTGATGAAGGCAGGAGAGTAAGTCTGCTTTCAGGAATGAATGCAGCCCAGATATTCATAACCTGCACTGACAGAAGCTTTGTGGAGGGCGAATTATCGGGTCTTGTTGCCGGTGAGAACGACATCAGGTTCTTCAGGGTGGAAAACGGTCAGGTTTTTGCCGAATAAATTTGTAAAATCCATATTATAATTAGCATATTATGTTATAATAATCGTCGGAGGTTTATCACGATGTATGTGAATATCGGCGGCGATATTTCCGTTCCTGCGGATGAAGTAAGTGCGATCGTCAATCTCGAGACCGTACCCCCTTCAAGGCGCAGCATTACTGATTTTATTGCGTTTGAGGACGACAATAACAGACTTCAGTATCTTACGGAGGATATCCCGAGGACGCTCGTCATAACCGATATGAGATCGTATGTCAGCTCGATCTCCTCCGCGGTGTTACAGAAAAGGCTTGAGAACAGCCTGGGTAACAATGTTAAAGGTTAAAAATAATTGTTATATATCAAGGAGATTTAACTAAATGAGTGATGAAGAGAAGAATTTGAACACCGGCGCAGTGGATGTTTATTACCAGCCTATCGAGGACGCTGATGATGATGAGCTCCGTAACCTTGCCGAGAACCCCAGAGCGATGACAGAGAACTTCGCTGAGGAGAAGATCGAGGAGATCGAAGCCGTTACTGAAGGTCAGGATGAATTCGATACGACAAATTCCAGTGCTTATGATGAATCCGATATCCAGGTTCTTGAAGGTCTTGAGGCTGTTCGTAAGCGTCCCGGAATGTACATCGGTGATACTACATTAAGAGGTCTCCACCACCTCGTTTATGAGATCGTTGCCAACTCCGTTGATGAGGCTCTGGCAGGACGATGCGATAAGATCGATGTAGTTCTCAATAAGGACGGTTCAGTTACTGTTACTGACGACGGATCCGGTATTCCTGTCGGTATTCATCCCAAGCAGGGAATCCCTACAGTTGAAGTTGTTCATACGATCCTCCATGCCGGCGGTAAATTCGGCGGCGGAGCATACAGCGTATCAGGCGGTCTTCACGGAGTAGGTGCTTCTGTTGTTAATGCTCTTTCAGACACAATGACAGTTCAGGTTAAGCGTGAAGGTCATATATATCAGATCGGATTTACGAAGGGTGTAACTACTGAACCTTTGCACATTGTAGGTGATTGTGATGTTGAAGATACAGGTACAAGAACCACATTTATCCCTGATAATACTATCTTCCCCGATATCACTTTTGACTTTGATACGATGATCACACGTTACCGTGAAATGGCTTTCTTAAACCGTGAAGTTACTATCGATCTTCACGATAACCGCGGTGATGAAGTTAAGGATGTACACCTCCATTATGACGGCGGTATCATCACTTTCGTTGAGTATCTGAACCGCCATAAGGAGAAGATCAACCCCACTCCTATCTATATGGCTACAAAGGTTGATGACTGCTTTGTAGAGATCGCAATGCAGTATAACGACTCCTATCAGGAGACTGTTTACAGCTATGCCAATAACATCGCTACAACTGAAGGCGGTACGCATCTTACAGGCTTCAGAGCAGCTCTTACACGTGTAATCAACGATTACGCCAGAAGATATAAGTATCTTAAGGATAACGATCAGAAGCTTCAGTCTGAAGATACAAGAGAAGGTCTTGCAGCCATTATCTCTGTTAAGCTTCCTGAGCCTCAGTTCGAAGGACAGACAAAGACTAAGCTCGGTAACGCTGAGATAAGACCTATGGTTGAGCGTGCAGTATCCGAGAAGCTCATGACATTCCTTGAGGAGAATCCTGACGTAAGTAAGATGGTTATGGATAAGTGTCTTTCAGCAAGCCGCGCACGTGACGCTGCTAAGAAGGCTCGTGAGATGACCAGAAGAAAGACTGTATTCGAGAATAATGCACTTCCCGGTAAGCTTGCCGACTGCCAGTCCAATGAGGCTGAATTCTGCGAGATCTTTATCGTTGAGGGTGACTCCGCAGGCGGATCCGCTAAGCAGGGCCGTGAGCGTAAATATCAGGCTATCCTGCCTCTCTGGGGTAAGATGCTTAACGTTGAGAAAGCCCGTATTGATAAGGTTTATTCCAATGAGAAGCTGCAGCCTGTTGTAATGGCTCTTGGTGCAGGAATCGGCGAAGAATTTGACGAGAGTAAGCTCCGTTATCACAAGGTTATTATCATGGCCGATGCCGACGTCGACGGTTCACATATCCGTACATTGCTGCTCACATTCTTCTTCAGATATTTAAGACCTTTGGTAGACGGAGGATATGTATATATCGCTTGTCCTCCTCTCTTTAAGGTATATCAGGGAGATGATGCATATTATGCATACGATGAGGCTGAGATCGAGCAGATCAAGGAAAAGACAGGATGGAAGAATCCTCTTATCCAGAGATTTAAGGGTCTTGGTGAGATGAGTTCTGAACAGCTTTGGGATACTACTATGAATCCTAATACCAGAAAACTTCTCAAGGTAACCCTTGCAGATGCTCAGGCTGCTGATGAGACATTTACACTTCTTATGGGTGATGAAGTTGATCCCCGTAAGGAATACATTCAGATGAACGCTAAACTTGCTAATATTGATACTTGATCGAATTGTTCCACGTGGAACAGAGGTTGAATGAAACTTCTGATGTTCCACGTGGAACATTTTATAACATGAGGAGTTTGTAAAATGAAAGCATGCACTTCTTGTGGTACAAAAGTTGAAGATGATGTAATGGAATGTCCTGTGTGTTGTGACACACAGTTTGAGAATATATGTCCAAGCTGTTCATCTCCATTAGAAGGAGATCATTGTCCGGTATGCGGATATCTTACCGATGCAGCTGCAGCCAGAATGCGTTATACCAAAGCATATCCGGTAAGCAAACCTCTTGAAGATATTAATAAGAATAAATATGGTGAATACGCTATTATTCATGCGGTTCTAGGCTTGTTATGTCCTATATTTATATTCCAGATTGTAGCGATCATATATGCTGTTAAAGCATTGAAACTTGGTGATTCGTTTAAAACTCCGTTTATTGCTATGATAATAGCAGTTATAGGGATTATAGTTTCAGTTCTTGTTATTGAAATGTTTTCTCCTATGTTTATCTATAATATGAATTGATTAAAGGGATGGATAGTTATAAATGAAAAAGTGTGGTTATTGCGGCGGACTTAACGAAGAAAGTTCAAAGTTCTGTACGAACTGCGGATCTAAACAGTTCTTCTATATATGTCCTAATTGTTCTAATGAGTATCAGGGAAAGTTCTGTCCTTCGTGCGGTACAAAACATGATGCTGTAGCTAAGATATGCCCTGAGTGCGGTACGAAGTATTTCAGTAATTCTTGTCATAACTGTGGATATAATGAATCGAGAAAAACCGGTACATCAAGAACTTATTCTTCGAATAATCGATTATTTGCCTTTGATAATAGGAATATCCGATTAGGTATGATATTTTCGATAATCGGTATATTTCTCGGTTTATTCCCGTTATCCATAGCCGGTCTTGTGTTAGCTTTAAGAGAAAGGAAAAATCCTGATCTTGACAGGAAGAGCCAGGGCCAGGTAACTGTGATAATTGTATTAAGTGTTATAGGTTTGGTTTTCGTTGTTCTACAAGTTATACTATATGGAGGAATGGCAATTCTCGGAGTGCTTGGTAACAGATAAGATGAAGGCTTGTAATTTCTGTGGTTGTAAAGTAGATGATAAAGATAAGTCGTGTCCCAGCTGCGGATCCACGACTTTTCAGCATGTATGCCCTCATTGTTCGAATCTCTTTGAAGGATCTTTTTGTCCTTCGTGCGGTGTTCGTTATGATGCTGTGCCTAAGACCTGTCCTAAGTGCGGTACGAAGTATTTCGCCAGATTCTGCACACACTGCGGATATAATCCTGAGAAGTCATGGACAGCAGAAGACGGATCTCACAGAAATGTATATACCTTTAACAATAATGAGAACGGAGCCGGTAATAACGGTATAATTGCTATAGTATTCGGCTGCCTTGGTTTATTCACATGTATGTTTCCATTTTCTATCATTGCGATTGTATGTGCTGTCAGAGATAAGAATAAAGGTAACTTTAATAGACTCTCACGGACAGGATTGGTTCTTGGTATTGTAGGACTCTTTTTAACAGTTATACTGTTCCTTAATGCGATAATACAATCGGTAGCGGGGGCAAGATGAAGTACTGTAATTCATGTGGCCTTAAAGTAGATGAGGATTTTCCTAAGTGTCCGCACTGTGCGTGTACGACATTCTATCATGTATGCCCGAATTGTACTGAGGAGTATGTAGGTACATATTGTCCGGGATGCGGTACTAAGTATAATGCTATTCCTAAGACTTGTCCCAATTGTTCGAATATTTACTTTACACGTGCCTGTCCTAATTGCGGCTATAATCCCGCCGTAGACAGACATACTCTTCAGGATTACAGAAGATCCAAGTATTCGCCTGTCGGACGCGGTAAGTATGGTAAGAATACTACTATTGCTTTAATACTCGGAATTATTGGTATGTCGATGTTCCCGTTGTGTTCTTATGTAGGCCTTTACTTCGCCATTAAAGGCAGGAATGAAGGAGAGCCCGGACCCGCAGTTAATTCTTCTATGATCCTGAATATCTTCGGTTGTGTAATAAGTCTTGTATATCTTGGTGTAATAATAGGATCTCTCGCTGTTCGTGTCAGATGAGTAATTGTTCCACGTGGAACAATAATTATTGTTATCTGAATGTTATATTAGATAAATCCTCATAATGTTAATATTTATTATATTAATAATATAAGGGGTGTTGATATGGCATATGTATTGACCTTGGCAAACCAGAAGGGCGGAGTAGGTAAGACAACTACCGCAGTTAATCTGGCTGCTTTCCTTGGTAAAAAGAAGAAGAGCGTCCTCGTAATCGATCTGGATCCTCAGGGTAATGCTACCAGCGGATTGGGAATCGATAAGGGAGAGCTCGATACTACTATCTACGATGTTCTTGTAAATGACGAGCCTATCACTGATTCAATCTGGGAGTCATCAGCTGTTAACGTTTCTATCTGTCCTACCAATATCAATCTTGCCGGTGCGGAGATAGAACTTGTTAATGTCATGTCCAGAGAGAATGTTCTGAAGGAAGCTATTAAGCCTGTGCTCGATGATTATGACTTTATCATCATCGACTGTCCTCCTTCATTGAGTATTCTTACTATCAATGCTCTTACTGCATCCAACGGAATCATCATTCCCATCCAGGGTGAGTACTATGCACTTGAAGGTCTTACACAGCTTATCGATACGATAAACATCGTTAAGAAGAAGCTCAACAAGAACCTGTCTATACTCGGTGTAGTTCTTACCATGTTCGACAGAAGAACACAGCTTACAAAGCAGGTACAGGAAGAGGTTGAGAACTACTTCGGTGATAAGGTTTTCGATACGGTTATACCCAGAAACGTAAGGCTTGCAGAAGCACCCAGTCACGGTGTTGCAATACTTGATTACGATAAGTCTTCCAAGGGCGCGAAGGCATACGAATTACTGGCTGCAGAAGTAATTAAGAGGACTAAGTAAACATAGATACAAATCTATATATGAGGTGAATAATATGGCAGTAAGAAAGACGGTTGCTAAGAGGGCGGTAAAGAAAACAGTTGCAAAGACGGCAGCAAAGAAGACTGTAAGAACAGCTGCTAAGAAGACAGATAAAGAAGAGACCAAGACTTCTTCAAAGAAGACAGGAACAGCTTCAAGAGGGCTCGGAAAAGGTCTTGATGCATTGCTTTCAAGTGACGGTATTCCGGAGGATACGAGCGGTTCTGTTGTAGAACTTAAGATCAATGACATTTCGCCTAATACAGATCAGCCGAGAAAGGTCTTTGATGACGATGCTCTTAACGAACTTGCAGCGTCCATCAAGGAGAACGGCGTTATACAGCCTATAATCGTCACGAAGAGGGACGACGGCTACGTTATCGTCGCAGGTGAGCGACGCTGGAGAGCGGCCCGTATAGCGGGTCTGAAGGTCATCCCTGCCATAGTAAGAGAACTTACCAGCCAGCAGATCATGGAACAGGCACTTATCGAGAATCTCCAGAGGGAAGATCTGAACCCTCTTGAAGAAGCATACGCTATGGAGAATCTTCTTAAGACACCCGG
>CADAXO010000012.1:19568-33630 GCA_902791885.1 Oscillospiraceae bacterium | reverse complement strand
AATATAAAAACCTACTCAGTCAATGGGTTTTACTTGCTATCCCAAGTCAATTCATCATGTTTTACAGTTAAATCTTTCATTCACTCCACCCGTCACGTGCCCATATCATCGTATTTACTTAATATGTAATCAGGTCTTACAGCAGAATCATCGAGAGTCCAGACCTCATCTGACATGGTGTAGCATAATATGCCCAGATCACCTGACTGAACCCACAGATTGTAGCTGTCGTTCTCCCAACAGATACCCCAGAAATCACTCTTCCTGCAAGGTTCGAAGGTGAACACTTCCTCGTCATCTTCAGAATATATATTTACAACGATCATCTCATCGTGCTGAGTCATATATGCATAATACTTTCCGTCATAACTGGAAGTCTTCTTAATCGTAAAACTGCCATACTCTGTACCCGGAGCGGTTGAGGAAACCATCGCACAGGAACACATGGTAAAAACCGCTATAACGCTTAACAAAACCGATAGGATCTTTCTCATTGCCTTATCTCCTTAAACCTCATATGTTTAACTGTATCTCAGGCAACAAAAACGGGCAAGTTCAACATCGCCGGTGGTCTTCTATACAGGATTAACCAATCATTCTGTTAAGGACTCTTTTCGCTCTTTCCCCAACAGTTACTGCGTATCCCATTTCCCCGATAGTCTCAGGAATATTCATGTTTGATGTTTCTTTTCTGATCAACGGAACCGCGTCAGTAACGTTGAAATAACCTGCCAGTTCAATGCCGTCCCACTTAAGATGCAGTTCATCTTTTCTTATAAGGTCACATATTATTCCGGATCTTATTTCTGAAGGGATCCTTCCCGAACGCATCCACGCAATAAAATGGGGATGCATGTATGGATAGTCTTCGGCCAGGATTAACACATAGCATTGACTCCATCGCTCATCATTGTACTCATATGATTCCGGTATGGCGCATGTCATATGTCCCTGCAGCATCCTGAAACGGTACTTAACCAACCATGTTCCTTCATAATCATATACAGCCGCAGTAAGTGCCCTATAATCTTTTTCCTCACAAAGGTGATCTTTAGCATAGTAGCGCAAATAATGCACGTCATTTTTCTCCGATACGAGATCACCGCTGTCATCGAACTCCTGAACAATAAAGGGATCTGATTCTCTCCGTATGACTAACACACCCGCATCGTTCCATGATTTATACGATAATTCTTTTCCGTTATCATAAAACGCTTCAAGGATCAGCTGCCCGCTTCCGTTTACAGCAAAGGACCGGCCGTGGCAATTACCGTTTACATAATTCCATTCCCGGCGGTAATCATCATCTTCCTCGACCGCAGTGCCGGTAAACAACTGAGAATTATACCTGACATCATACTGCATACACTGGTCTGCAGAAGAAAGTTCATCAAAATCTACTACTGAATTTTCCATATCTTTTTCTATCATTGTTCCCCAACCAAAAGAGAATCGCGCAAACTACTGTAATTATATATCAAGAAAAACACCCGGATGGGGTCCATACTCTTTTTCAATTTTTGAGAAAATAGTATGAACTCGGGCCGTACGCCTCTCGGTCTGTCGGGAATGGTATAATACAGCGATTAAACTTAGGAGGAATAACTATGGATATCGATATCAATAAGGCAAAAGATATTGCACAGGACGCTTTGGAAAAGGTAACTAAGGATGCCACAGCAAAGAAAACTGCTGACGATGCAATCAATGCAGTTGAGAAGAAGGTAGGCATCGATCTTCCTGACGTAGACACGATCAGCAAGGCTTTAGGCAACAAGTAATAACGTGAACACATGAGGCGTTTATTCGAAGTTGATCTTAAGGACTACGGGGGCTGTACCAAAGTCTTCAGAAGACCGTCGGCGAGGGCGATAATCCTTAAGGATGATAAGATCGCTCTGGTTTATGCAACTAACGAGAAATACTATAAATTCCCGGGCGGCGGTATTCATGATGATGAAGACAAGAAGAAGGCTCTGATCCGTGAGGTCAGGGAAGAATCCGGTCTTAACGTCATCCCCGAAAGCATCGTTGAATACGGAAGTGTCTTAAGAAGACAAAGAAGCGACAAGGATGCGGATACCATTTTCGAGCAGGAGAATTATTACTACCTGTGTGAGACCGAAGATGCTGCGGGAAGCCAGAACCTCGATGAGTACGAGAAGGAAGCAGGTTTCATGCTGGTTTACGTCGACATAGACGAGGCGATAAAGGTCAACTGCGAGTACAGAAGCGACGTCTTTTTCAATGAGGTTATGATTGGAAGAGAGAAGCGTGTGCTGGAGCTCATCAAGTCTGAGATGATGACGGAGCAGCGCCTATGAAGATTTATTGCGCGCCGCTTGAAGGCATTACCGGGTACATTTTCCGCAATGCATATAACGGGATCTACGGGCACATCGACAAGTACTTCGCGCCGTTCATCTCCCCTGCAGAGAACTGCCCCATAACGCCCCGCGAGCGAAAAGACATCACCCCCGAGAACAACAGGGGGATCAACCTTGTACCCCAGATACTCACATGCAGATCGGACTGCTTTATTGAAGCGGCAAAAGAACTGCAGAACATGGGCTACAGGGAGATAAACTTAAACCTCGGATGCCCTTCCGGAACTGTCTGCGCGAAAGGCAAAGGTGCGGGTTTCCTGCCCGAGACGGCGGCTTTGCAGAAGTTCCTGGACGACATCTATGCTTACGGCGAATCCGAAGGCATGAGCATATCGATCAAGACCAGGCTCGGCTACTATAATCCGGACGAGTTCTATGACCTTTTGGAGATTTTCAACGCATTCCCGGTAAGCGAACTTATCGTGCACCCGAGGATACGGGCAGACTTCTATAAGGGAGAACCCCGCCGGGAATACTACGCATACGCTTTGGAACACTCGAAGATCCCGCTTGTGTATAACGGGAACATCTACACGACAGAAGACTTCGAAGATCTTTCGAACACATTCAAAATCAGCCCCGATCCCGTTATGCTGGGAAGGGGACTGATATCAGATCCGTCACTTGCTGACAAGCTTAACGGCTTCGCTTCGGAAACCGACTTTACAAAATTCAGAAAACTGCACGACACGCTCTATCACGAGTATCAGAAGGTCATGTCACCCGATATCAACGTTCTTTACAGAATGAAGGAGCTCTGGACTTATTGGAGAGTCCTTTTCGATGGTAAAGACAAAGACATCAAGCGTCTTCTGAAAGCAAAAAAATATGCGGAGTACGAAGAGATCGTACACCGCATACTGTAAGCAGTATCATGTGTCAGATATAACGTTCCTTTTCGATCTTAATTTTGGCCCCCGCACCTATAACCCTTCGTTTTTCAACGGGTTGATATGCAGGATCTTTTGAGATATCTACACCGTCGTCCGCTGCCTGACCGTTTGTTTTGGGAGCTTCTAATACGGGTCCTTCGCGGAAAAAATAGATTCCGCCGTTAACCTTTTCCATTTCCTTGTTATTAAGTTCATTGTACTTCATTGTTCTTTCCTCCTCATGGATGTTTTTTATTCATGAGTCAATTTAATCATCCGGCCGCATCAATACCAATGAGTAATTAATGCTGTTTCTGTTGTTTTAGCAACACAGAAGGCGCCATGTGTCGGAAAGTAAGTAGAGAATTTACTTCTGCTCGGCCGAAGTCTCGGCAGCAGCTTCGGCGACGGCTCTCTTGTTGGTATCCAGCGTCTTGCCGAACACGATAAATCTGTCGTACAAATACTCCGTAATAAGGTTGCATCCCATGTTAAGAAGTGTAACAAGAAGATCGTTCCACCCCAGATCCTCGGCAAGATAGTTACCGAGGATCGTTGTTACCGGAGTGAATACTGCGTAGAAGATTGCTACCTTAAGCATAGCAACCGGCACATTGCCTGCGGAGCGGAATGTAAACTGTCTGTTCAGCGTGAAGTTCCAGATAACAGACAGTACGAGAGCTATCAGATATTTAGGCCAGTAGGGCCAGCCCGTTAATGTATCAAGCAGTGCGAACGAACCGAACTCGATAATGCCTGCAGAAGTTGAGAACAGGAAGAACTTAATCCCTCTTACCAATTCCTTTTTGTTATTCAAATCAGATACTCCTATTCTTCGAATCATATAAATCTGAAAGTATAATACCACTTAAAGCATGTTAATTCTTTGAAAACTACCGCTGTTACGCATCTGTTTGAACAAAAGCAAATGATATAATCATCGTAGCTTAATACATTATTAAAGGAATAATTTAAGCATGAGCACCACGATGAACCGTAAAGATAATACTTCGATCATCGCCGACACATTGCAGTTCCTTGTTAATCATGCCTACTCTTTCACAGCGGGAGTAATGGGCTGCGTACATGCAGCTCTGTTGATCATCTTCTGGACAGCAGGTGTCACACCGCTCGTTCAGTTCAATTTCCTGAGCGTTATCGTATATACTTTCTGTTTCCTGCTGTGCAGATTTAAGCATATCCTTCCCGTGTATGTCAGCATCATTCTGGAAGTTACAGTATATACCGTCATATCCACCTACTATGTCGGATTAAGATGCGGTACGTATTGCTTCCTGTTCTCCATAGTTCCGATAATCATCTACTTCGGAAGCAATCTGTTCAAGGGCAGATCCAGATGGGGCGTTGTACTGATGGTCTTCCTGAACTTCGCCGTATTCATCGCCCTGTATTTAAGATTCTTCAATGAAGAACCCGTCTATAAATTATCCTCAGGAACTATGCTGGTACTGGTAATCTTATCGGCTTTCTCCATGGTATTCTCGACGATCTTCTATAACATAATGTATATCTTCACGAGTGAGAATATGGTTATCAACCTTGAAGCGGAGAACAAGCAACTGTCGCTTGATGCCCATGAAGATGCACTGACCAGCATTCTTAACAGAAGAGGTTTCCTCCCTCTCATAAGTGGTCTTATGGAGAGTGACGCCCCGACAGTTTTCTGCATCGCATTCTGCGATCTTGATGACTTCAAGCGCGTAAACGACTCTTATGGCCATGAAGCCGGAGACGAGGTCCTCAAGAATGCAACGATGATGATCAAGCAGGAATTGCCGGGATCCGACATCTGCAGATGGGGCGGAGAAGAATTTGTTATCCTTCTTAAGGACTGCAGCATGGCTGTTGCCAAGGTAAGACTCGAGAGATTAAGAAAGACCGTCGAATCTAATCCGACAGTATTCTTCAACAAGCAGATCTTTATAACGACCACCATCGGAGTTGCTGAATATGACGGTTCTTACACCGAGCCTGAGGCGCTGATCAAGAAAGCCGACGAGCGTATGTACTACGGCAAACAGCACGGTAAGAATGTGCTTATCTTCGAGGATAAAGAATAATCCCCTCATAAGAAATACCGCCCGGCAGTGAGTGCGCAGGCGGTATATTAAGTCTTTCCTAAATGATGTATTACAGGAGCGGTGTATCGTTGTACTGTGTTCTGTCACTCTTCTTAACGTGTATGAACATGTTATGCAGGAGGTTAACACTCGTAAGGATAACTTCACCCTGATTGAGCTTTCTGACGTGCTTGATGGCGTAATCGTCAAGATGGCTCTCAACGGTATGGATCTCATCGTTAAGCATAAGTCTGTGGATAAGCATCGTACCGATCTGACCGAAGAGTATCGGAGATACGTCCTTAGGATTCTGTGTTGTGAGGTAAAGGAAGATACCCTTCTTACGTCCCTCTCTTGCGAGGATAGTAAGACCGCCGTGGAACTCTCTTTCGGAGTAACGGGACTTGGCATATCTGTGAACCTCATCGATAAAGAATACGAACGGGCAGATATTGTCACGTGAGATTACGAAGTTACTTACAAGGTCGATAACCATTCCGCCGATACCTTCCGAAGCACCGAGTGTCGATGTATCGATATAAAGGCTCGCATTCGGAAGATGTATAAAGTCTTCGATTACATCGAGAAGGTTATACATATTAGGGTCATTCGAGAAGAATGACAGGAACTTCGTATTCGTCATCTGATACTGGATCTTCTGGATGAACGAAGCATTGGAGTTAGCCTTCAGAGAGTCATAGCAGTACTTGAAGCTGTAGTTGGTATCTCTGTCAGGCTCGCAGACTGACTCAGCCTGGATCTGCTCAGGAAGGAGTTCGATATTGAAATCCGTATCATCGTTAGAAACGGAAGCGAGGTTCTCCTGAACCTCATCGATGTTCTCACCGACTTTATAGTAGTAGCCGTCCTCACCGATCTTCTTCATAAATCGTAAGGAAGTGATAGCCTCGGAAAGCACGGCACCCTGGCTGCTGTTCTCCGCTTCGAAAAGCTTCTCCCACTGTTCCATGGTGATCTTACCGGGTGAGATCGTAGTGTCTACACCGAGTGTAAGCTTCGTGATCTCCTCATCGGAGAAAGCGTTTCTGTACTCACCCGTAGGGTCGATGATGAGAGCCTTACGGCCTGTGGATACGACCTTATCGAGGATAGCGAGAGCCGTTGTGGACTTACCGCTGTTCGTAGCACCGATACACATAAGGTGACGGTTGAACAAAGTACTGGGCTTCAATGAAACATCAGCATTTGATCTGTTGATAAATGTAGCGAACGGGGGAAGCGGCTCTTCGTTCTCGCCCGAGAACTCAAGGGAACTCAAGAACAGCTTATAGATCTCATTAGTTGCTATATATACCTTATCGGTGATACCGAGCGTCTTAAAGCCTGCGAGCTCGAACTTGTTCGAATCGGGCTTCATGATCGCGATAGTGTCGATACTGATCTCGTGATAATCGTTAGGCTTCTCTTCAGCGATCGAGCTCATCTCGAAGATGTTCTTTCTCGAAGCCTTATTCTCGAATACTTCTCCAAGGAAAACGCCGACTGTGGAGTCGACTACTACGAAGTTGTTGATGGTGTTAGGAAGGAACGATCCGCTGAACTTGCTTCTGTCTGACATAACAGAAAGATTATCGATCTGAGCGATGGAACAGCTCCTGTAAACCTGAGTTACTACGCCGACATAATAGTCCTGAAGGTTCACACCTTCATAAAGTTGTTCTAGTGTCATTAATGATCCCCCAATGCAATTACGTAGGTCGTAAAAGACCTATCCCTATTATAGCGGTCAGATTATAAATTTGGGAACCTTTATGTAAAAAAAAGAATAAATCTTTATACGAGTCTTCTTATTAACCCGGGAACCTATTGAAGGAAGCGCTCCTTAAGAAGCCTTTTCTCTTCCTCACCTACGCCGCAGACCTCCCTGAGATATCCGTCTGTTGAGCCGTAATTCTTATCGATCCCATCAAAAGCATTTTCCATGAAATCCTCATAGACGGCACCGCCTGCGAACACGAACATTCTTCTCATCTCCTCAGGCATATCAAGCGTGTCAGCATAAGCATGTACCTTTTCAACCGCAGACGCATTGTACTCATTCGTAAGAAGATAATCTTCCATAATCGTATCGCGGTCAGCACCCAGAGCCGACAGTATCAACATCGCGCCAAGGCCCGTGCGGTCCTTTCCGTCAGTGCAGTGCCACAGAACAGAACGGCCTTCGGGAAGCCCGAACAGGATCTTAAAAAAGTCCGCATAAGCCTTACGACCCCTGTCCGACATCAGGAAAGAAACATACATCCTGTTATTGATGAACCCATTTTTGATCCCGAGCATCACCATGGTCTTTCTGTCAACAGGCTGACCGTCCGAGTAAAGCATCGACTCATCCATTCCGGGAAAGTCCTCAGGTTCGAACACGGCGAGCTCATGATTGACCGACCCTTCAACAACCGGATCGGGCGACCCAAGCCTTTCGAACTTCATCCTCATATCGGCGATTGAAGCGACCTTATAAACGTCTGAAAGTCTCTTCAGATCTTCAGGAACTGCACCCGCCAGACTTCCGGTCCTTATAAGAAAACCGGATCTGACCTTGCTGTCCCCTATCACGATCCCGCCCAGTTCTCTGGCATTACCGACACCCGTCAAACCTATCGATCTTTCCATGTTTACCTCCGAAGATGTCTGTCATCGTTAAGAAGCTCAAGTACGGGAACCGTAAGACTTCCGGGATTACAGTCAAACCTTAATACCGTTATTCCCGTGTGCGCCATATGCACCACGGAACACATATACGGGAACTGCTGATTATAGATACGCGACAACATCGCAGTTGCAGAGCCGCCGTGGCAGAACAAAGCAACCGTATACTGTTTGTCATCAGATCTTTTGTTACGGTAGTAAAGGCCTTCCCTCTCATAGCCCAATGTCTTAAGCCACTCATCAGTTCCCTTCATGACCTTATCAACATCAATTGTTGCAGTGTTATCAATAAACGCAGGGAAGTTCCGCCATTCGGGATCATTCACGTTAATGCCTTCAAAGATCATCCTGTCGGCATTATTCCACGGGTGTCCCGCTTCAGAATAAAGGTCATCCTCCCTGCCGTATCTTATCTCCTGCATGAAGTCCAGTATCTTTAAAGGACCTTTGCCCGTAAGTTCCGTGAAAGCCTCGGCAGTCTCGACCGCGCGTCCCAAGGGAGACGAACAGACATCATCGATATCCTCGATAAGAAGACGCTTCGCGGCAAGCGCCGCCTGCTCTTGTCCCTTCTTAGTAAGACAGTCCTTCTCATAATCGGGGTCGCCGTGCCGAATGATTACTATCCTCATGTGTCACCCTGTTTCTTACCGGATATTCTTTTTTGAAAATTATAACCCAACTGCCGACATCACGCACTTTCCGCATGGTACAATTACAAAGGATAAGGAGGATAGATATATGGATTCAGGTGCAGTAAGAGATACTTTTTTCGAAGAGTACAAGGAGTTCTATAACGGCGGTCCGGTGCCTCAGTACGCATCGAACGACTTCGCTTATTTTCTCGAGTGTCACCGCAAGAGGCTCGAGGATAAGGGTATACAGGTCGTCAAGCGTATAGACAGGATCGGCGACAACATCGACAGCAAGAGGATTAAGTCCCATCCCCCCTACACACTCCACATGACGTTCAAGGAGTGCAACTACGAGACCGACTACATGAAGGACGGTCAGCTCCTCGCGCGTTCCGACAAGGACACCGAGACACTTTACTGCGACATCCTCGACAAGCAGGATTATCAGGAAGAGACCATAAGCTGCCCCAACTGCGGTCACTCCGCCGGCGCGAAAAGCTTCATCAACGGCTGCACGATGTGCGGAACGAGATTCAAGACATTCAAGTTCTTCCCCTGCGTCACGACCTTCCATACCATACCGAAGTTCGTTGAACGAAATAAGATCGAAGGAAGCATCAAGAAAGTCATCGGTGTTGCCGTTATCTTCGGCGTACTGGTCGCACTCGGAGTATTCCTTTACAACTGGCTCGTTGAAGGCAACTTAGCTGCCGGAATATTCTTCGGCATTATCGGAGGTCTTATATCCGGATGGCTGGGATGCATTATCTTCTATCTTCTGTACTCGCTTATCCTCGCCATTGTAACTTTCTCGAAGATGGCTTCTATTGCTGCTGACACGATGGACTTAAGTGCGGCTCAGATGACCAAGAAGAGATTCGAGAATGATATGAGCCGCTACTTTCCCGACTTCTCATATGAATACTTCGAAGGTAAGCTCATCGCACTTTTGCGTTCGATAATCTTCTCGGATGACAGGAGCAATCTGTCGATATACAAGGGACACGATAATCTTGATTACATGAACAACGTTGTCGACGTCGAATACAGAGGAGCATGCAAGTATGAAGGCTCGACTCTTGTAGATGACATACTGCATGTCAGAATGGTCACCTACGTCACATGTACAGTCTATGAGAACGGAAAGCTTACTAAGCATCAAGCGAGCTTCAAGACGGAAGTCATCAGAAGACTTAAGAACGAGGAAGACCTGGGATTCTCAGTACACGCCGTTAACTGCAAAACCTGCGGTGCCACTTTCGATGCCATGCACATAGACAAGTGCCCCCACTGCGGTCACAGCTATGAATTGATCGACGACGACTGGGTCATGATCTTCATCAACAGATAAAAACTAACGCCCGCTGAATTTAATCAGCGGGCGTCTTCATATTACGGAATATTGATCATATCCGAACTATTCCACGAGCATCCTGAAAAATTTCCCCGGGACCTGTGATATCAGCCAGGACAGCAACACGGAGACTGCATATATTATCACGCAGCTTAGGAAAGTGTCGCGTGTCCATCCCCTGTTTACACATATAATGTCGCTCCAGACCCTGCCGATGAAGTAGTGAATGCAGTAAACACCGAAGCTGTACCGCGAGAGAAAACGGAGCACCTTAAGTGCTGCCGCAGGCAACTTCTCCCATGGAATAACGTACATCAGTATGAAGGCCAGAATTGTATAAAGAAGGACATATATCCCCGAGTAGCTGAAGCCGTATTCGGGTGCGGGTATCGTGACAGCATAAGAGATCATTAGCATCAGAACCGCGGCTGCCGTAAACGTGATCTCCCAATATATCTTAAGTTTCTTCATCAACTTCAGATCCGCAAGGAAAAAGCCTGCCACAGCACAAGGGAATAACTCCGTAAGCCTTCCCCCGGGCCACCATATCTCATACTCGAACCGCGCGAAAATGAAATAGTTAAGTCCCGAGTATTCAGACACGAGCGCCAGAACCGCAAGTGCGATCAGTATATACTTCGCGGGCTTTCTTAAGAATCTGAACAAGAGCCAGAAAAACACAATGAACACGACGAGATTAAACTGGTACCAGAACTGCGGTGCGAGGTAGCGGTCACATCCGAACAGAAGCTGCCACATCAGATCCTTCTTCGTAAAGCGTATTACAAAATCATTCTCTATCCTGATCTTACTTAAGATAATACCTATAAGAAGGCAGCCCAGGTAATAAATAACACCCCAGGTAAAGTAAGGCACAAGGAGCCTGTACAGTCTTTGCTTAAGTTTTTGCACATCGGGTTTAAGATACATCTTATATGTAAGAAGAAACGATACGAGTATAAAAACGGGTGCCGCGACATCACGCATTCTGTACATAAATGCCACAGGATAGAAGGACGGATCGCCGGTCGCCCAGAAGTGACAGCATATTACGCAAAAGCTCATAAAGACCTTTATAAAAGCGATGCTGTAGTTATACTTACGATTATAAGCCGTAAACATAAACCACATTGTACACCACATATGCGCGGTTTATAATCTGTATATGAAGTTCGATTGGCGTAAAGATCTTAAGACTTTGGTTTTTATCGCTTTCGCGGCTGTAATGATGGCCGTTAATATCAAGACGTTCGTAAGGACAGGAGATCTTTTCCCGGGAGGCGTCAACGGACTTACCCTCCTGATACAAAGAACAACGGAGATGCTCACGGGCTACACTCCCCCCTTCTCCGTCATCAACCTCGCACTTAACGCCATCCCTATCTATATCGGATTTAAGTTCATAGGAAAGAAATTCACGCTGTACTCGATACTCATGATCGTGCTCTCGAGTACGCTCACTGACCTGATACCGGGCTTCAACGTCACTTCGGACACGCTCCTCATAAGCATTTTCGGCGGCATCATAAACGGACTTGCCATCAGCATCTGCCTTCTCTCGGGAGCAACCTCGGGAGGCACCGACTTCATAAGCATCTTCTTATCCGAGCGAAAAGGTGTCGACTCATTTAATCTGATCCTCGTATTCAACTCCGTGATCCTCATCATAGCGGGCGCACTCTTCGGCTGGGACAAGGCTCTCTACTCGATAATTTTCCAGTACACCGCAACGACAGTAATAAGGGCGCTGTATCTTAAGTTCCAGCAGTCGACTCTCTTCGTTGTTACGACGAAGCCGCACGAGATCTGTGACAAGATATACGAAGTCTCCAACCACGGCGCGACGATAATCGAAGGCGAAGGTTCATTCGGTCACTGCGAGAAGCACGTCGTCTATTCGGTCATCGCGCGTTCAGACTCAAGAAGAGTCATCAAGGCCGTCAAGGAAGTCGATCCCGAAGCTTTCGTCAATATGTTAAGGACAGAGAAACTGTCGGGTTATTTCTATTACAAGAAGGAAGAATGATCGTATGGCAAAGATCAGTATAGATATTAATAAAGAGATCTCTCAGATCGACGACCGCCTTTACGGCTCGTTCATCGAACACTTGGGACGCGCAGTCTATGAAGGCATCTACCAGCCGGGTCATCCGTCCGCCGACGAAGACGGATTCCGTGAAGATGTTCTGGCTCTTGTTAAGGAACTTAATGTCCCGGTCGTAAGATACCCGGGCGGCAACTTCGTCTCAAATTATTTCTGGGAGGACGGCGTCGGCCCCGTGGAGCAGCGCAAGAAAAGACTGGACCTCGCATGGCGCACTTTGGAACCCAACGAGGTCGGCATCAGTGAGTTTAACAGGTGGGCAGGCAAAGCCGGCACTAAGATCATGATGGCGGTAAACTTAGGCACCCGCGGTCTCCCCGACGCACTCAATCTTCTTGAATACTGCAACCTCGACACCGACTCATACTACGCTTCCTTAAGGCGCTCGCACGGTAACGAGAAACCCTTTAACATCAAGCTTTGGTGCATGGGAAACGAGATGGACGGACACTGGCAGGTCGGACACAAGACAGCAACTGAATACGGCCGTCTTGCCGCCGAGACAGCGAAAGCCATGAAGCTCATGGACGACTCGATAGAATGCGTCGTCTGCGGAAGCGCACACATAAACATGCCTACATTCGGCACCTGGGAAAAGGAAGTTCTCACAGAGGCTTACGATTATGTCGACTACATCTCCTGCCACCAATACTTCGAGAACAAGGCAGGCGACACGGAAGATTTCTTCGCGTCCATAGATAATCTCGACAGCTTCATCGACACTGTCGCAGGGATCTGTGACGAAGTAAAGGCAGCTAAAAGCTCAGACAAGACAGTCAACATCTCTTTCGATGAATGGAACTGCTGGTACCATGTCATGGCCGAAGATGACGACAGAATGAAGAACGATCCGTGGGGTCTCGCACCTCACCTTCTTGAGGACAACTACACCTTCGAAGACGCGGTCGTCAACGGCCTCGCACTTATAAAATTCATGAACCATTCCGACCGCGTGAAGATCGCATGTCTTGCCCAGCTTGTGAACGTCATAGCTCCTATCATGACGGAGAAGGACGGTCCCGCCTGGCGGCAGACGATCTTCTACCCTTTCCTTCACGCTTCGCTCTACGGAAGAGGAACAGCACTTAAAGCTGAGACAGAGACCGGCAAACATGACACCTCAAACCATCATGATGTCACAGACATTGAAGCATCTGCCGTCTATAACAAGGCTTCCGGTCAGCTTGCGTTGTTCATAGTAAACCGCTGTATTGATAAGAGCATCCCGCTTGAGCTCGATCTTAACGGCTTCAAAGAATTCAATAAAATAAAGCACATCGCGCTTGAAAGCAGCGATATGCTTATCACCAATTCCGCTTCGGAAGAGAAGGTGCGTCCGGTTGAGAAAGATACACTTCCTTCCGAACTTGCTCCCGCTTCCTGGAATGTAATAATCCTCTCGTGATACCACGAGAGGATTAATTCTTTTACTCGTATCCTTTTCTTCTTAGATCGTCATCGTCGTCTTCATAGGTGCTTGTCCTGTTCCATATAGGTTCAGAGAAAGAACCGCTGTCGGAAGATGACGTATCTGCCTGCTTCGGATAATCAGCCTGAGGATAATCCGCATGAGGCATCTCAGCCTTGGGATACTCAGCCGTCAGGGGATTATTGTTCTTCCCGGTATTCTTAAGAGCCTTTAATGTGCCTATTGCCGAACCTGCGATCGCGAGCGTCCACAATGCGCCGAAGCCGATGAGGAAGAATCCGATCATACCGTCTTTGAGCATAAAGATTCCTCTGATCAGAATACCGAGTCCTATGCATCCGAATATAGCGAGCATAACGAGAGCTACACCCTTGGCAGCATTTGTTGCTGCAGCCTCCGCGCCGGTCGGAACCCCTGAGCGCATACCGCTTGCCGATTTAACATCCTCGTCTGCAAGCGGAACCTCCTCGATATCCATATTCTTCTCGTTGATATAAGCCTTGATCATGAAGACTATCGGAAGAATAAAGAAT
>CADAXO010000012.1:0-19531 GCA_902791885.1 Oscillospiraceae bacterium | reverse complement strand
CTCCGACTTCACATCCGTTATCAAGATTTGACTGTACATTATGGACAAAGAATCTGTCTCTTCCTTCCGTCATGATGGCATCAGTATCGTCACCCTGCATGACCTCGAATTCAAAATCCGGAACCTCAAGCTGTCTGCTCATGAAAGGCTCAACCTGATCTTCGGGGATCGCATAGACTACAAGATAGTGCTGCTCGTCGAGATAGCTGTCGACATACTTATCGTAAGCGAAGCTTTCGAGATCTGCATATCTGTCTACATAATCTTCCACATACATTGTGTAGACTATAGGACAGATTCCGGTTACATCATTGAACTCTTCGAGTGCATCCTCGAGTTCATCCGTATCTTCGATGATCCCGATGTTATCGATTACACGCTCATTAGGACGGCGGTATTCCTCATCAAGCTTCTTGGGAATACTTGAGCTCGTTCCAAGGAACGTCAGTCCGGAGAAAACCACGCCGAACAGTATTATGAAGATAATGCTGAAAAGACTTGTCTTCTGAGGTCTGCCGTTGCTGTAAAAATACTCATCAGGTCTTCCGTCGCGATAATGACGTCTGTACCTTCTTGCTCCGTAGAAATAATGATGAGATGTTCTGTGTGAGCTTCCGCCTCCGTGCGAACCGCCGTGTGAACCGCCTCCGTGTGATCCTCCGCCTCCGCTGTGTGGCATATTCATACCCTCCTTATGACTTATTCCACGGTAAATATACCATAAAGAAGCCTGCCGTTGTGACCGGCAGGCTCCAACTTAAACATTCCTTAATTATTAACTTTGAACCCTGTCTTGGCAGTAGTAAGCCTCGAGTCTCGGGCGGGCATTCTCGTACGCTGTCTGAAGCTTCGGATCGAACTGAGTGCCCATTCCCTCGAGGATGATGGAGTCAGCCTTTTCGAGAGAGAAAGCATCCTTGTAGACACGCTTGCTTACAAGAGCATCGTAGACATCCGCGATAGCCATGATGCGCGCCTCGAGCGGTATCTGCTCCCCCTTAAGTCCTTCCGGGTAACCCGAGCCGTCGTACCTCTCATGGTGATAGTGCGCGACGTTCTCGGCGATGACCTTGAAGTTATCGTCATCGGTGTTAAGCAGGATCTCATGGATTACACGCGCGCCCTCCTCGGCATGCTTCTTCATCTTCTCGAACTCCTCGGGCTCGAACCTGCCGGGCTTTCTTAAGACAGCATCGTCGACCGCGATCTTACCTAAGTCATGCATAGGTGCAGCCTTTATCACAGCCTTGCAGAACTCGGGGGAAAGATCGAGCTTCCCTTCCTTAATTATCTCATCCACGAGGATCCTTACGCCGTCGCTCGTCCTCTTGATGTGGCCTCCCGTGGAGTTGTCGCGGCTTTCAACCATCATGGCAAGGCTCATGATGAGGTTGTCGTGCATCTGGACTATGTGCTGCGTCTTGGCGTTAACCTGCTCCTTAAGGTCGTCGTTATATCTGTCGAGAAGCTTGATGTACTTCTTGTTCTCCGTGTCGTCCGTGAAGGTTATGATGTAGCCTCTTCTTCTGTTGCCGTCGAAAAGGTAACTTACCTCGACATCATAGTACCTGTCCGTGTCGATATTGCCGTCCTCAGTGTTCTGGGTAAAGAGGAACTTGTTGTCGGCATTATCCTTCCTGAAGCCTTCTATATAATGTCGAAGTTTACGCTCGGAAGAGTTGTAGCCGATCTTCTCGTCAACCGCCACATCACTGATCTCAGGAAGCAGGATCTGTGCCATCTCGTTAGAGCCTAAGTACCTGTACTCATAGTCGAGCGTGACATATCCTATTGCTGCCTCGTGCACCATCGTATCGATTACGGTATCACCTACATCGTAAAGGATTACCCTGTGTGCTATGAAAAGATATGTGACGTCCGCGATGATATAACCCGCCGGCAAGATATCGATGTCGATACCGATGATCTTCGTTACGGCGTAGCATAATACGCAGATTATATCGGGGATTACCAGAAGCATGAGAACTCTTCTCGGTGCTTCCTTCTTCTTAAACCATGAGTAGATGAGTGCGGCCATACCGACGAAGAAGAATCCCATCAGCATCACTATGTAGGCAGCGTGCATGGGGCCGTATTCCCTGATAAGCAGAGGAGTCTTTCCCGTTGTATCAAGCTTGACGCTTGTGTAGAAAAACTTATTGTCGCCTATCGTCAGAACGGACAGATATATAACCGAGCTGATCGCGAACATCGCAGTTCTCATCCACTTCGGGATATCGAACTTACAAAGATTGAATATGCTTAACGTTATGAAGAGCTGAAGAAAGCAGCCTCCGATATAGATTATCTTCTGTGCTGCGACAGCACTGTCCAACGTAGTTGCTTTAGACGCCAGAAGATAACCGACACAGGCAACAGGCACCAGTGTGTAGATCATGGTGAAATTCACATCAAAGTGCTTGTGCCAGTTATAGACATAAACCCCTGTAAAGATGAGCGAGGCTATGAATATGATGCCGTAGAATAAGGACAGCAAACTTGCGGTTTCTCCTTTCGCCTAATGCGCGTTAAGCTGTTTGTATAAAGACGTCACCGGTTCCGACGTGAATGTGACAGTTGCCGCCGTTGCCGTCTCTCGGAACAGAAATGTCTCCCGTAACAGCAGAACAGTCGAAGCTCTTAGCTGTAAGGAGCACACCTTCGATATCACCGGTCGTAACATCAACGGAAATCTCGAAAGCATCGCTTCTGTCAAATAATACGTCACCCGTGAGCATATCTATCTTCATCTGCTGTGCAACGATAACATTGTGCAGACCGATATCTCCTGTAGTTCCATTATAAATCAAGTTGGTGCATGTAACATCGCTCAATTCTGCATCTCCCGTTACAAGATCCAGGGTAATGTCACCTTCCATATCAAGATTTACAATAGAGACGTCTCCTGTTGTAACAGAGATATCTACAGAATCAAATGCTATGCCGTCCTCAAGATAGATGTCCCCTGATGTTGCATTGATATCAAGGCTGCCGTACTCATTCTCAGGAAGATATATCGTTACTACCGGGCTTCGGTTGGTAAAACCGATGAAAGTGAAGTTGGTCTTTTCTTCCTCTTCGGAAGTGATCACCAACGTTCCGTCTTCAACGGAAACCCCGTGTTCCATGCCTTCTCTGTCTAAGCACTCGACACGGCAGACACCGTCTCTTGCAGCCGCCAAACGGACGTCATTATGAGTAACGTCGACCGTAATATCAGTGAACTCATCATCTACATCATAGGAGTTCTCAATAAGATTCTGCTGATCCAGAATTGAAGGACCATTAACAGCATACACCGCACCGCAGATAACGGCTCCGACCACGATCATAATCAAAGATGCAATTACTAACTTCTTCATCACACACTCTCCTTACCGACAAACATCGACTTTATACCGATCATCATCTTTTTAGTCAGGAACAGAACGCCCTTAACCACATACCAGATTCCGAAGAAGAACAGGATCGTGATACCTGCAAGGATCAAAGCTGCGCCGATACACATAAAGCCTAAAGCAATCTTACCGGCTGCAAATGAGACAACCGCAGCAAGAATGCAGGCGATCGCACTCATACCGAGGGCAAAATCCGTTACATAGAGCGAGAAGATAATCGCCCATACAGTGATAAAGATCGATAACACTACAGCAAACACCGATATAAGCAGAGGGAACCATACAGGGAATCCCAAGACAAGAAGTATGATCGCCCATACAGGCATACTCTTTTTCTGCCTATTCTTAGCCCTGGTCTTAACGATCTTCGTAAGGGGGATCTCAGCCATAATCGTCTTGACCACTTCATCTACAGGGCCGATATCGCTGACTGCTTCCTCTTCAGTCGCACCGTCTTCTACATGATCCTCGATCATCTCACGGTAGAAGGACACTCTCTCATCAATATCCTCCTGCGGCAGACCGGAAAGCTTACTGCGCAGTTCATTTAAGAATGCTTCTTTATTCATTCGAATCGTCCTCCCTGGTTATAAAACGGTAGATGGCCTGGATCTCTCCCCAGTCCTCGATAAACTCATCTATACGCTTAATCCCTTGTTCCGTAATGCTGTAATACTTCCTTAATCTGCCCTGATACTCCACCATCTTTACCGTGAGCATATGAGCCGCCTCGAGGCGCTTAAGGATGGTATATAAGGTTGATTCTGACAATACGATATACGGCTTCATATCTTTGATGATCTGGTAACCGTAAGAGTCGTTCTTCCTGATGGCTGCCAGTACACAAACATCCAGAAGTCCGCGCTTCAATTGAATATCCATGTCATACCTCCTCTCATGTCATACTCCCTATTACGGAATACATCATATCGCGAGGTATGAAGGTTGTCAACCCCTTCTCTGTCCAACAGGTAACTTGCCTGTAACCACCGTAATTATTAAGGAGGGTATAATCCAGTTATCACACTATCGGCATAATACCGAGGGGGAGGGTTATATGAAGAGAAAGATCATCGCCATGATCATGGCAATCGCAATGGTATCCTCAATCGCTGCATGCAGCAACGATACCGCAGAGACTCAGGCAGCTACCGGTGAGACAATCGCTGAAGAATCTGTTGAGATTCCTAATCCCTGGTCAGATGTTGCTTCAGCTGATGAAGCCGCTTCCGGTGCAGGAATCGACAGTTTCGATCTTGCTCCTGCAGGAACTGATACACCGAACGGTCCTCTCGACTTCGGACAGTTCCGTTGTATGGACGGAGTTGCTGAAGCGATCGGAAACATCGGCGCAGGTATCATCAAAGTACGTAAGGGCATCGGCGACGACATCTCAGGCGACTATAACACTTATGAATACACATGGGATGTTACAGCCGGTGATATCACAGCTCACTGCTCAAGCAACTTGAGTGAGACACAGGCTCAGCTCGTTGAGTGGACATCAGGTGATTACAGCTTTGTCGCTTACTTCAACAGCCAGGGAGATCAGGATGACCAGTTCGGCGTAGATTCCGACGTCATCATTCCGTTGGTTACAGAGTGGGTTAAGTAATACCACATCGAAAAGCTGATCAACAATAAAGCCCCTCCGTTAAAAGCGGAGGGGCTTTTATTTATCAATCCTTACACAGCGGGTCGATGACCTTGGGCCTTGTAGAGAAGAAGTATCCGATCTCTACAACAATGATCGCGGCGATGACATCGACCAATACATGCTGGCGCAGGCAAAGCGTCGATGCGAATACCAAAAGGGTTACGGGAATGCATGCCCACTTGAACCAAGAAGGGCATCGTTCCATGCCTATGGTCTTGCTGAATGCCGCACGTGTAATCACATAGCTTTCAAGGCAGTGGATTGACGGAAAGAGATTATCCGCGGGATCTACATCGTAAACCGACTGTACCCATCTGCTCAGAAAATCAGTAGCGGTTACATCATTTCTTACCATTGTTGTGGGAATGAGAAGGAAGCAGAGCATACACAGAACCTTCGCGATTATCTCCGCACCGAAGATCTCATAGCACACCTTCTTCTTCTCTCTTGCCGCAAGATAGAATCCGTATACCCACTGGGCATAAGCGATCGGAATATATACGATGACAAATTCTTTAATCAAAGGAAAACGGTTATCGATCGGCAGGGAGAAATCATAATGATGCCACCCGGTATTAAATAACCTGGTAGCCTGATAAGCGATCATATTGACCGCTACCATGACGATAACAGCCAGCCATCCGTGGGCCGGAAGGAATTTCAAAAATTGTTGCTTTAACTTTTCCACAAGAGAAGATTATATCACTTAAGTCAATCTTCCGAGCCTTTATACTCCAGACAAAGCATCGTGAGATCGTCGAACTGATCGACACCCCCGCAAAATGAGTCAACAGATCTGCGGACCCGGCCGAGCAATTCAGAAGGAGAAGAGTTCTTATCTTCATTCAGAACTTCGATGAGTCTGTCGGTTCCGTACATCTTCTCTTCCCTGTTGATAGCCTCAACCACTCCGTCGGTATAAAGGAAGATCTTGGAACCGGGCTTAAGATCAAGCTCATACTGCCAGTATTCGACTCCTTTGACGCTTCCCAATACGACGCCGTGAAGATCTTTATAGAGGATGAATCCGCCATCGGGATCCATGATGGCAGGATCCTCGTGACCCGCGTTTACCGCCGTAAGTTTACCCGTCGATATCTCGAGAATACCGAGCCAGACCGTAACGAACATAGACTCACGGTTGCCAGCAAATATCACATCGTTGGCGCTGTTCAGGATCTCCGCAGGCGACTTGCCCGGCATAACAAAACTTGAAAGAACCGCCTTGGACGACATCATGAACATGGCGGCAGGAACACCCTTGCCGGATACGTCCGCGATAACCATACCCAGATGATCACCATCGATCATGAAGCAGTCGTAAAAATCGCCTCCGACTTCTTTTGCCGGAGTCATCGAAGCTGCCAAAGCAAACTCCGGACGGTCCGGCATGGAAGATTCATCAGGGAGCATAGTGGACTGTATCTTGGCGGCAAGTTCAAGGTCCGCCTTAACTCTTGTCTCACGCTCGGTCATATCCTTCTGCTCGAAGATCATCCTGCGGCCCTGGTAAGATATGGCAATACAAGCCGTGGCAACTATCAAAAGCTGCAGGAAGTCGAGTACGAACGTGTAGCGGATGGTATTCTCAAGGACCAGCGTCCTGTCAAAACTTACTTTGCCCTCTTCAAACAGATCCGACAGCCATGTGGTATCTTCCATCTGAATGACTGTGCCTATCGGAAGCTCTATGTCATTAAGATCCGTAATGCCGAGGTATACACCCAGAATACTCGATATCATGAATACGATCATGGTCAGGATCGAGATCGTGACTGTATACCTGCATGAGAAATATCTGCTCGACAAAACGAGTGGGATAACGGCAAGGATCGTAACGTTATAGGTAAACATCGTGTCGATCACGGCGAGAGCCAGGATCAGCATCATCATCAGAAGATACTTAAGCCACTTCGGTCTGTAGTTAACACGCACTCCGATAAAAACGCCGATAAGCATCTCAAGGATAATGGCTCCGTAAACGTAATGACCTCTTTCCCAGTCGAGATTGGTGATGGCATAGGTGTCGGTCAGCAACCATTTGATCATCGTGGTAAAAGCAACGGCGATCAAAGTGACCACCATTACTTTATTGGCATCTATCTCGTTTTTCCTTAATACGTCAACAGAACCTGCAGTATCCATAACAGGTAGATTATACAGCTTTTAGAAAGACTGTGCTGTAACCGCAGCCTCGTACAGCCCGTGCCTGTTGCAGTAAGCGAAGACTTTCTTTATATAGTCTATCTTGAATACTCCTTCTGCGTTACCCTCGGGATAGAGCTTAAGAAGCTGCACGCGATGATCCGACACAGCTGCAATAAACGAGATGAAGTGATCCTTTTCCATAGGGTGTTCCACGCTTACGAAAAGCTCGTCGTCGATCCTTTGCAGGCTTATCATGTGTTCCTCATCCGATAGCTCGGCTTCCAAAGGCGGCAGTGTGATCCCGCAGCAGCTTATTGAAGCTTCGCCCGAGGCACTTATAACATTGCCGCAGAAGGGGCACACATAA
Source organism: Oscillospiraceae bacterium (assembly GCA_902791885.1). Next base: position 11,961 of record CADAXO010000012.1, on the reverse strand, counting down.
AGCTTCATTTTCGCCATGTTGGAAGAGCGGTTGCGGTTTCTTATATCCTCCCCCGACAAAAGCTCCATAACGGAAATGTTGAGTGCTCCTGCAAGTGACTCAATCAGACTTATGTCAGGAAAGCCCTGTCCGGTCTCCCACTTACTTACTGCTTTACTGCTCACGAAGATCTTCGCGGCGAGCTCCTCCTGTGTCATGTTCTTTTCCTCACGGAGGCGTTTTATCGCGGCTCCCATAATGTACTTATCCATAGTGTTTTTCCTCCTTGTGAGGCAAGACTAACACACGCACAGGCCAAGCTGTACCCACGCTTCGTGGAGTGGTATTAAACTGTCAGAGGACCTCGTATCTTAATCTTAAGTACGAATCATCAAGAACATTGCAGTCGATGAGCTTAAGGGGGCCGAGCTTATCAAGCTCACACTCGTTCCTTAAAGACTCGCCGTCAATAAGCGTGGACGTCTCCCTGCCTCCGACGAGAACGGGAGCAACAACAACATCGATATAATCGAAAAGCTTTTCTCTTAAGAACATGGCATTAAGCGTGCCGCCGGACTGTATGGTAATACGGTCGCAGCCGTAGTCTTTCTTAAGCACAGAAAGTGCCTCCGAGAGCGATATCTTTTTCTGGAATATGATGTGAAGATTATCTTCCTTAACGTTATAAGCTGGGTGGGCAGGATTCGTCGTAACTATAACGAACTCCTTCGAAAGTGCACAGAAATAGCGAACTCCCGACTCGGTAAGGTGGCGGTTATCAAGAACTACGAAAGACACCGGAGTCTTCTCGGGAAGCGGCTTCTCGTTGACACCCATCTTCTTTTGGACGCGGCCTGTATTGAACGACCAAAGATCGGTCGTCTGCTCGATCTCATAATACTGGTGCAGACCTTCACTGACTCCCTCAACCTTAGGGAAGTCCTTGTCCACATCCATGTTATCCGTCGATCCGGTACTTATCTTCCCATCGACAGACATGAGCATATATAGAGTTGTTATCGGTCGGTCAATTGGGGTCATGCCCCAATTATAAAACATTTTTGCTAATTTGGAAGATGCAAACGGCCTTTTTCTCACATTTTTTTAATATTTTTCAGCAGTCTGTTCTTCTATGTCTCGTGATAACGGTTTTGCCGTTACATGTGATCACGCCGACCACATTCTTTCCGTATGAAACTACCGGTCCCGTGAACTCGATCCGCTCGAGTTTAAATGATCCGTAAACAACCGGTATATCCGCCACGGTAAGATTCGTGATACTTAAGTCTTTGGTCTTTCCGGTAAAGCCCAGAAGCTTCGCAAGGCCCGCGGAAGTCTTGTCGCTGTAAGCTCCAGCATGTTCAAGATTAACCGCATCAACAAGTGTAGGCTTCAGCGTTCCCATAAAGTTCAGTATGTACGACATGGAATCTTCAGACTTGAGTTTCTTTTCGAGCTTCTTTTGGATAGCAGCTGCGTTCATGTATATGCTTTTCGATGTGTCGTATTGATATACGACCGAGGTGCCCGAGGCCTGATTTCCCATCGACCTGTTGCCGTCATGACGGTAGTCGGCAGCAAGCCCCACGTCCTGCTTTCCCTTAGTATCCTTGATGAGGCGGGCGATGAGATAAGCCGTGAACTTCGCACCCGCCTTGCGGCACTCCTCACGGATCTTTGCCGTCTCCTCTTCCTCAAGCACCTCGACTTCGACCGTAGTCTTCCTGTCCTTCCAGTACGCGCGGTAAGCCTCATCCATGTCTGCAAACGTGAACACATGCCCGTTCCACTTCCGGTTATAACTTCTGATTATCGCGCGGCTTATAGGATCGAGCTTACCCTTAGGTTCCGCTGTCCTGATCTCCTTGAACTGAAGCGTCTCTCCTCCCAGACTTCTTAAGAGATCCTCAGCAAAATACAGCAGTGATTTACCGTCGCCTCCCATGTGGTGCATAAGCAAAAGAAGCTTCATCCCCCCTTCTTCAAGGTTAACGAAAGCCCTTATATACTCGCCCTCTTCGATCCTGAAACGGATCCTCTCCTCGCGCATCCTGACTTCATCAAGATCTTCTTCGGTGATGATAAGGCGCGACTCCGGTTCATCCGAACTTACGTAAAACGCACTTCCGTCAGGCTCGATCACGACCTTCGTGTTAAGGATCTCATTGCACTTTACCGCTTCTGCAAAAGCCTCCTGTAAAGCACCGGAAGACACTTCCCCCTTAACATCAAACGTCATGGCTATGATCATGTTCACATCGAAAAGCTCCTGCCTCTCGAATACCACCTGATGCTTCATATATACTTCCTCGTTGCCGCTGCCCACTGTCTCATCACTAGCGCCGTAGGTGTGTACTTCGAATAGAGTCTGAAGTACTTGGCAAAGAATCCGGGCACCGACATATCCTTTCCTTTCAGACTGTCTTTAAGGGCCGTATCCACTACCTTGTCCGCACTTATCATTCCCGAGTAGCGGATCTTCTTCCCGCCCCTCTCCTGCGGGAGCATCCCGGTGTCGACCCATCCCGGGCACACCGCAGTGACGCTGATCCCGTCACCCTTAAGCTCGAGGTTTAATGCCCTCGAGTAGTATTTGACGAACACCTTGCTTGAGGAGTAAAGGCAAAGATACGGGTTAGGTTGGAACGACGATGCTGACGATACGTTTAATATCCTCGCGCCCTTCTTCATATGAGGAATACAGACTGAAGTTAATACCGCCGTTGCAGTGCAGTTTACGTTACACATCTTCTCAACAAACGCCGGATCCATATCTCTATAAAGGCCCATATGTGCAAGCCCTGCATTGTTGATCAGCATCCTTATGTCAGGCTGCTCCGCTTCGATTTTTGCTCTTAAGATATCGGCTCCGCCTTCTGAAAGATCCGCCTGCACGGGCACTACTTTGATGTATTTTTGTCTTAGAAGTTCGAGTTTGTCAGCGTTTCTTCCGACAGCCCAGATCTCGTCAATCTCATCGTAAGAATTAATCCTGTCCGTGAAGGTTCTTCCGATTCCGCCGGTGGCTCCGGTTATTATCGCTACCTTTCTCATCTCACACCTCCAGAAGACGGTTCAGTGTCTCCGCCTTTAAGGCCTTGGGGTCCTTGATAAAAAGACTCTTCAAAGCCCACAGGTAGACCACACCCCAATAAAGATCCGCAAGGTAGAGCGGGTCTTCTTTGACGATGCTGCCTTCCTTCTGGCCCTGCCTTATGATCTTCGCGAGGATCTTATAAAGTTCGCTTGAATATGCGCCTTCTCCGCTCTCAAGAAGAAGCTGCGTGTAAAGCGTTATCTTGACCGCATACTCCTCTCCCGCCGTAAGGCTTCTTACTATCTCTTCGGAGATCTTCTCTATCTTGTTCTTCGCGGGGATGGGCAGCTTCGCGAGCAGATTAAGCTTCTTGATCTCGGCCTCGTTATTCGCGTTCTTTCTTATCTCATCGAAAAGCTCTTCTTTGGATTTAAAGTAAAGATAGATCGTTCCCTGGCCTATGCCGATATGCTTCGCGAGGTCGCCGATCTTCGTATCTGCAAATCCGTTCCTTGCGAAATAAAGCGAAGACTCTTTCAAGATCTTGCTTCTCATGTCTTCCCTTATCTGTCTGCACTGTTCTTCTGTCTTGGGCATAACGGCCTCCTTTATGACTGAATGAATATTCATTCATAAGCAATTTATCAGCCGCGATGCCGTTTGTCAATTATGTGGTACAGTATTTGTGAATCTTTAATGAAGGAGACCGCTCATGACCCCCAAGGAATTCATTACCCGCAAGCTGCCCGTAATGGCCGCGGATTTTATAATCGGCGGGTTCATCGGCTGGATCTATGAGACAGTTCTCACATCGATAGTCTGGGGACAGTATGCCGAACGCGGCGTCCTCCCTATCCCCATCCTTCCGATCTACGGATTCTTCGCGGTAATACTCCCGTTCTTCTTTAAGAAGGAACACAATATCTTTCTCATATTCATCATAAGCACGGCAGGCGCTACCATTTTCGAGCTTATAGGAGCTTACCTTACAGAGGCCCTGCTGCATGAGAGGCTGTGGTCTTATGCCGCATGGAAGTTCAATTACTTTGACGGACGAATCTCTTTGTTCTCAAGCCTGATCTTCGGAGCCATGAGCGTGCTTTTTGTAAAGTGTATCCACCCGCTTACGGAGAAGCTGATACTTAAGATCCCCGCACATAAATAAAGGGAGCATCTGTCCCCTTACTTCGCCTGCCTTCCGACCTCGAAGACGTAAGTTCTTGTGAAACGCCCTTCGTTAAGGCCCGTTACTATATCGTATCCGTTGCACTGACCCGAGCAAATGAAACCGTCGCATCTGGAGAGTATATAAAGCGCGTAGAAATAGTTCGCAGTCGTATCCTCCATGCGGTCGAAGTATTCTTTGCCCTCATAAAGTTCTTTCTCAAGCTCGCTTATGATCTGCCCGGGCTTAAGGTCCGCAGTCGTTAGCCTCTCCTGCGCAACAGCAGCGATCTTATCCCCGAAGATATCTCTCATCTTCGTTAAGATCTCCATATCTTCAGTCGCGAGGAATATCTTCTCATAGCCGTATTCTTCGACCCACTGCGATATCATGTCCTTCATATCGTCGACCGCCGCGGGCTTTCTTATTCCCTTAAGTCCTGCCGTCAGATAATCGGTTCCCCTTATTAACACTCCGAGCATCTTCCTGCCGCCGAATAACGAATCGTAGTAGAAGTCGATGTTCTTCTTAAATTCAGGCGCAAGGATAGAAGTGTCCAGCGTTACTTTCGTTGTTAAGCCGGGCTTTGTCCTTGTGAAGATAAACTGATTCGGAATAACCAAAGTGTTCTCCGGCACAGCTTCTTCCGACGAGAAATCGAAGGAGAAATATTTACGAAGCATGGTAATCGGATACTTGCCGAACCGGTCTTCGTTAAGGATGAACTTAATGCCGAACCTCCCGAAGATCTTCTCGTATTTTCTGAAGTTGGCAAGATTGGAACCAAGGCCGCCGTGGTCGTCAAAATGCATGGTTGCAAATCTGAACTGATCAAGATCTATTCCGTCCAAAAGCCACTGAAGGAAGAAAACATTATGAAACGCATTGGTCGGACTTAATGAACAGAACCCGCTTCTAAGTCCCATATCGAACTTATCGGTAACCGCCATATGTGCAGGCGTTCCGGCTTCTTCAGGGAAAGAATCCACAACATGAAGTCTGGGATTTCCTTCGATAAAAAGCTTCGCTCTTTTGTCCTTGAAATAGACTTCGAGCTTTGTAAACGTCAGGCAGACTTTCGCGAGAGCCACAGTGTATTCGTTAACTGACTCGAACCAAATGTCGCTGAACCCAAGAAACAGATCAAGGTAAAGACTTCTTCTGTCGTACTCATCGTAGGTGTTATATGAAGCCATATACGGAGGCTTCACGTATGACGGGTAAAGTTCCGCGGGTTCGTAAGAATCATTGTCTACATAGACGATATCGAATGCATCGTCCGTATCCACATGATATCTCGTACCGCCTTCCTCATGTGCCCGGTGCCATATCATTTCGCCGGGTTCAAGAGTACTGCAGTCTATCGATGGATCAAAAGGTCTTATCTCAAACATGCCTTACCTCATCTTCAGAACTCGATCTTCGGAGGATCTTTAAGAGCAGGAAGGATCCTGCCTCTGACAAGATTATTCAATACTCTTTCCATGACAACGGGATCGTTTACCGCGTAACGCATAGCGTGGTAGCCCAAACCGCAAAGCGACAGCGGAGTAAGCATCATGGAGATCTCTTTGATCCGCTCCGGATCCTGTGTCCCGAAGTATGTCGATGCCAGTACACCCCAGAATTTCTGCGCTGTCTCAGGCGGGAATCCGAGAAGACTTGTTGCCCTCTCAGGCGCCGTTGTATGAGGCATGATGGTCTGTGAGAACAGGATCTGAGCAAGATCGAACACCGGATGACCCATAGTGGCATCTCCGATATCGATCAGGATAAGCTCACCGTTTGATTCCATAATATTCTTGCAGTGGAAGTCGCCGTGCAGGAACGAATTCCCGTCTGGAACTTTGTTGTTTAAGTAATCGAGAATGAGGTCCACTTCTTCGGGAGTAAGATACTCTTTGCAGCTTTCGGCCCATTCGATAATCTTCTTCCTTGAGTCCGGAAGTTCTCCGGGCTTAACTTTAACCTCATGCATCTCTTTAAGAACATTAGCGCACCTGTATGCATACGAAGTTACCTTGTCAGGGTCCTCGGCGATGATCTCGGCCAGAGTCCTGGCATTGATAAGCTCGAAGACAATACCGTAAGCATCGCTGCACTTAACGACATCATACGAGATCGCTGTGGGGATCCCGAGCTTAAACGCTTTCTGTGCCAGTGCGCGCTCCCTGTCAAGCATGGGCTTCGGTATATTGGACTTATACACCTTAACTATTGTCTCTTCATCGATACGGTACACGGATCCGTACCCGCCCTGGCCGATCAGGTCGCATCCTTCAACATCGATCCGTCTCAAGCGCTTGCTTACATCGAAAAGATCGGTAAAGCCGGTCATGTCGAAGATGTCGTACACATCGTTCGACACATCAGTGATCGCTATACTCTCATCGCTTCCCTGACGCGCCTTAAGCAGGACTCTTAAGCCCGAACTCGATATATACTCAAGCTTCGATGCGTCAAATTCAGGCGTTAATCCGGGGTGAGCCTCCAACGCCTCCGTGAGTTCTTTATCAACTGTCTGTGAATTATTGGTATCAATACGGCCTTCAAGGCCGATAATAAGCTTTCCGTCTTTCTCGGTAATGTTCATAAGTATCTCCTGACGAAGTTATGAACATTATTCTAAACAAATCATATAGGGCTTTTATGACGCGAAAGTTAACATTCAAAAAACAACACCGGGCGTCTCAATCAACGCCCGGTGTTCATAATCTTAAACGTCCAGATCAGGTGTTCTCTTGAAGTGATCAACGTATCTTACCGATTCTCCGGTCTTGCCTGTATCAGTAAGTCCTGCTCTTTCAGCAATACCTGTTCTGTCAACCGGTCTGATCGAGCCGACGGCTACACCTCCGTTAACACCTTCAAGCTCATTAATGTCCAGTTCCAAATTCTTATTTTCTAATTCATTCTTCTCAGGATCCATGATCATTACCCCCTTATCTTTAGTGTTTGTACCTTAATAAAAACACATACAACCACTCAACACAACAGGCAATATCAAGGCAATATGTCGTTTAGGCAACAAACAACGCCTGTATCGTTCATTAAGCCTTGGGGGAAACTTCCTTTTCGATGATGATCGTGACGGGGCCGTCGTTTACGGACTGCACTTTCATGTCAGCACCGAACTCTCCCGTCTCAACCTTAAAGCCCTGTTCTCTGCACTTGCTTATAACCGACTCGTAAAGCGGGATCGCCTTCTCGGGTCTTGCCGCGTGGAAGAACCCCGGGCGCCTCGAGGACACATCGGCATAAAGCGTGAACTGGCTCACGATAAGAAGCTCCGCACCCGCGTCCTTGGGATTGATATTCATCTTCCCGTTCTCATCCTCGAAGATCCTCATGCCGCAGATCCTGTCTGCCACATATTCTGCCATGGTTTCATCGTCGTCCTCGTGCACTCCGAGAAGGACAAGAAACCCCTTGCCGATCTTTCCCTTTACTTCTCCGTCTATGGTTACGGACGCTTCGCTTACTCTTGTTACAACTGCTCTCATACGCTTTCCCTTCCTGCTTCGTGCACTTAAGGATTATAACAAGCAACACTTCGGCACGATAGTGTCGCTTTAGCAACAAAACGCATGCGGATTGACCATTGGAGCGGGATTTCCAATCCGCTACATTAAGCCCGTAGGAACATTTACCGGGGGGGAAACAGAAATGGGAAACGATGATATCTTTAACTTCCTTTACGAAGAAGAATGCAAGAAGATTCCTTTTATCTTAAGATTCAGCGAACGCAGGCTCAAGGCATCCATGGTCCTTTTGGGAGTACTGTTTACAGCTTTGTGCGTAGTCTCTTTTATGGCTCAGGGCACCGCAGGCTTCATGCACATAATCTATGCGGGAGTGCTTGTAGCGATCGTATCAGGCTGGATGGTTCTGGCTGCATATTTTGAGAAGAAAGCTTTTCGAAAAGCTTCACAGCTTGCTTTCAAGTACCGCCTTGCCGAGAGGGAGCGTATCGCCGAAAGGATTCAGCGCATGAGAATGGAGACTTCCTGCTGATCAAGGCGTTATCATCTCGCCGCCCCACTCGACCAAAGTAAAGCCTTCGCGGTCATTAAGAGCAGGGTTCATTCCTTCAAGTTCCTGCGGCTCCATTTCCACATATTCAGAAGATTCATACCACAGCATATTGATACGTACTGTCACATCAGGCGCGGGAGTTACAAGAAGCCCCGCCGCATCCTCATAGGCCGTTGTCTGGAATGTGATGACGTTGTACTCATTGCCTTCCATCAGCGGGAGCCAGTAAGACATAAAGTCAGAAGCTTCCGTCTCATTAAGTCCCAATTCGTCCAAAGCTTCGTTAAGGAACTCTTCGGTGTCACTGCCTTTAACGCAGAAGCCGCGGCTTAAGTCATAATCCATGTTAAGCGTAGCTTCCCAGAAGAGGAAAGGATATGTATTGCCGTCCTCATCTGTTAATGTTCCGTCAGAAGATGCTGTTACATTCCAGCCGAAGCCGTCATTGTACTCGGGATATGTGACATCAAGTTCGCCGTCCAGGTCGAGCCTGACATTAATACTTTCATCCTCATCGTTATAAAGATAGATTATCGGAGCATGCGCACGCACGGACACAGCCGCATTACGGGCTCTTTCCATGTATGACTGAATAGACAGGTATAAAAATACAATGAGCGCACCGATAATACTTATGAATATGATCGCACCGATGATGCTTTTGTCTTTTTTCTTCATGGCTATCAGCATAAATATCAATAAAGCGAATACAGCGAAGATCAGATCCACTGCTATACTTACCGTCAACGACGGATATACTGCATCCAGTAAGGCGCAGCGAAGCCTGCTTCCGTTCAAAAATATATCCTGACAAACAAAGAATATGTAACTGCATATGTTCAGCGCAAGGAGTATCAGCACTGAAGAAATAACATATACTTTCTTCCATGAATTCTCAGGGTTCGACTTAAGTTTCTTAAGGATGAAATACAGACCTGTAAAAAGTCCGATCTCGATAAAAACAGGCAACAACGACTTTAATATTACTGATACTTTCGCGTTGCGCTTATCGGCTTGAATCTGCGCCTCGCGCTCGGAAAGTTTCCGGGCAGTTACGACAGGATCGCGGTCATCTGTGACCTGAGTAAGAACTCTTTCTCCATGGGAGTTAATATAGTAATCGAAAGTTATCTCATCGTCCACGCGAAGGACTCTCCTGTCACCGTCATTAAAGGTGAAATCCGTCTCATAATAGGCATAATAGTGCTCATCATAACCGGTTCCGTCGTCAACGGTCATATCAAGTCGGTTTAAAGTGACAACGGTATAGCTATATATGCCGTCGTAATCAAAATCCGTTGAAGTTGGATCACCACTGACGGCCGTAATGCGCCCGCTTCCGTGTACTATGGAAATCTCCTGTTCTTGATCCTGATCATCAGAGATACGTACAGGCTCTACTAATAATCTGTTTGAATAATAACTGTCGGAGTAGGTTAACGGTCTTGCCGTCAGATTATATTCCAGAGCAGCATATTGTTTCTCTACAGATCTGTACTCGTGTTCAACAGCACTTGTGATAAGCAAGTAATTCATTCCGCCTATCAGCAAAGCTACAAGTATGATGTAAATAATCTTCTTCATATCCCCGTTCCCCCTGTCATCTTAATTCTATAAGGGGGACCTTCGGTTTTGAATACACCGCTAATACAAATAGAAGAGTAATAATTATACCCACAGTATAGATGTATCCATTCTCTCGACCTTGCAATCTTCCTGGTCACTTAATTCTCTATTTGCGGATTTCGTGACCAAAATTGGCTCAGTTTGGTAACTTATTTTTGTATATAAGAATTCCGTGACCAGAATGAAGCATACTTGGTCACGGTTTTTTCTATGGCTGAATTCCGTGACCAATTGAGGTGTTTTTTGGTCACGGAATATGAGTTTTGAGATATTAAGTGACCAAGCACTTTATCCGAAGGAATTCATAGAGATCATCATAATCAGACTCTTCAAACGGTCTTAAGATCAGTCTTTCTGTCTCGATTCTCATTGAGATACCTCTCCTGAATTGACGCCACTGTCGCAATCGTGCAGACCACCACAGCACTGTACCTTAGATCTATAAATGCAAGTGTAAGCGGCAAGAGAAACAGCAGCGCTCCGGTCACTTTGTTAGTTGCGGAATGCACTGATATAAACTTTTTCTGCCTGATATATCCTGCAACGATATTAGCCGCCTTGATCAGTGCAATGATACCGATCCATATATAAAGCCAAACCGGAACATCCAATACCGGAAGCAGCTTTATAAGACAGACCGCAACGAATACGATATCAGCTATCGTATCCAGCCTTGACCCAAACTCACTGACAGTCCCGGTCTTCCGCGCAACAGCACCATCGATCATATCGGAGACCCCTGCAACTATATACAGCACATAAAACACCGGAGAAAACACAGGGAAGAACAGCAACGCTATACTGAAAATGATCCTGACGATAGTGATGAGATTTGCCATGTTACATTGGTTATTATGCTTATTAGCTCCCATCGCCTTCATCTCCTGCAATCTTAGGAAGATTATCAATGCTTACTTGAGCCAGAGTCTGTATTTGCTTTACGGCATGTTCTCGGATTTGAACCAGTCGCTCAGACATCCCCTTCCCTTGCTCGATCAATATCGCGTTGTAGCTTTCCATATTAGCCATTACCAACAGTTGGCTGAGGTTGGCCTGATCTCTGATGTTGCCTTTCTTTCCCGGGTTATTCTCGCGCCACTGCTTAGCGGTCATACCAAACACCGCTACATTAAGCATATCAGCTTCACTTGCATACTTATATGAGATCTGTTCCTTAGTAAGCTCGGGTGGCAGATTATCTTTGATTGCATCGGTATGAATACGATAATTGAGTTTTGCTATCTCACGATTAAGGTTCCAATTGAGTGAAAGACGGCTGTTCTCATCTTTCTTAAGACGGCGATAATCTTTCATAATATAGAGCTGAAATTCAGGAGAAATCCATGTAGCAAATGACAAGGCAATATCACTATGCGCATATGTTCCGCCGCCGTATCTGCCTGATTTAGACACGATACCAATAGAATTCATCTGTTCAATCCATTTTGTTGGTGTCATAACAAATCTGTTAAGACCGGCATCCGCTTTAACCGCCTCGAATTGCACACGGTTAAAACCGGGATTATGAAGTTGTTCCCAAACACCCAGGAACTCAATGGTGTTCCGGTTCCTCATCCAGTTTTGAATAACAAATCTTGGATCATCGGCATTTCGATATTTTGCAATATCCGTTAAAGATATAAATTCATTCTCAAAATCATTAGTGTATATGCCTATGTCAATACCTTTAGCATGAATAGTATCTTTCTTTATCGCTTTTTCCATATAATCTAATCCCCCTTCGCATATTAATAACAAACTTATGTTCGTTTATTGTAATTAGATTATACGAGGGGATGTATCGATGTGCAATATCAATTTACAAGGCTGACCCGAAACTTCTGCGGTTCAGATAACTTTGGATAAAAAAACTACGCACTCCACATGCTCGGTAAAGCAGAACATATCCACGGGGCATGCCTTCTTGGGCCTGTACCCCTCCCCGTCGAAAAGCTTCAGATCCCTTGCAAGCGTCTCAGGGTTACACGATACATACACTATCCTGGAAGGATTAAGCTTGCCGCATGCCTTTATAAATTCAGGTGTCGTTCCTTCGCGCGGAGGGTCGAGGATGACGACATCAAAGCGGTTCTTCCCCGCAGCCGCAGTATCCTCCATA